>JAPLGT010000101.1:0-39852 GCA_026390035.1 Chloroflexota bacterium
AGTATAATCATCGCGAGCGTGGCAATCTTCCCGCAAAATCGGAGATTGCCACGCCGCCAAACCCCACAAGTACCGAGGCTTAAATCGGAGAGCAAAATCGGCGGCTACTACTAACAACATGGAATGAGTTGTTTTGTCTAACCGTTACCTGACCAATACAAAATAGCGCGAAAAAGCGCTGCTAAAAACTCGTGTGGCGCAGCAGGCAGGGTCAAAGTTGATGCCCCGGAATAGCGCTGATTGGATCGTCTCGCACTAATCCCATAATCCGATAAGAGCTATTTTTTTTAAACGGAGTGTGGCAGTCATTCTGCCTAACTCTGGGCTGGGCTTGCTGGGCAATAGAATCTGCTTGCTGAGCGGGTGGAATGGTTGGAAGAGTGTGGGCAAAGTATCAATTATCGTTTATTTACAGGCAGTGGTTGGGCTGATTAACACCTGAATCTGGATGCGGTCAGCAAATACATGTAATAAACTTGAAATGTACTGAATATTTGTTTATCGAATATAATATATCAATATGGATGAGCCTTCATTGAAGCGGACCTCTGATATCCTGCGTGTAATTATTCAAGCTTTGTGGTTGAAAGCCGACGGTTTGCCCGCCAGGGATATTTTGGATGTGATTCCTGTGCGGCTCAAACTGAGCGAGCTTGAAACCAGTCTACTGCCTGCCACTGATATCCCCCTGTATGAGAAAATTGCACGCGAGGTGACCGGTGTGCTGGTGGAAGTGGGTTGGTTTATCAAGAATAAGGACCGTTGGTATATTTCTGATGATGGCATGGCGGCCTGCCGCAATATAAAAAATATTGAAGAGATTTACAAGGCGGCCTTGCTCCTCTGTGAGGAAAAAAGGCAGCTGCACGCCGATATTCTTCTGACTGTGGAAAATGCGCAAGAAAAAGCCTGGCAGCAGATCTGGCGTTATCTGAATGAAATGAGCCCGGTTGAGTTCAATCATATTGTCGCTGATCTATTGCAGGCGCTGAACTATCATCTGGACTGGGTGGCACCTCCACGAAAAAAACATGGCTATATCGATATGGTTGCCTATCCCAACCCGATCGGCAGTTCGGGTCCGCGGGTCAAGGTTCATGTTCAACACCAGGGTCAGGCTGCCACGGTTGAGGGTCTGAGAGCCTTTATGGGTGAGCTGAATGCGCATGACCTGGGGATTTTTGTCTCATCCGGTGGGTTCACGGACCAGGTGCTGACAGTCTCCAGATTTCAGGAGCTGCGCAAGATCAGGTTGATCTCACTCGAAAGTTTGTTTCAACTCTGGGTGCAGAATTATGCGCAACTTTCGCCGGATGCCAAGCAGCGCTTTCCGCTTAAGGCAGTTTATTTCCTGGCTCCTGAAAACTAAATTTTTGGTTCAATCAATAAAAAGGGCCACCATCGCATTTTGATGGTGGCCCTTTTGGTTATCTTAAATTGCCGGCATTCAAGTTCAGATATTAGCCATCACAAGAATTGCCATGAGTGCTGTGCCCATCGATCGTATTTGCGGACGGGGCGAGCCACGCTGGATCAGCGCTGACGTATCCGAACATGGTGGTTTGTGCGGGCCAAACCCAAGGCGTGACTCTGGTCTATTGTTCAGCTTGAATTACAACTGGACCAGCTGCCCGGTTTCTGCAGATTTTAAGAGGGCCTGGATGACTGCTGTGTTGGCGCGGCTGTCAGCCAGCGACATGTGCTGGGCTTTGCCGAGCAGGATGCAATCGGCTATGTCTTCCACTTCTCCAATATAGAGTTCCTGTGGGGGAATGTCGATCAGCTCGGTTTTGTCGGCGCGGTACAGGCTGATTTTCTCATCCAGCCCGGGCTTAAAGGGAGCTGAAATAGTGAGCGTGCCATCAGAGCCGATGATTTCCATGTGGGTGCGAAAAGGTGTGCGGAAGCCACTGTCGAATTGAGCGAAGACGTCGCCCGGGAATTTCATCTGTCCGAAGAACGAATCGTCAATCCCGCTGACACCCTTGATCTGCTGACCGAAGACTTCCAGCGGTTCTGCGCCGACTATGAAACGGGCATAGCTGATTGGGTAGCAGCCAACATCCCAGATGCTGCCACCGCCCATCGCCGCATCCAGGCGGATATTGACATCGGTGTCGATTTTGAAGGTAAAGGCACCGCGCAGGGCCTGCAGTTTGCCAATTGCGCCGTTTTGGACCAGCTCACGGGCTTTAAGGGTCTGGGGGTGATGGCGGTACATGAAGGCCTCTGTGACTACTTTGCCATAGGTTTTTGCGGCGGCGGCGATCGCATCCACTTCGGCAGTTGTCAAACCCATGGGCTTTTCGCAGAGCACATGCTTACCAGCTCGCATAGCTTTTATGGTCCATTCGGTGTGCAGATGGTTGGGCAGTGAATTGTAAATGACGTCGATATCAGGGTCAGCCAGCATGGCTTCGTAGGAGCCAAAGGCTCGTTCGATCTTCCATTCGGCGGCATAGGCATCGGCCGAGGCCTGAGAGCGGCTGGCGACAGCTGTCAGCCGGTTGCGGGCGGAGGCTCGCAGGGGGGTAATGAGGGCACTGTTGATTTTGGCTGTGGATAGTAAGCCCCAACGCAGTACAGAATTGCTCATAGGATTTCCTCTTTAGGGTCGTTGGAAAATATGGTGGATCATAAAAGCCTGGATTGTGATCTGAAGCCGTTGCACCTGTGCGAATTAATGCCCAGTGTAATGCTCAATACTGGGCGCGGACAGGGGATTACCAGTAATGCTGGACCAGTCCACGGATGCGCTCATCATAAAGGGCACGGATTTTGCCCATTGTGAGGGCGTCCAAACCGGGCAGGTCAGCAGATTTGATATTATCTTCGGCCTGGGCCGGATTCTTTGCGCCGGGAATGGCACAGGTGACCGCCTCGAACATCAGAATCCAGCGCAGGGCAAACTGTGGCATGCTCCAGCCTGCGGGAACAAGCGCGCGCAATTCTTCCACGGCTTTCAGCCCGGTTTCGTAGTCGACACCAGCGAAGGTTTCGCCGCGGTCGAAGGCTTCGCCATGACGATTGAATGCGCGATGGTCATCGGTTTCAAAGCTGGATTTGAGGCTGAGCTTGCCGGATAATAAACCGCTGGCGAGCGGGACGCGGGCCAGGATGCCGATTTTGCGGCGGGCTGCTTCTGCGAAAAATAACTCAGCCGGGCGTTGGCGGAAGATGTTGAAAACGATTTGCACGGTTTGCACGTTGGGGTATTCGATTGCTTTGAGAGCTTCCTCCACCTTTTCCACGCTGACGCCGTAATAACGCAGCTTGCCAGCCTGGACCATGTCATCCAGGACTCCAAAGGTTTCAGGCATATAGTAGACTTCGCTCGGTGGGCAATGCAGTTGCAGCAGGTCGATGGCTTCGACATCAAGATTTTTCAGGCTGCGTTCTACGAAAGCATTCAGGTTTTCGCGGTTATAGCCTTTGGCAAGGTGTGGATCCAAGCGACGGCCAGCCTTGGTTGCCACGTAGATGGTTTCGTGGCGTTGCTTGCGCAGCTGCGCCACCAGGCGCTCCGAGCGCCCATCGCCATATACATCGGCGGTATCGATCAGGTTGACACCCAGATCAATCGAGCGGTTCAGGGCTGCCAGCGAATCGCGGTCGTCCACGCTGCCCCAGGAGCCGCCAATGGCCCAGGCGCCAAAAGAAACTGTTGATACCTTCCAACCGGTACGTCCAAGTTCGCGATATTGCATAGAAATCTCCCATGAATCAATTTTACTGCTGCCATCCGGGAAAATACAACCTCCTCTGTGCATAATGACAGAGGAGATTGCAGTCCAAGGAGGATGTCACGCCAGCCTAAAGGCCTTTGGACAGATGATAGTAAAGGTCATTCCAACGCAGCTTATCGCGGAACTCAGAGAGCCTGGTGTTTTCGTCGATCAGCAGGAATTCAATCCCGGCCATATCGGCAAAATCTTGGAGATGTTCGGCCGTTACAGAGTAGCTGAAGCTGGTGTGGTGTGCGCCACCGGCATAGATCCAGGCAGCAGCAGCGGTCTTGAGGTTGGGACGCGGCAGCCAGAAGGCACGAGCCACGGGTAATTTGGGCAGCGGGGCATCGGTCGGAACCACATCGACAACATTGGCCACCATGCGGAAGCGTTGGCCCATATCCATGATGGATGCGCCAATGGCAGGGCCGGTGTTTGAGTCGAAGATCAGGCGGACCGGGTCGGCTTTACCGCCGATGGAGAGCGGCAGGATTTCCAGTTTCGGTTTGTTGGAGGCGATCGATTCACATATTTCGAGCATGTGGGCACCCAGCACTTTGTCGCCAGAAGCGCTGAAGTGATAGGTGTAATCTTCCATGAAGCTTACGCCGCCTTGCATCCCGGCGCTCATGACCTTCATGGCGCGTACCAGGGCGGATGTCTTCCAGTCACCTTCCGCGCCGAAACCATAGCCATCGCGCATCAGGCGTTGGACAGCCATGCCGGGCAGTTGTGCCAGGCCGTGCAGGTCTTCAAAGGTGGTTGTAAAAGCCGTGAAGTTTCCTGCGGACAGGAAGTTGCGCAGGCCGATCTCGATGCGCGCGCCTTCACGCAGGGAAGTATTGCGTTCGCCACCGGGTTTGAGGGCCGGAGCGACCTCGTACTCATCCATGTATTGCTGGACGAGCTTGTCGATATCTGCATCGCTGGCCTGGTTGATAACCTTCACCAGGTCGCCCACCCCGTAGCCGTAGACATCGTAACCGAGCCTGATCTGGGCTTCAACCTTGTCACCTTCGGTGACAGCCACATCGCGCATATTGTCGCCAAAGCGGGCAACTTTTCCGCCCTGGGCGTCGGCCCAGGCGCTGGCTGCGCGAGTCCAGACACCAATCCCGTTCTGAACGTCTTCATCCCGCCAGAACCCGACGACCACCTTGCGGTTTAGACGCAGGCGGCTGCCAATAAACCCGAACTCCCGGTCGCCATGGGCGGCCTGGTTTAGATTCATAAAGTTCATGTCAATTTCGGACCAGGGGATTTCGCGATTGTACTGCGTGTGCAGGTGCAAGAACGGTTTCTTCAGCTGGGTTAATCCGCCGATCCACATTTTGGCGGGGGAGAAAGTATGCATCCAGGTGATCAAGCCGATGCAATTTTTGGATGTATTGGCATCCAGGCACAGCTCACGGATGGCTTCTGGGGTGGTGAGCACTGGTTTGAATACGATCGTGACCGGGATTTGAGCTGACGCGTTCAGAAAGGCTGCAATCTCACGCGAGTGTTCGGCAACTTGTTCGAGGGTCTTCGGGCCATACAAATGTTGGCTCCCGGTTACAAACCAGACTTCATTTTTTTTCAGGTTGATCATTAGTATTACTCCTTCAATTTGCCTATTTTCGCAAGGCGGAAGCAGGCAGGTGGATGATTTTGTTTTCCTGTAATGGCTAGAAATGACACAGGTAAAAGATAATTTATTTTTCAGGTTGTTTTGTGCTAGCTCGCCAGGGAGCCGGACACAGAAGAATGATAGTTAGTGGACGGCAAGCCGTGTGCACTGCGGGAAAGCCCAGCGATTATTTTGCGTTAGAGCGGCAATATCAAGATGATAAAGGCGCCCAGGAAGGTGCCGTAAATAAAACCTTTGTTTTCACTTGCCCATGTAAAAATCAGGTTCGGCTCGGGTAGGTTTGAGCAAACGCTGGCATGTTCTGGTGTTGACTCTTGAGCATGCCAGCGTTTGGTTCGTTGAGATGGATTACTTCTTTGCTTCAGCCTTGATATGCTTGAGACGCTTCATCACGTCATTCTCACCACGGCCAAAATAATCATGCAGGGCGATGTATTCGCTGAAGAGTTTGTCATAGACCAGCTTG
This sequence comes from Chloroflexota bacterium, assembly GCA_026390035.1. Lineage (GTDB taxonomy): Bacteria > Chloroflexota > Anaerolineae > Anaerolineales > Villigracilaceae > UBA5195. Next base: position 5,825 of record JAPLGT010000101.1, read on the forward strand.
GCCTGCAGGTTGGGTTTGAAAGTTTCGTCTTTTAGTCTGCTCATTTGGGCGGCGGCAGCATGGATTTGGTCGTAACCACCGGCAGCCTTGCCAGCTGCTACAGCACCAAACATGGCAGAACCCAGCGCAGGTGTTTGACCGGAGGCGGAGACCTTGAACTCACGACCGGTTACATCTGCGTAGATCTGCATCAGCAGTTTGTTCTTTTCCGGCAGCCCGCCACAGGCCACCAGCTCGGTGACTGGGACACCGTTATTCTCGAGAGCTTCCACGATGACCCGCGTTCCATAGGCTGTCGCTTCGATCAGGGCCCGGTAAATTTCTTCTGGTCGGGTCAGGAGTGTCGCCCCAATCAATAGACCGGTCAGATCTGCATCCACCAGCACAGAGCGGTTGCCATTCCACCAATCCAGGGCTAACAGACCACTCTCGCCCGGTTTGAGCATGGCGGCCTTTTCTTCCAGCAGTTGGTGGATATTGATACCGCGCTTTTCGGCTTCGCGTTCATAAGAGCCGGGTACGCAGTTTTCTGTAAACCAGGCGAAATGATCGCCAACACAGGATTGCCCGGCCTCGTAGCCAAACAAACCGGGCAGAATGCCGTCTTCCACGTACCCGCAAATGCCGGGCACAAGGTGTTCTTCCGTGCCCAGAACCATGTGGCAGGTGGATGTGCCCATGATCATTACCATGCGGCCTGGTTCCACCACGGTGGTGGCGGGGACGGCCACATGTGCATCCACATTGGCGACGGCTACGGCCGTGCCTGGTTTGAGCCCGGTCCACTCGGCAGCCTGGGCTGTGAGACCACCGGCCTTATCGCCAATCGGGCTGATATTGCGGGTCATCTTTTCGTCAATGACATTTTCGAGCAGGGGGTTGAGTGCGGCGAAATAAGCTTTGCTTGGAAAACCTTCGCGTTTTGACCATAAGGCTTTGTAGCCGGCGGTGCAGCTGTTGCGAGTTTCCACACCAGTCAACTGCCAGATTACCCAATCGGCGGCTTCTAGCAGGCGGTCGGCGGCGGCATAGATCTCTGGCGCCTCGTTTGCAATCTGCAGGGCTTTTGAGAAAAACCATTCGGATGAAACCTTGCCGCCATAACGTTCAAGCCAGGTTTCTCCCATGGCGCGCGCAGTTTCATTGATTGTATCGGCTTCAGGCTGGGCAGCATGGTGTTTCCAAAGCTTTACCCAGGCGTGTGGTTTTGCGCGGAATTCAGGCAGCCAACATAAGGGAGTGCCATCTGCCTTGGTCGGCAGCATGGTACAGGCTGTGAAGTCAACCCCGATTCCAATCACGTCCGCGGGATCAACCCCGGATTGCTTTAAGACGGCAGGGATGGTGATTTGAAAGGTCCGGATGTAATCCTGGGGGTCCTGCAGCGCCCAGTCCGGTTCCAGGCGCACGCCACTTTCTGGCAGGCGTTCGTCGATAACTGAATTCGAATATTGGTAGACAGCCGTGGCTACTTCGCGACCATCGGAAACATCCACCAACATCGAGCGACCTGATTCTGTCCCGAAATCTACACCAATTGTGTACTTTGCCATAACGCCTCCTAGATTTGGATCATAATTTTGAGACCTTCGCGCCGTTGCGCAGTTTCAAAGGCTTCGGCAGCTTGCTCCAAGCGAAATCGATGAGTTATGAGCGAACGCACATCGACTTGGCCGCTTGTAACCAGGTCGATTGCGCGTGGATAGGTGAGTTTCATGCGGCGAACCAACTTGATGGTCAGGCCTTTGCGGCGCGCCACGGAAGCTGGGAAGGAGGTTTTGTCATCAGATGGAATGCCAACCAGGATCAGTTTTCCGCCGGGGATGACTGTATCGACGGCGGCTTCAACTGCGTTCTGGTTGCCAGCCACTTCGAAGACAACATCCAAGCCGCGACCTGCGCTGGCTGTCAGGATTAAATCTGTTCCACGCTGGTCTTCGGCAAGGATAGCATGCTGGGCTCCAAGGGCGTGGGCGGCGTCCACCCGATGTTGGAGAATATCCGTGGCGATAATATTGGTCGCTCCCGAAAGTTTTACCAACTGCAAGATCAACAAACCGATTGGCCCACAGCCAATGATCCCAACAGTCATTCCGGTTCGCAGATGGGCCAGGTCAAGCGCGTGGATGGCTACGCCCAGCGGCTCTAGCATGGCGCCATCATCATTCGATATTGAATCTGGAATGCGGAATAGGCATTTTTCATCCCAGGCCATAAACTCGCGCAGGGCGCCATCCTGCCCGCCGTGTCCGGCAAAAATAACCGTGGGGCACAGGTTTGGATGGCCGCGCAAGCAATATTCACAACTGCCACAAGGGATGGCTGGTTCAACAGCCACGCGTTCTCCGTTTTGGGTGCTGGCTGAAAACTCGTGACCCAGGATAAGTGGGGCGGCCAGGCGCGCATCGCCAATACCTTGTTCGTTGAACCAATGCAAATCGGACCCACAGATACCTACCGAATTGAGTTTGAGCAGTTGTTGGCCTGCGCATGGAACAGGTTCAGGTTCATCATGCAGCCGTAGATCCCGAGGCCCGTGCAGTCGGAGAGTTATCATTTAGGCAATATTTTAACCAAATATAGAATGTTAGCGTTCCCGTTATCGTTCACAAATCATTATAACAAAGGTATAATCAATGTACAAGTTTTTTAGCCTATTCCCCTGGAATCCTATGGCAATTCAACGTTTACAAAAGGTCACCATTAAAGACATTGCTAAAATGTGCAATGTCTCCACGCAAACAGTCTCGCGCGTGATCAATAATCGTCCAGATGTTTCGCCTGATACCAGGGAAGCGGTTGAAAAAGCTATTGCTGAAATGGGGTATCAGCCAAGCGCTTTGGCGCGCAGTCTTGTGCAGCAACGCAGTTATACACTGGGCGTCATTATTGCAGGGTTGAAATATGTCGGTGTTTCGCAGACTCTGAACGGTATCACTGAGCAATGTGAAGCTTCTGGTTATGCTCTTTTGATCAAGGAATTACCACGTTTTGATACATCAAATATTGTCCAGGTGATCGAATCGTTGATTGCGCATCATGTGGAAGGCATCATTTTCGCCGCTCCAGAGTTGAAAGAAAACGTAAAAATTGCCCAGGCTCAACTGCCCACGTTTTGTCCACCGATTATCTTTTTAAAAAGCCAGGCGACTCCCAATTACGCGACTGCCAGCGTGGATAATTACGGTGGCGCGCGCCGGGCAGTGGAATATTTATTTTCAGTTGGCAGGCACAAGGTAGGATTAATTACCGGACCGCTGGATTGGCTTGAGGCTCGCCAACGCAAACAAGGTTGGGAAGATGCGCTCAGCTCGGTGGGGGATGATTATGAGCAGCGCTGGACGCAGGGAAATTGGTCATCTTCCAGCGGAGAATCGGCTTTTGCTGAGCTGGTCCAGAAGTTTCCTGATATGGATGCAGTCTTCGTCAGTAATGATCAGATGGCGTTAGGCGTGTTGCATTACACCCATGTGCACGGTATCCGAGTACCAGAGGACATGGCTATCATCGGTTTTGATGATCTGGTTGAATCGGCTTATTACACTCCCAGTCTTACGACTGTTACTCATCCGTTACGCGAATTAGGCATTCTGGGGGTCAAAACCATCCTTGCGCAAATCGAGGGAACGGAATCCCGGTTTTCCGGGAAAGTTCTGGTACTTAAGACCGAATTGGTAGTGCGCGAGAGTACCCCTAAAAGCTAATTTTTTTTTCAAGCATACTTGTTTCCAAAGCCAAAGCCTTCACCGTCGAGAACCCGAAGCGTTGAGCTACGGTTTTGTCTGAACCGCAAAGAATTATATTACCTTACGGAACCTTGCTTGGTGTCTTTGTCATCCCGTTTTTTGTGCTCAAGTGTAAGACAATTGATGTGTTTTCCTCGCAAGTTATCCACGAGAGATAATTTCTTCTCTGTTTGTTTCCCCGGGTGAGAAAACACAAAGAATAGCTTTGTTCATGAAGAATTCTGTAATGGTAGGTTAGACAAAGCAGCCGCTTCGATTTGTCATTGTTATACTGAGTTGGGCTTATCGTTTGTCAAGAAGCCCATTTGGCCGCGGACGAGCGCGGATTTTCGCGGATAAGACCTCTTTTTTTATTTTTATCGGAAGCAGACGCATAAAAGTGGCGGAAAATCGCAGGTAAACGACTCAGTATAATCATCGCGAGCATGGCAAGCTTCCCGCAAAATCGGAGATTGCCACGCCGCCAAACCCCACAAGTACCGAGGCTTAAATCGGAGAGCAAAATCGGCGGCTACTACTACTCGTAATGAAATGGAATGAGTTGTTTTGTCCAACCGTTACCTGACCAATACAGTTCATGAAGAATTCGTTATGAATTTCCGCGATTTTTGATGCAATCCACAGGGAATGGATCTTTTTGTGGATGAAGCACGAGTGCTGTTGCTCTAAGTGGGAAGCTTTTCGATATAAATCGTATTCGTTTTTGGTATTTAAAAAAAAATGAGCAGGCCAATTTCGGCCTGCTCAAAAATTTTGTATAGAGAAATGATAGGTTAATTCTTGTTTTTGTTGTAAACATCGAATAACACGGCAGCCAGGAGCACCATACCCTTGACAACCTTCTGCCAATCGATCCCTAGTCCAACGATGGACATACCATTATTCAATACGCCGATCATAAAAGCGCCAACTACTGCGCCGATGACAGTCCCGATGCCACCGCTGGCTGAAGCGCCACCGATGAAACAGGCAGCAATCACGTCCAATTCCATACCGTCTCCGGCGTTGGGCGTGGAGCTGTTTAAGCGCGCTGCCACAATCAGACCTGCCAGCGAAGCGAGTACACCCATATTGATGAAGGTATAAAATAACAGGCGAGGAGTATTGACACCCGAGAGGCGGGCAGCTTTTTCATTACCGCCCATCGCAAAGATGCGGCGACCGATAGTTGTCTGACTGGTGATGAAAGAGTACCCTGAAATCAGCACAAAAAGAAGGATGAGCACATTTGGAAGGCCTTTATAGGAAGCCATCAAATAGCATAAACCCATAATTGCGGAGGTGATAACAAGATTTTTGGTGATGAAAAAATAAAATGGGGTAACTTCGAAGCCGTATTTTTCCTGATTCTTCCGGGCGCGAAAATCAATCACAATTAATAAGATTGAAAGAAACGCCCCGATCAGGATGGTAGTCAGATGGAAGCCAGGGTAATTAAAAACATCTGGAATAAACCCAGAGCTGATTTTTTGAAACCCAACCGGAAACGGTCCTACCGACTCACCCTGAAGCAGCACAAAAGTTAAACCTCGAAAAATCAACATGCCTGCCAGGGTAACAATGAAGGCTGGGATTTTTAGAAAAGCCACAAAGTAGCCTTGAAAAGCCCCAATCGAGGCCCCCACCAGCAGGGAAATCACCACGGTCAGACCCCAGTTCACGTGATACCTGACCATCAGTACGCCGGCAAGTGCGCCAACAACGGCGACAACCGAGCCAACCGAAAGGTCAATCCAGCCAGAGACAATAATCAACAGCATCCCAAGGGCCATGGTTATAACATAGCTGTTTTGGAGAACCAGGTTGGTTATATTGACTGGCTTGAATAATATGCCATTGGTCTGAACCTGGAAGAAGAGCATGACCACGATGAGCGCGATCAGCATACCGTATTCACGGATATTATTTTTGAAAAGAGTCGCCAGGGTTTTCATTGTTCCATCACCTCTTGTTGTGTCATAATGTATTTCATTACTATTTCCTGGGAGGCTTCGCTGGCCGGCAATTCACCGACTATTTTGCCTTCACGCATCACGTAAATACGATCACAAACTCCTAAAATTTCCGGTAATTCTGATGAAATCATGATGATGCCCTTGCCTTCACTGGCCAGGCGGTTAATGATGGAATATATTTCGTATTTTGCGCCAACATCGATACCGCGAGTGGGTTCATCGAGAATCAGGATTTCCGGATTTGCGAATAACCATTTGCTCAGGACGACTTTTTGTTGATTGCCGCCGGAAAGGTTAACCACCTGTTGCCGGATGCTGGAACATTTTATATTAAGCTTTTTCCGATAATCACTCGTGACCGTCATTTCTTTGGGTTCATTGATAACCCCGCCATCAGAAATCGCTTCCAGGTTTGCCAGGGTGATGTTATCTTTAATTTCCTGGATCAGGACCAATCCGTAGGCTTTGCGGTCTTCGGTGGCGTAAGCGATGCCGCTAGTAATAGCTTTATCGATGGTGCTGATATCGATTTCCTGCCCATGTTTATAGGCTTTACCGCTGATTCGGGTTCCGTAAGCGTGACCAAAAATGCTCATGGCCAGTTCAGTTCTTCCTGCGCCCATCAAGCCCGCAATCCCAACGACTTCGCCCTTACGGACAGTGATATTTACATTTGTGCTAACTTTGCGATCTTCGTGGATGGGATGGTATACGGTCCAATCGCGGACTTCGAAAATGATATCTCCAATATTTTTTTCACGCGGCGGGAAACGGTGGGTCAGATCGCGCCCGACCATACCGCGAATGATCCGGTCTTCTGTAATTTTGTCTTTGCGGCAATCCAAAGTTTCAATCGTGGCGCCGTCTCGGAGAATAGTGATGGAATCAGCTACTTTATTGACTTCACTTAATTTATGAGAAATTAAAATTGACGAAATTCCATGCTCCTTGAATTGGAGCAATAGGCCAAGAAGCTTCTCACTGTCACTGTCATTGAGTGAGGCCGTAGGTTCATCCAAAATGAGAAGTTTTACCTTTTTCGCCAAGGCCTTGGCAATTTCGACCAACTGCTGTTTGCCTACACCCATATTTGTGATCAACGTACTGGGCGATTCATTTAAACCAACTCTGTCCAGTAATTCTTTGGTTTTGGAAAAGGCCTCATTCCAATCGATGATGCCATTTTTGGCACGCTCGTTACCGAGGAACATGTTTTCGGCGATAGATAGAAAGGGAACAAGTGCAAGTTCCTGATGGATGATGACCAGGCCAACTTCTTCAGAATTATGAATATTTTGAAAGCGACATTCCTTGCCTTGAAAATAGATCTCCCCGCTATACGAACCGTGTGGATAAATTCCACTTAGCACATTCATCAGGGTCGATTTTCCGGCCCCGTTTTCACCCACCAATGCGTGAATTTCACCCTGGCTGACACTAAAATTTACATTATCAAGTGCCTTAACGCCAGGGAATGTCTTCGTGATATTGCGCATTTCCAGAATAACATCAGACATAATCTTTTCATCCTTGAAGTGCGTGGAGTGAGATTCTATATAAAAATCAGTGTGCTCTTAATTCTAACCTAAAAACTGCTAACAGATAATACTTGAACAAAATAACCAATAGCTTAGAAAAAAATAATTGCAATATCGTCAACTTTTGAATAAATAACAAATGATTTCATTACATGAAAATATTTGCTGAGGGAGATTTAAGAAAATGTGTGGGGACTTTCGCCCCCACACATTTTGAAGCAAAACTACTTATTTGAGATCTTCAGCCTTGATATAACCGCTGTCGACCAATTCCTTCTGATAGTTGCTGACATCAATGCTAAGCGGGATCAGCAAATAGGAAGGCACAATCTTGACGCCGTTGTTGTAAGTCTTGGTATCGTTGACTTCAACGGTCTCGCCCTTGAGAGCCTGATCGACCATCTTGGCGGTCTGAGCGGCCAAAGAGCGGGTGTCCTTGAAGACAGTGTAGCGCTGTTCGCCGGCGATGATCGACTTGACGGAAGCAACTTCTGCATCCTGGCCAGTCACAACGGGGCAGGGTTGGGCAGCAGTGCAATAGCCAACGCCCTTGAGGGAAGAAAGGATACCGATGCTAAGACCATCATAGGGGGACAGGACGCCATCGACTTTTTTGTCGGTGTAGAAGGCGCTCAGAAGGTTGTCCATGCGAGCCTGGGCAGTTGCAGCAAGCCAGCGCAGGGTGCCGACTTTATCCATGCCAGTCTGACCGCTGACGATGACGATTTGTTTGCTGTCGATGAAAGGCTGGATAACAGACATGGCGCCGTTGTAGAAATAGCCGGCGTTGGTGTCATCTGGGGAGCCACCGAACAGTTCAACATTGAAGGGGCCAGTTTTGCCGTCTTTCAGTCCGAGACCGGTGACGAGCTGGGTGCCCTGGATTACGCCGACGCCGAAGTTATCGAAGGTGGCATAGTAATCAACATTGGCGGTTTTGGTGATCAAGCGGTCGTAAGAGACCACAAGAACGCCAGCATCATGGGCTTTCTGGAGAACATCGGACATGGTCGATCCGTCAACGGCGGCGATGACGAGAACGTTGGCGCCTTTGGTGACCATGTTTTCGATCTGGGCCAGCTGGTTGTTGATATCATTATCAGCAAACTGGAGGTCGGTCTTGTAACCCAGTGCTTCAAATGATTTGACCATGCTTTCGCCGTCAGAAATCCAGCGGGTGGAAGTCTTGGTCGGCATGGAAATACCAACAATCTTGGCGCCAGCGGCCGGTGCGGCTGGGGCGGCCGTTGCAGCGGGAGCGGCGGGTGCTTCAGTAGCGGGCGCGGTTGGGGCGCAGGCGCTCATGAAGACAGACAACACGAGCAGTATTGAAACCAAAAACAGTAAGCTTTTCTTCATTTCTTCTTTTCCTTTTCGAACTTGGTGTGAAGGAGTAAGTGATTCTCCGGCTGAATTGCAAGCCGGGAATTGCTGCAGGAAGGTTGATACGGTTAACTTAAAACAATGAGGTACTTTATCGTTATCGTTACCGTTATCGATAACGATATTATCAAAAACTTGGAATAGAGTCAAGGATAATTGACAGGATAATTGCGGGTTTCGTGCTTATTCCAGATCAACTCAGGTGTTCGCTTTCGTAAAGCGTATTTTTTTCCCAATCAGTAATGAACGTTTTAGATATCTGGATTTGCTCTTGATGAGCGCTGGCGTAAATTCGGCCTAAATTTTTCAAAACCACCTTGTATCTTTGCGTATCATACCCTATAATTTATTTATATTCAAAGGATTAATCATGGCTGATGAGCGTAGAAATAATAATCGTAAAAAATTTGGATACTATATGCGCGTAGTAGATAATATTTCTTCTGAGGTGGTTGGGTACCTTACTGATATTAGCCCCCGTGGATTTAGAGTGGATAGCCTAAAGCCCTTAACGGCGAATAAAGATTATACCTTGCGGCTTGATCTTACTCCAGACATCTCAGACCGTTCGTTTATTATTTTTATTGCTCGCGCGAAGTGGATTCAGAATGATCCAATGGATCCGAATTCATTTGTGGATGGTTTCCAAATTGTCAATATCTCTCCACATGATGAAGAGATTTTTAACCGTATTCTGAATAAGTATGCTGTTCAAGAAAGCAGAAGGTAGTATTAATTATTCCCAAATAGGTAACGGTTTTTTCTTGCCGGGGTATTTTCTGTAACAGGTCTCCACTTTTTAGAATAAGGGCGTTTGTATCAAACGTTCTATATTTTGGTATTAGCCGCCGAGAGGCGGTTTTTTATATATCAGGGTGAAATGTTCATTCGCAGGTATATCGGGCTGGTTTTGTTGTAAAATCAGGCGTATGGCTCAGAAACTATTTCGCATTTTTGTTCGTTTTGTCCTGTTCTTTATCGCCCGGGTTGATATAACCGGTTATGAGAACCTGCCTCCACAGGGGGGGTATATCCTCGCAGCAAACCACCTTGGGCGCCTCGATTCAGCCTTGCTTTATTATGCCGTCCAGCGCGAAGATATCATTATGCCGGTGGCTGAAAAATATAAAACGCATTGGTTGTTTGGACCATTGGTGATCGCCCTGGGCGGTTTCTTCATTAATCGTTTTGACGCTGATTTGCAGGCGATACGTGAAGTGTTAAAACGCCTTAAAAAGGGTGGGGTCTTTGTGATTGCACCCGAGGGTACCCGTTCCAAGGTTGAGGCGTTGCAGGAAGCCCGGCCAGGGGCTGCATTTTTTGCAAGCAGATCTGGCCTGCCGATCATCCCGATCGCTCTAACCGGTACTGAGGATCGCGCGGTGGTTGATAACCTTAAACATTTTCGCCGGTCTCACATTACTGTTCAGGCCGGGGCGCCTTTCACGCTTGCAAATATCAAAAGGCAGCAGAATGACGAAGCTCTGGCAGGCGGCACGGATGAGATCATGTGCCGGATTGGCGTGATGCTCCCGGAAAAGTACCGCGGATTTTATGCCGAACACGCGCGTTTGAAGGAACTCTTGGCAGGTCAAGCGCGCCAGCGCTCAGCAGATTAGTGCCGTGAAGGTGAAGGCCAAGTATGGAACCTGGCAGCTTGCTGAAATTGGATGTGTGTGAAAGTGCCTGAGCCAATTTTTGCGAGTCCCCGAGCTGATCGAGAGTTTTCAGAGGTAAAAAATGAGCATCTGCACTCCTATTCTTCGTTTTCTTGCTTCGGGAATCTATGCGTAAATTTGTCAGATGGCTGATTATTTCCATCCTGGATCTTATTGCCGATATCGAGGTTTATACAATCGAAAATGTGCCGGCCGGGGGGAGTTTTGTGATTGCCACCAATCACATCGGTATCATCGATATCGCCATGTTCCATTATCAGTTCGATCGTTTTGACATGTTTATCCCGGTAGCCGAAAAATGGGAAAAACATGGCTGGATTAGATTTCTGGGGCGAGAGTTGAATTTCTTGTTCGTGGATCGTTACAACCCGGATTTAAAAGCTTTGCGGAAGATGATTGCATTGATGGAAGCCGGAAATTCCCTGGTGATTGCACCAGAAGGAACGCGCTCCCGCACAGGAGCCCTGATCGAAGGAAAGCCTGGCGTTGCCTATCTCGCAGCGCGTTCTGGGTTTCCGGTTGTTCCGGTTGCCATTACCGGCACCGAAGATGAATCGATTTTGGAAAATATCAAGCATTTACGTAAATCCAGGGTGACACTGAAGGCTGGCTTGCCTTTTAATTTGCCCCCCATCCCTAGAGAAAACCGGGATGCAGCTTTGCAGCAGTATACAGATGAGATCATGTGCCAGATTGCGGCTATTTTGCCTGAGAGTTACCGAGGATTATATGCCGAGCACCCCAGGCTGAAACAACTGCTGGGGGTTCAACCGCTGGAAGCGGATACGCCGCCCGGACTGTCCGGGTAAAATATTTCGGTTCTCCCCAGATTAGTAAAAAATATTTAGTCTGCGTTGCCTGTGGCTTGTGCGTAACCTACTATTTGTATTTGGACCTATCTCCCCGGACCACTATCCGAAACAGGCCTGGAGAGCAAAACAGCCCCAATGACAGATTTGCTGCCTAAAAATAAGCATTGCCAACCGGATTTTCCTTTGACAATCACAAATTTACGGTTAGCTGTGTTGTCCGAGTTCGGGTATCTACTAACCTGGCAGGAAATCGTCGGGCTGGTTTTGCTGCGCAGACTGACGCGTGTGTTAAAACAAGGTTTGCCACCAAAAGCATCTTGTGCCCCGCACAAGGCACCCTGTTTAGGAGAGCTAACTCTGCCCAGCGTTGCTCGCCTTGCGAGTAAATCTGGCGAATGGAAGAGATTTATTTTTTGTGGGGCAACCATCCGATTTTCTCTGCTCTTGCGTTTGTTTCCTTTGGTAAATAGAAATCCGCCGATCGAACCGGTTATCTCTACGGGTTTGATCGGCGGGTGGATTTAATTGCCAAATGGGGTGTTGTCTTGAAAGCTGGTGCAGTTCGATCGGTTGTGTTTATTGAAACCAGGCTAAGCATTCTCGTCAAGCGCATTATCATCTATGAGTTTCAAGAATATATAAACAACTTGCGGGTCAAAATGTTTGCTGGATTGCTCGATGATGTAATGCCGTGTTTTTTGTTTTGTCCACTTCTTGCGATAGATACGGTCATTTGTCAATGCGTCCCAGACATCCACAATTGCGAATATACGGGCGACTAACGGAATGTGATCGCTTTTCAAGCCTTGTGGATAGCCTGAACCATCCCACCTTTCATGATGACAATAGGGTATATCGAGTGCGTCCTTTAAATAAGCAATCGGTAAGAGCATATCCCGTGCAAGTTGAGGATGTTTACGCATACTCTCCCACTCAGCATCATTCAGATTACCTTCTTTGTGTAGGATCGAGTCGGGTACTCCCATCTTGCCAATATCGTGCAGGAGTGCGCCGCGGCGAATTGCAGTCAGTTGGGACTCATTAACCTGCATGGCGCGTGCCAGCTTCAAGGTCAGATCTGTGACGCGGAGTGTATGACCTTCGGTCTCATGGTCGCGCAAGTCCATAGCTCGCGACCAGCCCTCGATGGTGGCATCATAAGCTAGACTAAGATCTAGGTTGGCGCGCTGCAAGTTCTCGAAGAGTTGGGTGCTATCAATTGTAATGGCTGCCTGGCCAGCCAGGGCTTCAAGGAATTCAAGCCATTCTGCATTGGGGGTAAAGGCTGCCCGGGAATAAACTTCCAGTGCTCCTTTGACTTCTCCCTTTACGATCAAAGGTACGCACCAATAGCAGACAAAGTTCTCTTTTTTCCAAAGTTTTTCTAATTGTGGGTTTTCGTGGAGCAGGGCGCTTTCCAGGTCAATTGTTAATATTGAGCGATGTTCCAGGATGGCACGCGCGGCGAAGCTGGCGCTCAGGTTCGTGCTTTCTAGTAGAAGAGTGTAAAAACCACGACCAGCCACCAGCTCCAATAAGTTAGAGCCCGCGCGGAGCAAGAGCACATCTGCGGCATCGACTTTTAATTGAGCGATGGTCTGTGTCAACAATACATTAAGCGTCAGATGCATATCGTGACTGTTGGAAATGGCTTGATCCACTGCGCGCAATGCTTGCAAGTTTTCAAGACGGTGAACTGTTTCTTCATGTAGGCGTGCAGAGTGGATGGCTCCAGCAGCTTGCGATGCAAAAAGCGAGAGCAGGCGTTCGTCTGCTTCGGAAAAACGGCGCTTGGATTCGCCGGTTTCATCTGCGGTCAGAACGCCAATTAACTCACCACCGTAAAGCATCGGCACTTCAAGAACTGCGTGGATGTAGTTTTCTATATACTGCGCTGAGCGGCCATCCCATGTGGAATAATCATCCACGCGTAGTGGCTGACGGGTTTGGGCCACAATTCCGGCAACTCCTTCGCCATTTTTTAGATGTGTGCCGATTTCCAAATAAGATGCGGTATTTACTGTCAGTACCAGTTCATCGCTCTGCGCAAGATAGAGATAAATGGCGCTGGACGCAGAGTTTAGCAATACCTGGGCGTGTTCAACGATGGCTTGTAAAACCGCATGGAGTTCATTTTCGGCAGAGATAGCGTTGCTTGTTTCGTAAAGGGCGGCAAACTCTTCGGCGCGGCGGGCTGTCTCATTATGTAATTGCATGCGTTGCAATGCCGCACCGGTTAATTCTGACAAAATTGAGAGCAGGCGGATCTCATCTTTATCGAGTTCGCGTTCGCTCGGCACACAAACCATCAATACTCCCAGGGTTTGCTGGGTGGTACGGATGGGCAAACAAGCGCCACCCCAATTTGGCGGTAACTGATTGCGCGCTTCGGCACGCGTCTCCGGATCGCTGGCAAACTCATGCGAGATGTGGATTTCACCGCGGGTAAATACTTTACCCGAAATTCCAGCGCTGATATTCTGGGGCTGTTCAGTTATCTGAGCAGCCCATCCGCGTGTAATGGTTTTTTCCAGGTTGTTAGTGGCCTTATTGTATAGTTCGATGGATCCATGGGTTGTATTCAGGATTGCCAGGGCTTCATCAAGCACAATCTCCAGCATTTGTTTCTGTTCTGAGACGCCGCGCAAGGCGAGTGAAATTCGGTTGATGGTTTCCAACTCCATTGCGCGCCGGTGGATGCTTTCTTCTGCCCGCTTGCGCTCCGTGATATCCTGCACAGAACCGATGATCGTCCGACTGGATGCGCTGTATTCAGCCATGGAATGCAGGTCACGGATCTCTCCATCGGATAATCTTTTTATTTTGAATTCGACATCGTACCGTTTTCCTTCGGTGATTAGCGCGGTTAGTGCGGCATCCAGGTTGGGGCGGAATTCAGGCAATGGAATCGATTGAACATAAGCCATCGTCAGGTCACCCTGGGCTATACCATAAATACGAAGAGCCTCGTCCGAGGCTAGCACCGTTTTTGTGGCCAGGTTAATCCCCCAACTTCCCATATGGGCGACCCCCTGGACTTTTGTGAGTATTGCCTCGCTTTCGCGCAGCGACTCATCTGCCTGCTTGCGTTCGACGGCGAGTGCCACCTGCCCGGCAATTGAAGCGAGAAAATCTACGTCATGTTCAGAGTAAGAATCAGGTTTTTCGTAATCTTGAACGACCATTACTCCGATTGTTTGGCTGGATGTTTTCAATGGCACACCCAGCCAGGAGGGAGAGTTGGTGCCGACGAGTTCCACTTCTCCCAGGGCTGCCAATTCATTAAAGCGGGCTTGTGATATCAACTGGGGTTGGCCAGTGTGGAAAACGTAAGCACAGGCACTCTTTTCCAGCCGGGAAGGAGATCCTGGCTGGTCGAATTTATCCACCGAGTAGACCTCTTCAAACATTTCGGTATTTTTGTTATACAGGACAACGAAAAAATTTTCTGCAAAAATTACGTTTGAAATGGAATGATGAACCAGGCTTAGAAAATCTGGCAGATCTTTGGTAAGAACCAGGCCTTGCATAATTTCCAGAAGCGTCTGTCGTTCTGTCTCGGATTGTTTATGTTCTGTGACGTCGTACATGACACCCTGCCAAAACAGCGGAGTCCCGTCCTGATTTTGGATCATCATGGCTTCGTCACGAATCCAGAGCTTGCGCCCATCCCGTGTCGAAATACGGTATTCCATGTCGAATGGTTCATAAGTGGCAGTTGTGCGTGCATCCTCCGCCAGGACAGCTGCCAGATCTGTGGGATGGATCATTTTTTCCCAGAAATCGCGTTCTTTAACCCATTCCGCAGGTGTATATCCGGTTAGTCTCTCTATCTGTGGACTAATATAGAGCGTTTCCCTGGTTTCTGCCGACTCGGTGTATACAATTGCCGGTACTTGCTCAACCATTGCGCGCAGTTTCGATTCGGATGCAGCCAGCGCCTCTTCCGCCTGCACCCGTTGGGTAACGTCGCGCATAATTCCTTCGTGAAATGTTACATTTCCTTGCGCATCGTACACATAGGTTCCGCGGTCTTCAACCCATATTTCAGATCCATCTTTACGACGCAGGCGGTAAACATCAATTTCACCCAACCCGGTATCTAATTTGTGGGTGCCTCTTTCTTCAGGCGCAAAATAGAGTTCAGCTTTGATATCTATTTCCAGCATTTCTTCTTTACTTGAATATCCAAACATCTTGACCATGACCGGGTTAACATCGACAAATTTTCCAGCGTGTGTGCTGCGATAGACGCCATCCAACATGCGATCGAATAATGAATGGTACCGTCCCTCCGATTCGCGTAGAGCGTCTTCAGTTTGTTTGCGTGTGTTTATGTCCCGGATGATGAGTTGTGTGGCGGCTTTGCCAGCGTAGACGATGGGTGTGGCGGTGACTTCGACCTCAAGCAGTTTTCCGCTGAGGGTGATCAATTTTTCTTCCATCGGTGAAGCGGATTCTTGGTTTTCGTATCCCTGGTGCATTCGTTTCATAACGATGGCGTGATAATCAGGATGGACGAATTGGATGACTGGCAAACCAATCAGATCTTCCGGAGAATTGGCCTGGAACAATTTCACCGCCGCGGAATTAACAAAAACCAGCTTGCCTTCGCAGTGAATACCTATGCCATCGGGTGAAAACTCCACCAGGGTTCGATAGCGATTTTCGCTTTCCCGCAGGGCTTCATCTGATCGCTGGCGCTCTGGTGCATCGCTCAGTACCACTCGGAATGTGAGTGCGCCCTCAACATCCTGTGCGGCAGTCGCTGTGAGTGCGACCCAGGCAACGGATTGCGTGTCATTTTTCTTCATTATTTGCAATTCGCATGCTTGTGGTTCGCCTGTCTCAAGAAGCTTCTTGATCAGCTGATAGTAGATGTCTTGATGGTCTTTGAAGATAAAGTCGTGCAAAAATCGTTTGACCAATTCAACGCGTGGTACGCTCAGCAAGTTTGCGGCAGCCTGGTTGGCGTCAATGATCAGCCCCTGTTCGCTGAGAGTAACATAGCCTACTGGAGCCATATCGTAAAGGTCGAAATAGCGCGCCCGCATGGTGTCCAGTTCTTCCTGGGTCCGGCGCAGTTCATCGTTTTGCATTTCCAGCTCGAGCTGGTGCAACTGTAGTTCATGGAGCGTTTCAAGTATATCTTTGGGAGACAAAGCTTCCATGTCGACGGGTTGTTTCTGAATTTGCCGATCAGCCGATTGGCGTAGAGCTGCGCGAGCCGCAGTCGGATCGTCCTGGTATTTTTTGGTCATGCTTCGCCACCCTGGTCTTGTCTACCAAAGATTACAGTACGGTTGTGGTCATTTGCTTTTGACATGTACAATGCCATGTCCGCCCGCAAGATAATATTTTCGAAGCTTTTATTCAGGATTCGGTTAGAAAGCTGGCCCAATGCCCCCATATCATTCAAACCATCCCGTGGAGTGGCCGCCTGCCAGTGCCTGGTCTCTGCGCTGCCGCTGTAGAGACTGATTGTGGTTTTGTCTATCTCCAGGCGTAAGCCAGCAGTGTGTTTGATGCAATTTTTGACTGTATACAAGCCAAACGATTGCTGTTGGTCTGTCAGGTCTGAAGATCGGATGAAATCTGGGTGCATGTAATACGTCTCTACATTAAAATCATTGGAATAGTAAAATCCATCCCGGGTGGTCCGCAGCGCTAGCTTGTGGCTGGGCAAAGGATGTTGAAACGAGGGTTGCAGTAAGACAGTTTTATTGTTGGGAATGGTCAAGCTGCCAGTTTGTGTGCTGATATGGTCAGCGCGAACTGGTTTCGCATCGGCTCGAATACTGAATATGGCAAACATGGTAACGATCAATCCGATCGTTAGTTTCAGGATTGATCCGCCTGTTAGTTTGCGAGAATACATGCCGCGCAGCAACTTGATCTTGCTGGCAAGCAGGGATGATAATAATTGGCACCCGTGTGCGGGATCCGCATTCGCATCGGGTTGGTTCCTGAATAAATTTTCCACGGTCATATTAATAAGGCACTATCTTGCTGAGATGAGTATGCCACCGGTAAAGACATTAATGTGAAATTATTTTATAAAGTGTAAACGTATAGACTTATTTGCTGCAGGTATTATTACTACTATACAACAGAGTCTGATGGTTGCAAATGACAAAACCGTAAGGAACCAGCCATGGGTTTGTATTTTTGTAATCGAAGATGACCTTCGGTCAGTTCCAATATAAAACTATGACTGCCGGGTTGATTGTGTATCCTGAAAACAATTAAAAAGCCTGGTTGAAGATGATTCTGATGGTGCCCGGGCTGAAACAAATAACGCATTATTTGTTTGTGTCTCGCCCCGGACGTGGCCGAAAAATCTATGGGTTGTATATACCTGGTTAGCGAGCCAGCCGGCATGTTAATTTGACCCGGACGCAAGGAATTGGCGTGTTGATGGTGGTGATATTATAGACAGCTAAGTGGGGATTGCGCCTCATGAAGGTTTTGAAATTTGCATAATATGCGTTGCATCATATAATTTCCTTATCACTCTGTGTTCAGAATTTGGAGAAGGATACACCCAATGACCTTTAGAAAAATAGTGCTGATCCTCGTGGATGGAATGCGTCCGGATGGGTTGCTGCAGGCAGACGCACCCACATTGAAACGTCTTTTTGCTAACAGCGCTTATAGTTTGCGGGTGCGTTGCGTGCTGCCCAGTTTGACATTGCCGTGTATTACATCGTTGATCTATGGGGTTAGCCCACAAACGCATGGCACATTTACCAATACTTTTACTTCCAATAGTTGGGATGTGCCTGGATTAATTGATGTGCTGCATTCCGCCGGATATAAAACAGGTTCCTTTACAAATTGGGAACAACTGCGAGATCTCGCGCGCCCGGGCAGCCTTGATTTATCCCTGTGTGTAAATACATCTGAGTCTCACGAACTTCCGATGGGTGAGAGCGATCGTACATTGACCAGCCTGGCATTAAATACACTTCAGCAGCAGCCGATGGATTTTGTTTTTCTTTACCTGGGAGGCGTGGATACCGCAGGACACAGATATGGCTGGATGTCACCGGAATATATCAGTGCGATCGAAAATGCTGATGGTTGCATCGAGCGCTTTCTGGCAGAATACCCTGAAGACGCAAGCGTATTCATTACTGCTGATCATGGCGGAACAGGTTTTTCGCACGGCAATGATTCTGAAGAGGAAATGCTTATCCCACTCGTTATTATCAATGGACAGTTGGCAAAAGGCGAAATCTACCAACACGTCAGCATCCTGGATATTGCCCCAACCATTGCGGTCTGTGCCGGAGTCAGCCCGCCGACCGAATGGGAAGGAAAAGCGCTGATATGAGAATTATATTCTTTAGATTGTGCAGACTCTGAAATCATTTGCACCCTGGAAAGACAAGGCGCTCTTTACGCCTGGGGTGCGTAGACAGGCCTGGTTTGCCAACAGTTTGCAGCATGGTTGTTGAGCCAGAAGAATCTTATTTTGATGGCTACTGTCTCCGAGTGGCGCTCTCGAGTCGTATTGTATTGAACGGATTGACTAGCTGTCTTCTGGTTTTTTGCAGCGCTGTGAGCAGGCGCGAGCGGAAAAGGTAAGTTGTTAGATCTTTGTAGATGTGTCTTATTTGCTTGAATATCAATCCAGGATGGTTGTTCGGATGCCAGTAGCACTTTTTGATTTGGATTACACGCTGTTAGACGGGGATTGTGAGTATGAATGGAGTGCTTTTTTATTTAAGAACAACCTGGTTGATGAACAGTTTGTAGCTGGTATCGCCCGGTATTATGCCGATTACGAGAGCGGGTGTCTTGACATGCTTGCTTACGAATCGTTTTTATTACATCCGTTGAAACTTCTTTCAATTGAAAAAGTGCTTCAATTACGGGAGATTTATCTCGGTCATATTCGAGAATTGATTCGTCCGGTGCTCGTTGACCGGATGAATTGGCACCGTTCACAGCAGCATGAGTTACTGCTGATTACTGCAGCCAATGGCTTTCTGGCTGAACCGATTGCCGAAATGTTGGGTTTTTTAAACCTGATTTGCACCCAGGTTGAGATGAAGCAGGGTGCTTATACTGGGAATATCATCGGGGTTCCTGCTTTTCGGGATGGGAAGACCCAGTTGTTGGACCAGTGGCTTACCCGGCAAGGCTTCACGCTTGCCGGGAGCTGGGGATACAGTGATTCGCATAATGACTTACCTCTTTTGCAGAGAGTCGACCATCCGGTAGCGGTCAGGCCAGACTCAATATTAGAGAGATATGCCAGCCAAAATGGGTGGGAGATTATTGATGAATAACTGTGTTTGGTTACCATTTGTGGTGTATTCCCTCTAATTTGACGGGATATTTATGCGGTTGAGTGGATGGGTAAACCAATAACTGCCGGGTTAGCAAACGAGTACGTTCTACATGCATTGCTGAGATCAGGTAAGGCGGCGTCCGGCGGCCCGTCCTTGGATAACTCGATCGAGAGCTTGCCAGAAAGGTTATAATCATTTTAGCGAGTCATTGCTGCTCTCCTGTTTTGGCGACGTAACCTATCGATGCTTCTGACTCACTTTTATGAAGGTCCAAGAATTGTATTACCTTTGACAGTGTCAAATTTTTGTTTTGCTGCGTGAAAGGTCGGTGGCATGTCCGTAACAAGCGCAGTAATTTCAGGGGTCATTGCGGGTGTTTTCATCACGAATAAGTCCGAATGGACGAATGCCACGAAGTTTATTTGGAAAAAAGCGCGAAAAAGCGCTGCAAAAAACTCGCGTGGTGCAGCAGGTAGATATTAAGTCGATGCATCAGAATAGCGCTGATTGATTGCCTTCCATTAAGTCTCCCACTAATCTGATGAGAGCCATTATCTATTCCTTTGTATTTTCAAAAGAACGCCAATAAAGAGGCAAGATGCAGAACAAAATCAATGATTATGTTCGAGAACTGCAGTCCAAAGTTATTGGCGAAGTACACACGGATGAGGTCAGCCGTGTGTTATACAGCACAGATGCCAGTATCTATCAGGTTATGCCGCACGGCGTATTTATTCCACGTTCTTCTGAAGAAATCCAGACAGCGGTGCGATTGGCTTCTCAATACAAAGTTCCTTTATTGGCGCGTGGGGCTGGCAGCAGCCTGGCCGGGCAGGCTGTTAATGAAGCTCTCGTTATTGATACGACCCGTTATTTGGATGCGATCCTGGAAGTTAATGTTGATGAGAAATGGGTGCGGGCGCAGGCAGGGGTAACCTTAGCCCGCTTAAATGCTCATTTGAAACAATTTGGGTTAAAGTATGGCCCTGATCCGGCCAGTGGAAACCGGGCCGTGTTGGGCGGAATCGTGGGTAACAATTCGTCCGGGTCCCATTCGATTTTATATGGCATGAGTGCTGACCATGTTCTGGCAACGCGGGTCATATTGGCAGATGGCTCAGTTGTTGAATTTGGTCCCAAATCTGAACTCGAAGCCAATTCTTACCGGGCAGAAAGTGATCTGGAAGGCAGAATTTATGCACAAATAACCGGCTTGGTTCGAAATTCTCGTAACCAGGAGGTTATCCGAGCGGGAACTCCGCGACACTGGCGGCGTTGCGGGGGGTATAACCTGGACCGGTTGACGGATGGCAGTGGTATCTCATTCCGTTGGCCCTATGATGAGCGGTTTAATCTTTCCAAGTTGATCTGTGGTGCTGAAGGCACCCTGGGAGTGATGACCGAGGTGACGCTTAACCTGGTTGATTTGCCAAAAGCAAGTGGGGTGGCAGTGCTTCATTTTGGCAGTTTGCGCGCGGCTTTGGAGGCTGTGCCAACTATTTTGGAGTTAAATCCAAGCGCGATTGAACTGATTGACCGTTATGGTTTACATCTGGCGCAAAGTGTCCAGACATATGCCGTTCTGATGCAGAGATTTGTTCAAGGTAAACCGGATTGTGTCCTGATCACCGAATTTTATGGAGAAACCAGGCAAGAGATTGAAGCCAGTTTGGAAAATTTGCAGGTTCACCTGCGCTTACGGGGAGTTCAAACCCTGGCGATTACCAATTTACTTGAACCGGAAGCTATTCAGGCGGCCTGGAAGGTGCGTGAAGGTAGTTTGGGGATTTTGATGAGTATGCGCGGCGATGTAAAACCGTTACCAATCGTGGATGACGCCGCGGTACCGCCTGCGCACCTGGCGGATTATATTTCGCGTCTGGAAACATTCTGCAAGCAAGAATTAGACCATGATGTAGCTTATTTTGCGCATGCCAGTGCTGGTTGTTTGCATGTTCACTCGCTTTTGAATGCAAAATTGGCCAGCGATATTGCCAAAATGCCCAAGATCATGCAATTTGCCACCGAACTGTTAGGTGAATATGGTGGGGTACTTTCGAGTGAACATGGTGATGGCCGTCTACGCAGTTGGTTAAATCGTCATTTTTTCGGGGATGATTTGTATGAATTATTCAAACAGGTAAAAGGTACTTTTGATCCGGAAAACATATTTAATCCGGGTGATATTGTTGATGGCCCGCAGATGACCCAAAACCTGCGTTATGGAGCGGATTATAAAACCCTGCCCGTCCATTCCTTTTTAGATTTCGGTCAGGGGAAAAATGATCCCGGTTCGGATCTGCCCCTTCCAACTGCTGGTGATCAAGCCCCAGGTTTTGGCGCTGCAGTTGAAATGTGCAGCGGGGCCGGGGCCTGCCGGCAGATGACAGGCAGCATGTGTCCGAGTTTTATGGCAACTCGTGAAGAAAAAAATAGCACCCGTGGGCGCGCAAATGCGCTTCGGGCAGCGCTCTCGGGCAGGTTGGGGGCGGAAGAATTTACCGGTCAGAACGTGTTTGAGATCATGGATTTATGCGTCAGCTGCAAAGCTTGTAAATCAGAATGTCCTTCTTCTGTGGATATGGCAAAAATCAAAGCGGAGTTCTTGTTCCAGTATTATCAACGACATTTAATGTCAGTGCGTTCGCGTTTTTTTGCTTACTTTGGGGATATCAGTAAGTTGGCGAGCGGAGCGATGGCCCCAGTGGCCAATTGGACACTGCAAAACACATTGGTCCGTAATCTTGTAAATCGGTTTTTGCAGATTGCTCCCGAAAGAAAATTGCCTGGATTTGCCAAAGGGACTTTTTACCGTTGGTATTTAAGCCAGGCGGCGAATAATAAAAAGGCGACTGTGGCGAGGATGCCATTGCTTTTCCTGGCGGATATCACCCGGAATTATAACGAACCAGAAACTGCGCGGGAAGCTTATACAGTCTTATCAGCACTTGGGTTTGATGTGATCGTCCCGCCAGTCCATGATTTTGGCCGGCCCGCTTTTTCAAAGGGAGATTTGAAGCTGGCTCGTAAAAAAGCGGGTTTTGCGCTTGATGCGCTTGCGCCGTATGCGCAAAAAGGTATCCCAATTGTCGGCCTGGAACCGAGTGATATTTCCATGTTTATTGATGACTATGCTGCCCTCCTGCCGCAAGATGAGCGTGTAAAAATTGTGGCTGAGCAGGCGCTGAGCTTTGAAGAGTTCTTATGGCGCGAAATGCAGGCGGGCAAATTAGTGGGTGTTTTCAAGCCACAAACCGGTCAAATTCTGCTGCATGGTCATTGCCACCAGAAAGCTTTGATCGGTGTTCATAAAAGCAAAGAATTGTTGGCGTATCTTGGTTTTCAGGTACAGGAAGCCGGTTCTGCCTGCTGTGGTATGGCGGGCTCGTTTGGATATGAGGCAGAACATTATGACATCTCACTCCAAATGGGCGAATTGACCCTTTTTCCCGCTGTCAGGGCTCAAGCACCCACCACCCTGATTGTTGCTGCGGGAGCCAGTTGCCAGGAGCAGATCGAGCAGGGTACTCAACGAAAGGCAATGCATCCTGCGCAAGTTCTTTATCGCGCACTGGTTTGATTTGGCATGGAGACCGATTGTTTAGATTCAGCGTGGACGGGCGCATTGCCTGCCGCGGATTTGTTCCAGAAATAGCGTGGGAACGTGCAGCGCACTGTGACGATAACGCTGAGACAATTGTTGCAAAGAACCGTTTCACGTTAACCAGGCGATATGCCTTCCAGCGTCTGGGTGATGTTCTGGCTATCACCCAGATCACTCGTGTGCGTGATGGCATACGCCTTTCAGCGGAAGCGGATCGAGATTGCCGTGGGCTTTTGGCAGGAGAGTTTCTGGATTCTGGATGATGGTGATGCGATGCTTGAGAAGTGGATTATTGAAAAACGCAAGACCCTTTTTTAGAATGTTTTGGCGTGAAATTGGAGGTTTTGTAAAGTATGTCTGCTAATGAACTTTTATTGACGGCGCTTGATCTGCGCTTTGAAAACTACCGTGCTGAGCATAAACGCTGCAAAGCTGAATTCTCTGAGGAAGCTGTCCATGATTTGCGGGTGAGCACCCGGCGCCTGCTGGCGATGGTGGAACTGCTGCGCACCCTTGCGCCAGACCAGGGCTTGCAGAAACTGCGCCGTTCACTCAAAGCCCAACTTGACAGCCTGGACGATTTGCGTGACACCCAGGTGATGCTGGTTGAAACTTCAGATGCGTTGGAAAACCTGGCAGAACTGGCTCCTTTTCTTAAATTTCTTCAAAAAAGGGAAAACCGCTACCTTAAAAACGCAGAGATTGAAGTGGGTCAATTTAAGCTGAACGGAATTTCTCGTCGTGTTAGTGCTATCCGCAATAGCCTGACCAAACCTGCCCTGAGCGAAGATCTGTTAGCCCAGATATTGGCAGGCGTGGATGATGTTTATCAAACAGTCATTCGACGTACAGAAAGGGTGGATTCATCTCAATCAGCCAGCATTCACCAAGTGCGGGTTGTCTTTAAGAAGTTTCGTTATATGGTTGAAATTATTTTCCCGATCTTGCCTGGGTTTCCTGTATCGGGGTTTAAAAGGATGCATGCTTACCAGGCGGCGATGGGCGAAATTCAGGATGATGAAGTACTGTTGAATGCGCTGGATTCTTTTGCATCCAGGCATAAAGCCTATGATCCAAAGCCTGCGCGCCGTTTTTATGAACAGCACCATGCTGAATTGATCAATGCATATATTGATGATATGAACGAAATTTTTACTTTCTGGCGCGAAGGGCCGGGCAAACCCTTCCCCTGGGAATCTCGAGAAAAGGATGAGTTGTGAACCTGTACCTGATGCGTCATGCCATCGCCGCTGAACCGGATGGAATTACTGCAGATAGCCAGCGTGCCTTGACTGAAAAAGGTCGCAGCAAATTAAGGCTGATTGCATCTGCCCTGGGGAAACTTGACCTACATTTTGATCTCATTCTTACCAGTCCATATCTGCGAGCCCGTCAGACTGCCGACCTGGTGGCCAATACCTTAAAAGTCCAATCGGATTGTGTATTTGTGAGCGAGAATCTGACCCCACTGGATTTGGGAGCTCAGCTGGTGGATGAAATTAATACCCATGAGCAGGTTGAGAACCTGCTGGTTGTGGGACATGAACCAACTCTCAGCCAGCTGATTGGGATCCTGGTTGCCGGAGATGCCAGCCTGGGCATCCAGATGAAAAAGGGCGGGCTGTGCAAACTTTTGACTGGGAAGTTGACTTATGGGCGTTGTGCAACGCTTGAATGGTTGCTGACACCGGCCCAATTGATGGCTATGCAAGATTAGAAGACGCATCATATTCATAAAAGAATGCGATGCGTCTTCCATATTTTCCAGACTTGATCTGATCTGCAAAGATTTTGATGGGGTTAGATTACTTCGCCTTCGCCGCGTTTTAGGAATTGCCCATCACCGGCTTTTCCCAGCCACTGTTTGCCGTCGACAATTAATTTCCCACGCAAAAATACTTTTTCCGGGTAGCCGACCAATTCCCAGCCTTCGTAAAGGTTATAGTCTGTGCGTTGGTGGCTGTGCGCCACGCCGTATTTGACGTGTTTTTCAGGATCCCAGATAACAATATCTGCATCTGCGCCGGGGAGCAGTGCGCCTTTGCGCGGGTAGAGTCCGAAAATTTTGGCGGGATTGGTGCTGGTGAGCGCCACGAATTGGTTGGCGCTGAGTTTGCCAGCTCTGACAGCATAGGTCCACAAAATTGGCAGGCGGTCCTGGACGCCGGGCAGGCCGTTCGGGATGCGAGTGAAATCGTCTTTGCCTAATTCTTTACCGGGAATGGCGATCTGTTTGCCTTCATAGGTGATAGGCTGTGTGCCATCGAAGAAGAAGGGGCAGTGATCGGTGCCGATGGTCTGCAGGGTGCCATCTTTTAGTGCATCCCATAAGCGGGCATTATCGGCGGCGGAACGCATGGGTGGTGAACAAATCCATTTAGCACCATCATCCTGGCGCATGTTGTCGATCGTGAAGAATAAATAGGGCGGGCAGGTTTCGCCCATCACTTTTAGGCCGCGTTCACGGGAATATTTCAGCATATCAGCTTCGCCGCCGACATTCATGTGGACAATATAGACGGGGGCATCGGCTTGCTGTGACATGGCGCACATGCGCATGGTGGATTCAACTGCTCCCCAGGCGGGCCGGGTGAGGGCATGCCATTCGGGCCGGGTGTGTCCGGCTGCCAGAGCCTCGGGGATGAGCTGCTCGATGACATCGCCGTTTTCGCAATGGACCATTACAAGCATGCCATTATCGCGGGCAATACGCAGGGCACGGAATATTCCACCATCGTCCAGGCGCAGGCGACCGTTGTACGCCGTGAAAACCTTAAGTGTGTGGATGCCCATTTCGGCCAGGGTGGGGATATCGGCGGCGATGCTATCGTCCAGGTGGGTAAGATTCATGTGGAAGGAATAATCAATCGCTGCCTTTTGGGTCTTTTCTAACCAGCGATCCACCGAGTATCTGAAACCCTGCTGTTCTTGCACTACAAAATCCATCACAGTGGTTGTGCCGCCAAAAGCCGCGGCTTTGTGTCCGGTGTAATGATCATCCGATGAGACTGTGCCGAACATGGGCAGGTCGAAATGTGTGTGCGGGTCTATACCGCCGGGGGTAATGAATTTTCCGGTGGCGTCGATGATTTCTGCGTTCGGGTGTTGCAAGTCTTTGCCGATTTGCTTGATTTGTTCATTCTCAATCAAAATGTCGGCCTGGAAAGTTTCTGAAGCGGTGATCAGTGTGCCATTCTTGATAAGTGTGGGCATAAATCGGTCCTGAGTTTTGGGATGGATTGTGCGCTTATTTTTTGTTTTTCGTAACGGGGAAACCCATTCGGCAGTATTTTTGTGGATTGCATTGGCGAAAACTTGACTGGCTGGCAAACCCGGGTTTCAAAACTTTGGTAACAGATTAGTTCTTTCAAAAACCGTTTTCGAAAGAACTGCGAGTAAATGATGGTAACCGGAAAATGATTTAAGCCGGCGCTTTATTCTGACCGGGGCGGTTTGGAGCTGACGCCATAGTCGCCCTGCACGTCCTTGATCCCGAGCAAGGCGATCAGCAGCTCAGGGGCAAGGTTGATTTCTGGCAGCTCGATTTTATAGAGCTGATCGTGCTCAGCCCGTTCGCGCAGGGATTGCCACAACAACTGGCGTTCATCCGAGCTGACCACCAGGTCATTCAACGATTGGGCGCGCAACAGGTATTCTCCGGTGGTGTAGAAGAAAGTGATGCGTTTCCATTTATCGGCTTTGATGGGGTTTTTTAGCCTTTCAAGCGCGCCCACCTGAATTTTGAAGTATTCCTCATTGGCATGTGGGTGTTCGGGTTCGTCACGCAGCAGCTCTGCGCGGGTGGTCAGCTCGTGTCCACGCGCGGCTGCCACGTATTGGATTTGCCCGGCGAGCGAACCAAAGCTTCCGGGCTGGTAAAACGCCAGGTAATCCACGGCCACGACCTTGGGCGCGCTGCGCAGGGGGATGCGGTACCAGCCTAAAACGCGGGCGATTTCCATATCGCGCGGTGTGGGTAAAAAGCAGACGAGTACAAGCGAAGTATTTGAGAGCATATTTTTGAGAGCCGATTAAAGTTGGCGAGTTTCCACGAATAGGTTAATACTACATCAAAATCGGCGATTTGGAAATAAGATAATGCGGGTCTTTATTTTGTTGTACGGTAACGCAAAATTGTGTCATGCCGGCCTCAAGTTTCCTGGAGGCCTATGAACAGGTTGATCAGGGTTCTGATTCTGAATTGGTTGCTTATTGTGCAAACCGGACCGCTGGCAGCCCAGGGTGGCAATGCAATTATTTGTCTTTTCAACTGGAATGGTGCGCAGATAAACGCGTTTGCTGACGGCAATCGCGTTCGATTAAATATCCAGCTGCCTGGACCGGCAGTGGAGCCTCTGACCTGTGTTTTATCTGGATGGCCTGGGTGATTCGGTGGCGGCTCGAACCAATTCGTTACGCAGAATGCCGAGGTATTCAAAGCGTATATTATGGTTGTCCGACAAAAATCCGCGGCTAAAAAAGCTGACTTGCTGCTCCACAGCACGGGCGGCGTGATCTCGCGTTATTACATCGACTGCGTAATGGTGCCCGCGAGCCTGTTACTGGACCCGCTGACTTTAGCCTGTGCATCGACTCTCTCGGATACGGTGGTTGGGTTGGATAGCACCACTGCCTTACAGTTGGATGGTCTGCCAGAAGCTCCTTTATATCAGGGTAGCTTATAAACTTCTGGTTGGTTTCGCCCGTAACCGGAGAATATATTATTTTGTCAGAAGTAAGCTGAGTTATAAATAGGTTGCTTCGGCGAATTTTCTCTGGAAGCCGGGAACGGAAGCCAGTTCGATATAGCCATCCAGTTCCGCAATGCGTTTGGCTTCGGCGCGCTGGCTGGTGGAAATAAGCGCCAGGCGTGCACCTGTCCCTGCCGCATTGCCAACCTGCGTGAAGCGTTCAAGCGGCAGGGCGGGCAACATTCCAATCGCGATAGCGCTGCCTACGTCAATAAAGGTGCCAAACGCCCCAGCTATGATCACCTGATCAATATCCTGCTCTGTCAGTCCTTCAGCCGCTGCCAGGGCCTGGATGCCCACACGAATGGCTGCCTTGGCAAGCTGCAGCTCGCGCACATCTTTTTGGGTAAGCACGAGCGGGCTTTGTCCTTCCCGTTCTGCCAGAATGAACCCGGTAATACCCTCGTTAATACTAACGCGCGGATGCGAGCCTATCCGGCCGTGACGATCAATAACATTGTTCAGGCGCAACTGAGCGACAATATCCAGCAGCCCGGAACCGCAGATTCCAATCGGTGCTTCGCCGCCGATCGTCTGGATTTCCAATCGATCATTTTTCATGAGCGCGTGTTCAATAGCGCCAGGAGCTGCGCGCATGCCAAATTTTATATGCGCGCCTTCAAATGCCGGGCCAGAAGCGCAGGAAGCGCTGGCCAGCTTGCCTTTGTGTTGGAGGCAAAGCTCGGTGTTGGTGCCAATGTCGATAGCCAGGGTAGTCTTTTCAGCCTGGGCAATGCGGGTGGCCAGCAGCATTGCTACATGGTCCGCTCCCACGTAGCCTGCCACGTTAGGGAGAAGATGCACAACCGCGCCTGGCGCAAAACGCAAGCCAAGTTCGCGCGCTTTCACATCCAGAGTAGCGCTTATGGACGGGGTATATGGGGCCAGCCCAAGCTGTTTTACGGGTAGGCGCAAGAAGAGGTGATGGATGGCGGTATTGCCTACTACCACGGCTTCGACAATGTTTATCGCATCAGCCCCGCTCTCAGAACATAAGCTCTCTGTAAGCTGGTTCAGCGCCTCGGTCAGCAGATTTTGCAATTTGGCTGCATCGGTTGCTGATTTGCTAGCTGCTACGATGCGCGTAACCAGGTCTTCGCCATACGAGATCTGCGGATTCATCAGTCCTTTGGATGCCAGGGTCTTGCCGCTTTCCAGATCCAGCAAATAGGCGGCAATTTTGGTTGTTCCAATATCGACTGCCAACCCAAGCCATTTTGTGCCAGGCGTGCCAAGTGCGATGATCTCATTCCCACGCAGGGCGGCGCAAACCTGCCAGTTTAATTCGCGCAGCCGGGTGGACAGGTTTTGTTGAACAGAAAAATCAATCGTCCCCGGCTGGAGGCCTAGTGCTGCCCAAAGGTTGACATCATCTGGGACAGGGGTGGCCAGTGTTGGGGCAGTCAGTACGGCTTCCATAGCCAGGACAGATGGTTCTGGTGTGACATCCACCTTAAGTCCTTCCACCTGCGTGCGCTGCGGGGCGGTTAACGATTCTGGCGGGACAAGTAACTTTACATCACTTCTGGGGTAGGTCTGACAGGCCAGGCGGTAGTCTTGTTCGAGTTCGCGAAAAGAGAGTTCGGCTTGCTCGTCCAATGTGGGTTTCGAGACAGAACCAGTAATGATCTGTACTTTGCATCGGCCACAGCTCCCAACTCCGCCGCAGATGCTGACAATATCCACATCCAATTGGCGGGCGCTCTCTAGTAAGGAAAGATCGCCGGAACATTGTCCTCGCCGTCCGATGGGTTCGAAGTCGACATTGAACATAGAAAATCTCCTTGGGCTGGGGTCGAAAATATTAAGTGGGGTTCAAGTTGATACTTGAACCCCATTGTACAATAATCGAGGCTGGGATTAATCAGCCCGAGCAGCAGCGGGGGCCTTGTTGTCAGCCACTTCGTTGTCCATCGAAACTTCGGGAATAGTGATGACTAAAATCAATGAAGCGATCATGGTGACTGCGCCAACCAGGAAGACCAGCTTTAGACCGGCTTCGAGGTCGGGGACGCTGTTCTGGGCCAGGCCCAGGATGGCGGGAGCGATGGCCATACCCATCATTACGAAGAAGAAGATCGCGCCAATTGCCACACCCATTAATCGTTTGGGTACTGCAAACTGCGCAACCAACGTATTGATGGTTGGCATGACACCGTTACTGAAGCCAACCAGAGCTGTTATAAGCACAAACAGCCATGGCGGTGTATTCTTGGTGAAGGTCCACATGATGAACATGGCAATGGTGAGAACGGTGTAGCCAGCAATATACATCCACTTATATTTCTTTGTTTTGGCCAGAACAAAGCCGGCCGGGATGCCCATAAAAGCAAACAGCATGCTGAAGGGGGTGAGCATTGAGCCGCTGACAGTTGGGCTGACGCCCATCACGTTCTGAGCAAAAACTGGAGAATAGATCATCACGCCCAGCAGGCCAAAAAAAGACATAAATCCAGAAGCTGCGGCAGTGATGAATGTGCGATTGAAGAGCACTTGAGGGTCAAGGATGGGTGCTTCGGCTTTCTTTTCAACAGTGATGAAGCCAGCCCAGGCGATCACGGAGACAACAACCAACGCGATGCCCATTGTCCGAGTATCTGGAGCGCCCAGCCAGGAAAAGCCGAAGATGAGCGTGGCGGATGCAATCACCATGACCAGGATGCCCATAAAATCCACTTTTTGCTGGACTTTTTGCGTGTTTCCTGGAATACCGATTGCGACCAGGCCACCTGAAATTAACACGATCGGAGCAGTTACCCAGAACAGGCCGCGCCAGCCCATACTGCTCTCGGTGATCAGGCCACCCAGGACGGGTGCAATTGTTGCGGCAATACCGGCGGGCAGGTTGAGCATGCCGCTCCAGCTTGCACGCTGCTCGGGCGGGAAGAGATCACCAATCACCGAGAAGCACAGCGGAGCAAGGGCACCCTGTCCAAGCGCTAAAATAACACGAGCCGCAATTACCAAGGCCATCGAGGTGCTGATGGCAGCCAGAATAGTGCCAGCGAGGAATAATCCCAGGGAAACCAGCAGGATTGAGCGTCGCCCGTACATATCGGACAATTTGCCAAACATCAACGTGGCAACCGCCGAACCAAGCGCGGGCAGTGCGATCAGCCAGGAGAACAGCGCCATGCCGTTGAATTCCTCAACCGTTTTGGGTTGGGAAATATTGATAGCATTCATGAAAAAGTTTGCGAGGAAATAGGTTACAAAAACGGCGGTTAAGCCGAGAGCAACCTTCTTGTTGGCTGGTTTGGCAGCCGGAACAACTTTTGCTCGTGCCATTGGTACTCTCCTGGTTTAGGGAACATAAATAGATCGCGCCAGCGTCGCTGGGCGAAAAACACGGAATCAGTTTTTCTTTCAGTCTGAAAAATCGTATTACCGGAAAAGTGCGTTGCACGAGACTATTTGTGGAAATACAAGCTGGGTGCAGCTCACTTCTTTCGCGTTAGCCTGCCTGTCTCCTGCAGCGCTTTCCAGCGTGGAAAGCGCCGCAGGACAGGCTGAAAGTAGGTGTTATTTCCTGACAGAATTCTGGAAAGCGCGGAGTTTTTCTTCGGTGCTCGTCTCGAAGCTGCAGCCAAAGGCCATGATGTACCCGGGGGCATCCTGATATAACTCAACCAGGTTGTTGCAGTAGGCGCGTACTTCATCGACTGTGCCGGTGCTCATCATGGAGGCGGGCACGTTCCCGGCGATGGTGAATTTAGCGCTCAAAACTTCCTTGACTCGGCGCATATCGGTTTTGTCGAAATGGCACACCAGGGATTTATCAGGCATCTGGGCCAGGTTTTCCAGCCGGTGGTTGTACGAGCCTTCGATAAATAGCTGGCAGATTATGCCTTCTTCGTACAGAGCGAGCATGACCTGTTTCCAGGTGGGCCAGTAGAACTTCTCAAACTGCGCTTGCGACATGAAAGTATCCGCGCCTTTGTGCAGCACGTACAATGCCGCAGGTGCGTTGCCGCGGTCGCTGGCATTGACAATGGCATTGATCAGGACGGGCACATAGGCTTCGGTGGCCGCCAGCAAATCATTCGGGTGGCGGTACATATCCATCAGAATGCCCTTGGTGCCGCGCAGGGTGTCGCCAAGATAGTCAAACGGAGTCTTGACAATGTTCATGCCCATCCCGGGGAAGCCAGCGCCAGCAATCATGCCGCCCGTTTGGCCGACAACCGCCAGCATTCTCATCAGTTCGTCGCCAGCTTCCATCATTGTGCGGAGCATGGCCTGGAAAGGCGGCAGCCCAAACGGCACCATCATATCGATGATGTCTACATTTTCTGAGACGCGTGGGAATTCCGCCAGTATCGCCAGCGGCGCCAGGGTCGGCATGACGCGCGGCAGATATTTTTTCAACCAGAAGTTGGTCGGGTCGGCGGCGAAATCTTTATATTCATCGGCCGTCATGTATTCACCTTCCACAGCCTGGATGACCATATTATCGGGGAGTTTCTGCCCGCCCCAAATGTAGGTGTTATAACCGAGCATGTCCATCACCTTGCCGGGGTAAGGCAGCATCCCGACGGCCGTGTCGGGCTGGAATTCCTGGTGGAATTCCAGCAAGGGGCCGCGCAATTTTTCATGGTTGTAGACCATATCCTTGCCGGAAATCCCCTTGCGACGCAGGGCAAACTCGGCCGCGCCCATGCTGACATCCGCAATGATGCGATCGGGATGTTCCATGTCGTAGGCTTTGCGCAAACGGGTGATACGTTCTTTGTAATTTGCTTCCGCTTCCGGGCTGGCAAACTGCACCGGGGCATTCTGCCAGGCATCCAGGCGCGCTTTGCGCCTTTCGAGCGGGGACATTGTGTTCCAATTATCGGGTCTGATAAACATACTGATCTCTCCTATGCCCAGCTTTTGGCAATGGCGACAGCGGCCATGGCATCTTTGCCATAGGCATCTGCGCCGGTGAACTGGCGAATGTTTTCGTCGATCTGTCCGCCGCCAATCATGATCTTGACATCGGTCAGCCCGGCATCTTTCAGCGCCTGGACGGTGAACTTCATCGGGTCGAAAGCCAGGGTCAGGAAGCCGCTCAGGCCGACGATCTTGGCGCCGGTCTGTTTGACCGCTTCGACGAACTTGGCGGGTGGCACATCCACGCCCAGGTCAGTGACTTCAAAGCCGTTGATATCGAGCATGAAGCCGACGATGTCTTTGGCGATATCATGGATGTCGCCCTGTACGGTGCCGAGCACGATCTTTCCAAGCTTTTTGCTCTCACCCGCCTGCAGCATGCGTGGTTTGAGAATGGCAGAAATCTGCCCGAGGATTTCTCCGGCCAGGATCAATTCCGGGATGAAGCTTTCCCCGGTTTCGAAACGCATGCCGATGATACCCATCGCTTCGCGACAGGCATCCAGCACTTCCACCGGCTTGGCGCCTGCTTCGAGCATTTGGTTGGTGATGGCTACTGCATCTTCCTCACGCATTTCTGTGATGGCTTCGATCAGTTCTTTTGACATACTTGCTCCTTTAGATTAGGGTTCAGCAGTTTTAGAAACGCGAGATGAATATCGCGTTTGAATTCAAAGCAAGAGAATTCTGACGTTACAACGGGATTACTCAGGTTTGTCAAACAAACCCTTGCGCGAAGCACGGATATAGTTCAAACAGTGCTTGTCGCGCCCCAAAACCAGCTCGGTCGCCAGGATAGCAGCCTGGATTTCACGATCCAGCGGGTCGAGGATGGCCGAATCCAACCCGGCTTCGATGGCCAATCCCAGGAAATAGCGATTGACGAATGAACGTCCCGGCAGCCCGAAGGAAATATTGCTCAAGCCAATCGTCAAATGCGCTTCTGGATATTCCTGGCGCACCCGGCGCATGACCTCGAAAGCGATCCGGCCGCTGTCTGAGTTGGTGGAAATGGTCATGGCCAGCGGGTCAAAATACAGGTTCGAATCCGGTACACCGTGCGCACGCGCTGCGCTGATAATCTTGGTGATGACTTCGAAGCGTTTTTCGCTCGTTTCAGGGATTTTTTTCTCATCCATGGCCAGCGCGATGACCGGGCAGCCGTGTTCGGCTACGATCGGCAGGATGTTGGCCAGGCGTTCCGGCTCGCCGCTGATCGAATTGATCATCGGTGTTTTCTTGACTGCTTTAATCGCGATTTGCAGGGCCTTGGGGTTGGCACTATCCAGGGATAAGGGGGTCTCAACGGCGGATTGGATGGTCTCAATCAGCCAGACCAGATCCTCTGGCTCACGGTCCGGGTGGGTTCCGGCATTGACATCCAA
>JAPLGT010000228.1:0-7128 GCA_026390035.1 Chloroflexota bacterium
CCATGAGCGTATCGGTGCATTTATATTTGGCGAAGTTCTGGTAAACTTCACCTTGGAACTGCTGCAGTTGGTTGTCCACAACTCCCAATTGTCATGCAGTTCCACCTTTTTTTGCAAGCCTTGGATTTGTCAAAAGTCCAACTATTAGCGTACCTGGCATTAAACCCACAAAAAATACACCGGCGCGACAAGCTGGCAGGGCTGCTTTACCCGGATCACGATGAAAAACAAGGGGCGGTTAATTTACGTCAGGTTTTACTGCGCCTGCGCCGTACGCTCGGCGAAGAAACTGTTGATATCCCTTATTTTCTCAGCTCCCAGGTTAATCTTCAATTTAATCCGTCCAGCGAGTTTTGGCTGGATGCGCTTGAATTTATTGAATTGGTAAACTCCGTCAAGCAGCACCGTCACCGCCGGCTGGATGTCTGCCGCGAGTGTATGGCCAAACTTGAACGGGCGATTGACCTGTATCAGGGCGAGTTTTTGGGCGATCTGCAATTTTACCAGAGCCAGCCGCTCCAAAATTGGTTGGAAAACACTCGTACCGATTTGCATAAAAAAACCGAATGGGCCTTGAAAAATCTGGCTTCTTACCATTTTCAACACCAACAGTACGAGAAAAGTCAGGTCTATGCCGGCATCCTGAAACAAATGGATCCCACCAATGAAGACATGCTGCGCCTGGAAATGAAAATCCTGGCCATCCAGGGCAACCGCAACCAGGCTTTACTGCATTATCATGAATTCCAGGTAAATCTATTCAATGAATTGAATGTCACGCCCGAACCCGAAAGCATGCAGCTTGCCCAAAACATTCGCAATCTGTTACCACTGACCAGCTTGCAGGTGCACAAACAGCGCAAGGATACGCTGCTCACCCAACAGAAACTTCCCGCCACTGCCATGCCCAATACCCTGACAGCTTTTTGCGGTCGTCAGGCAGAACTTAAACAAATTACCAGGTACCTATCGGACCAGGATTGCCGCTTGATGACCCTGGTTGGCCCGGAGGGCATTGGCAAAACCCGCCTGGCCATGCGCGCCGCCGCGCAAGATGCCCTGGCCTGGACAGATGGGGCCTGGCTGGCCATCCTCGCGGAAGAGTCTCCCAAAACCAGCCTTGAAGAAACACTCATGAAAGTATTCGGTCTGCATTACGACCCCACCATTCAGCGCCGCCATCTTGTCTACAATTTCCTGCGCGATAAAGAGATATTGCTCGTGCTGGATCATTTTGACCAGATCATCCAGCAGGCCAACGCCGTCAGGGAGCTGCTGGATCAAGCTCCACGCCTGAAAATAATGGTGACAGCCAGCCAACGCCTGGGAATTCAGGGCGAACA
Organism: Chloroflexota bacterium; assembly: GCA_026390035.1. GTDB lineage: Bacteria > Chloroflexota > Anaerolineae > Anaerolineales > Villigracilaceae > UBA5195. The sequence continues at coordinate 1,344 of JAPLGT010000228.1, forward strand.
GATCGTTACAGTGCCAGGCCTGGATTTCCCTGCGCCAGAAACGCTCACAGCTTTCAGCGCAGGTGATTTATTAAATCCGCCAGTCGATTACGGCGCGCTGCAGTTATTTACCGAAAATGCGCAGAAAAATGATCCTGGATTTATGATCGACGCGCAAAACCAGCAGGCAGTCATTCGGATTTGCCAGCAGTTGAATGGGCTGCCTTTAGGGATCGAGTTGGCGGCTGCCTGGGTCAATCTGCTCTCCTGTCAAGAAATTTCGACACGGCTCGAGCAGGATTTGGATTTTTTAACCACCCGCAATAGCGACGTACCCATTCGTCACACCAGCCTGAGGGCGGTTTTTGAAAATTCCTGGAAGCTGCTTTCAGCCGAAGAACGATTGGCTCTCGAAAAACTATCGACTTCCCAGCATGGCTTCGGGCCAGGAATAAACGTCGACCCGCTGGGGATTGAAATTCACATCCTGGCAAGGCTGATCGACAAATCCTGGCTGACAGAGTTCTCCGAGCACCACCTTGGCATCCACCCTCACCTGCTGCCGTACCTGGCCGAGAAGCGGCTGCTGAATTCTAAAAAATAATAGCCAGCTTCCGCAATACCGTGGCACTCACAAATGGCTGGCATGTCACGCAAATGTCACGCCTGCCTGATATGATGAAAAAAGATCGATTGTTCGCCCCTGATGGGTACACGCTGCAAGGCAGCGTACATTTCTCACATCCATTTTTTACACAACAAAAGGAGCAAAACATGAACACCACCAAAAAACAGAAAGAACAGAAACCAATCATGAAGCAGCAGCCCGGCATGGCCGTCACAACGGATATCAAGGTCGGAGGAGGGAACACCCATGCCGATACGCCGGCTGGGGGTTGGGGGAGCAATGGGGGGAGAAGGCATTGGTCATAGAGAAAATAACGGGCGGCTTGGGCTACCCAGGCTGAGCTGAAAAGCGCCGGCGCAGGTTTTTCGCCTCTCACTTCCGCATGTCGCGCTTGCCTGATATAAAAGATAACCAGCGCGTTTCCGCGGGAGCGCGCTGATTACCTCCATTTTTTGCAAAGGAGATATACAATGCAAACAAAACCAGCACTCAAAATCACCAAGAAACCCGGCATGGCCGTGCAAACCGAAGTCAAGGCAGGTAACCCATCTGCCCAGCCCACTAAACCGCCTTCCTGGCAGGCCAGTGAAGGCCCAACACCAACAAGACAATTGCAAGGCTTTCCTAGCATGTACTAATAAAGGCAAGGCAGTAACGCAATGGCCCTCAACGGCCCCCTCTGGGCCCATCTATTTACCAAACAGGCTACGCGCATCTTCTTAACCGATACCGTTGCTTTTTTGTGTGCGTTATTGCCAGAAAACCACCTTTGCCAGGGCTGATCAGGCCCAAAACTGGGCGCAATTAGCCCAGACTGACAAAGCGCCGGGCGGCCCGTTACACCCAAGGCTCGCTTCCCCAAAAAGGAGCGGGCCTTTGATTTTGGCGAGTTTTGCAAATCAGGCCAGTCTGTCACGCAAATGTCACACCTGCTTGATATAGTAAACAGGTAACCCGCGTCTCCGCGGAAGCGCGCATTTCTCACATCCATTTTTCACACAAAAGGAGATAACCAATGCAAACAAAACCAGCAGTCAAAATCACCAAGAAACCCGGCATGGCCGTGCAGACCGAAGTAAAGGCAGGAGGAGGTAGAGCGAGAAGTAGTGAGGAGTTGCGAAAGGGGTTGGGCATTTAAAAGATAGATAAACAGGCTAGGTACCAACAACAAGATCACTTTGCAGATAGATAATATATAATAATACGCTATTTTGCGTGCGTTATTGCCTGTGAACCAGCTTTGCCAGGGCTGATCAGGCCCAAAGACGGGCACAATTGGTACTGACTGACAAAGCGCCGGGCAGCCCGTTACACCAAAGCCCCGCTTCCCCAAAAGGAGCAGGGCTTTGATTTTAGCAGGTCTACCCGACGGGTTAACAAATCATCGGCGTTTATGTCACGCAAATGTCAGCCTGCTTGATATGATGAACATATGCTAACACCCGGCGCGTCTCCGCGGGAGCGCGCTGCTCAGATCCATTTTTTACACAAAAGGAGATAACCAATGCAAACAAAACCAGCAGTCAAAATCACCAAGAAACCCGGCATGGCCGTGCAGACGGAAGTCAAGGCGGCTGGGGGTTCTACTGGCGCTTATAGTAAAGGGAGAGCGTTTTAAGAAAGGTACACGCCGCTATAAAATTGCTTTATATGCGTGCGTCATGGCTGCCTGCAACCTTATTAAACCACCTTTGCCCGTTAAACCAAAGGCCCGCTTCCCTCAAAAGAAGCGGGCCTTTGGTTTTAGCGGGTCTACCCAGAAGGGGTTAAAATCCAAACGGGTTTTACAAATCACCTGCATCTGTCACGCAAATGTCACGCCTATTGGGTAGAATGGAGGTATGTCCCTTGCCTTCTCTCGTTCCATCCGCTTGATGCATCAAGATAGTTTTCGCTTCGGGCTGGCAGCCATCATCACCCTGCTGGTTTTCCTGAGCGCCTGGGTCGCCTGGTTTTTCCTGGCGCGCATTCCAATTTACGCCAACAGCCAACAATATCAGGTCACCAGAACGGGCACCTTGCAGGTCACCTTTTCAGAGGCAGATCTTGCGCGGATATTACCGGGTCAGACGGCGGTTCTTTCCCTGCCAGAAGCAGCCGGAAACCCGGCTCAGACCTTCAAAGCCAGGGTCATGGACATCCCCGCTCCCGGGAAAAAATTGGTGGAAGTGTATGTCTTCACCACGGCAGAACAGCCTACCTTCAACCATACAGCGACCGGCACGGTAAAAGTTGAAACCAGCCAGGTTTCGCCTGCCACGCTGGTAATGCGTTCCACCGGGCAGCTTTCCGGCAAGCCCTAAGTAATCCCCTCCATGCCAAAAAACGCCAAACAATTCTTCGTTCCAGAAGTCGTCCAAACCTCTGAGATGGACTGCGGCCCGGCTTCGCTCAAGGCTCTCCTTGAAGGTTTCGGGATCCACACCAGTTATGGCCGCCTGCGCGAGGCCTGCCAGACCTCGGTCGATGGCACTTCCATCGATACTCTCGAAGCGCTGGCCGTCCAATTTGGCTTAAACGCGCAGCAGATCATGCTGCCAGCCGACCACGTCTTGATCAAAGAAGCCATGGTTTTACCCGCCCTGGTGGTCATTCGCCTTTCCAATGGCCTGACCCACTTTGTGGTGGCCTGGGATCAACAATCCCGCTGGGTGCAGGTCATGGACCCGGGTACCGGTCGGCGTTGGATACCCCGTCAGAAATTCCTGGACGATTTATTCATTCACCAGTTTCCCGTTCCCGTCCAGGGTTGGCGCGAGTGGGCTGCTTCGCCCGATTTTCTGACCCCGTTGCGCTGCCGCATGTCTGAGCTGAAAATCCCGAACGCTTCCATGGCCGTCTGGGAAGCCCAGGCCCTGTCCGACCCAGGCTGGCGCAGCCTGGCCAGTCTGGATGCTGCTACACGCATGACAACAGCCATGCTGCGCGCTGAGGCCGTCAAACCAGGCCCGGAAGCCACTCGCCTGCTGGAACAATTATTTACCGATAACCGGCCGGGGGGACGGGACGATACAGCACCCACTTTCCCAATCCCGCCCGCCTACTGGTCGGTTGAGCCGATTACAGGAGATTCCGCCGAGGAACAATTACTGCTGCGCGGGGCCTTGATGGTGCGCGTCGAAAGCCGGCGCCTGCCCGAGACTGAACTGACCGAAGACCCCGCCTCTGAAGAAAGCGACCAACAACCAGCCGAAACGCTTTCGCCCGAATTGGCAGCCGTATTAAATGAAGCACCCATCAGCATCTGGAAGTCACTCTGGCAGGCTGTCCGTCAGGATAGCCCGTGGGTGCTGGCTATCCTGGCAGCCGGTCTGGGCATCACTTCCGTCGGCATCACCATCCAGGCCCTGCTGCTGCAAAGCCTGCTGCGCCTGGGGCAGATCCTGCCAGCCGTCGATCAGCGTACTGGCGCACTGATCGCACTCTTCACCTTCTTAATCGGGATATTCCTGATTGGGTTACCCATCACCGCCACCATCCAGCGCCTGGGGCGGCGGCTGGAAACCCGCCTGCGCGTCGAATTTTTGAACAAAATTCCACGCCTCAGCGATCGTTACTTTCACAGCCGCCTGACCTCGGATATGGCTCAGCGCGCCCACAACCTGCGCTCCTTGCGAAGATTGCCAGTGCTGGGCAGCGGCCTGCTGACTACTTTTTTTCAATTGCTTCTGACCACGTTTGGAATTATCTGGCTGCAGCCACACAGCGCACTGTTTTCCCTGGCCGCCACCCTGGTCTTTATTGCAGTGGGCTGGGCAACCAGCCGATTACTGGAAGAAAACGATTTGCGCATGCGCTCGCACAGCGGCGGCTTAAGCCGCTTCTATCTGGATGCCATGCTGGGCATCGCGCCACTGCGCACCCACAGCGCCGAACGCGCCTTCCGTCGCGAACATGAAAACTTGCTGGTCGAATGGGTGCGCGCCGGGCTGGATATGATCAGGCTGAACGTCTTGCTGCAAGGCCTGCAAGCCATCCTGTATTCCGGTTTTGCAACCTGGGCTGTCTTTGATTATGTTTCGCAGGGCGGGCCAATCAGCGGCGCCTTGCTGCTTTTTTACTGGACGCTCAACCTGCCGACCCTGGGGCAAACCATGGTCCAGCAAATCCAACAGATTCCTATGCTGCGCAACAGTATGCTGCGCGTGCTGGAACCGTTGGGCGCTCCGGACGAAAACGATAGCGCCAGCCAGCCAGAAAACGCCGAAACAGCAGCAGACCAGGCTTCCAACCCGGAAGAACCGGCTTTGACTGAGCCAACCGGCCGCTCTGCCCAGCATGGAGCCGCCATTGAAATGCGCGAGCTGGCCATCCAGGCCGGCGGCCACACGATCCTATCTGGCATCAATCTAAAAATTGCGCCCGGCGATCACCTGGCGATTGTGGGCCCATCCGGGGCGGGCAAATCCACCCTGGTGGGAGTCTTATTAGGCTGGCACAAAGCCGCTGAAGGCCAACTGCTGGTGGACGGGCTGCCGCTGACCGGGGAACGCCTGCCGGCTTTGCGCCGCTTCACCGCCTGGGTGGACCCCGCCATCCAGATCTGGAATCGCACCTTGTTGGAGAATCTGACCTACGGCAATGACCCACAAGCAGCTCCACAGCGCGGCGTCATGCTGGAGGATGCCGACTTGTTTGGCGTGTTTGAGCGGCTGGAAAATGGACTGCAGACGGTTCTGGGCGAAGGCGGCGGGTTGGTCTCGGGCGGCGAGGGTCAGCGCGTGCGCCTGGGCAGAGCCATGAATCGCGCCCATCCGCGCCTGATCATTCTGGATGAACCCTTCCGCGGGCTTGACCGTGAACAACGTCGCACCCTGTTAAAAAGGGCGCGCCAATTCTGGCATGACGCCACCCTGATCTGCATCACCCACGATGTCGGCGAAACCCAGGATTTCGAGCGCGTTTTGGTGATTGAAAACGGGCAAATTGCCGAAGACGGCGCACCGGCAGCTCTGGCAGCTCAAACCGATTCGCGTTACGGCTCCATGCTGCAGGCCGAAGACACGGTCCGCAAAGGCATGTGGGGCAGCGCTCCCTGGCGCCGCCTGCACATCGAAGACGGGCATCTGACCGAAGAAAACTCTTCAGCGCAATAAACGCCCCGCACCATTAAACCCACACGGGAAAAGTCCGTTGCCTGGACTTTTCCCGTGTTCCGATTAATGGATAAGTTGGTTA
>JAPLGT010000108.1:0-12151 GCA_026390035.1 Chloroflexota bacterium
GCCGCGGTGGAACAAGTTTCGGCCGCTACAGAAGAAGTTTCTGCCCAGGTACATGAAGTTTCAATTTCAGCGGCCTCGTTAAAAGAAATGTCAGAAAACCTACTAAAAGTAGTTTCCAACTTCACCTTGAAATAATAAAAAATGGCCTTCATGTTATTAACACGAAGGCCTGGCACCCAACCTGGTACGGGAAATATTTTTTTTCGAAAGATTCTAAAACTTGGAGTGAACCAGATGATGTTGCTGAAACGACCTTCACCAGTCAGCGCAAGATAAATTATCGGATCGAAATCCAGGTTTGGAAAAACCTATAGATGCACGGGAAAAAAGATATTCCCATGCACAAACATGTTTTTACAAATGCTAAAAAACATTGACACATCATGCAGGCTACCAGATAATGTAGGGAATTATTTTCTGGGAGAACAAAAATGTTGGTAAAAAGAAGTGGGTATGTACTGATCGGATTAGGGCTTCTCGCAATCATCTTTTCGTTAGGCGCTGAGCTGATAGGCATTGGCAAAGGAGGCATCCAGGCGGCTCAATTATCAGGCGCTGAAGCTGGTTTCTTCGTGTTGGTGGGCGGCGCGGCGCTGGTTGTAGCCCAAAGAAGCGGAAAATTCCAGTCTGGTAGATTTTTCACATGGGTTGGGAATTTTGTCGATGAACAGCCGCTAATCATCTGGGTCGTGGCTGGTTTCCTGTTGGCCTATCTGCTGTTTTTTATTGCGCCGATGTTTCTGAATTCCCGGCTGCAATTTCAATATTTCTACCGGTATCTGCCCGACACTGTCAATCTTGGAGTGGATCTGCGGCAAAACACACACTACACCAGGCAGTGGCTTGTTGAAGGAAAAAGCCCTTATGCCGATAACTTTATGTTTTTTCCTCCTTTTATCAATCTCTTCCTGGCACCCCTGCTGCTGCTGGGTTACCCCACCGCTTATTACTTCTTGTTGGGCTTAGAAATTCTGAGCTACTTTGGGTTGGCGCTGCTTCTACCGTTGCTGCACAATCTCAAACGTGAATTATCGATTGTGTTTTTCTTCTTCCTGACTGGGCTTTTTTCTTATGGCATGCAGTTTGAACTAGAAAGAGGTCAGTTCAACTTGATCGCGTTCTTTTTATGCCTTTTTGCTGTTTACATTTATCATTATCATGAAGATTTTCGATATTTCGCGTATCTATTTTTTGCCTTGTCGATCCAACTCAAGTTATATCCCCTGATCTTTATTGTCATGTTTATCAAGGATTGGCGGGATTGGAGGAATAACCTGATCAGAATGGCCGGGTTGGGAGCGTTCAATATTGGCATGCTGTTTATTATAGGTTATGCCATGTTCCTCGGTTTCTTCAGGTCGCTTACCACGCAGATCTACCAGGTTGGAGCGTATGGTTGGATCGGTAATAATTCCATCAAGGCTTTTGTGTACAACCTTACACAAGAGGGCTTTGGTTTGTTCTCCGGAAGCAGACTGGAGTGGATCAGGCAAAATTCACAGACGATCGAGATCCTTTTAATGGGATTTGTGGCGCTTTGCCTGGGTTCAATCATCGTCAGCGCGTACCTGCGCAAAGAAAATGGTTTTAATCCTTACCTTCTAATGACCTGCACCATCGGGGCAATGATCATCCCAGCCGTGAGCAATGATTACAAACTATCGATCCTCGCGGCACCCATGGCGATTTTGTTTTGCAACCTGGATATACCTCAAAATAAGGTGCGCAAGTATTGGTTATTCCTGTTGGCCGGCCTGGCTTCATTTGCATATTCAGTCACCCTTTACCCCTTCAAGTACCGTCCCGATCTGATTGCCAACAGCCTACCACCGATGTTGGTGATCCTTGTGGCGGTGACCATCGCTTACCATCTACGGGAAAAACGCTCCCCAGCTCAACAATAGTGTTGTTCCGCAATAGATAGATGTTGTACACTTGGGTCAAAACAACCTAGAGTGAACATTGAAATGGAGCCAGAAATTCGAGATAACCGTCGCCATCGGCGTTGGGCGCATGATGGGCGTGCACATCGTTAGTGTGCAGGATGGTCAACGAAAAGTTGCCGTTTGCCGCTGCCGGTACAGGCGTTGCAGTTGGCGAAGCCGTAGCAGTGGGGTCAACAGATACAGACGCTGTGGTCGCTGTAATTGCAGGAGCGACAGCAGTCGGAAGGGCAGTGGGAGCAACAGCCGGTGGGCTATTCTGGGGTGTGCAACTGACCTGTGACCCAAAAAGCAGGCAGGTCAGCAGTACCAGAGCATAAAGGGAGGCTTTTTTGTTCATGTTTTCTCCAAAGGGTGCCATAGAACACGGATATGCACGGATTGAGCGGCTCGGCACCGATTTTTTTGCTTGATCAGTTCGGATTATTTAACGCGGATGGATCTGCGGATTTTATACCGCGCGAAATCATGCCACCAGGAGTGTTTATGTAGCTTTCTGTGTCTTCTATGGAGCTAAAATCACTCTTTAACATGACCGATACTTCTATTTTAGCCCGTTTTTTAGGATACTTTCAACTCAAAACCGGTCCATCTGAACGGTCATCATCCCAAAATATGGCCACTTTCTTGGCCTGTTGTGGGAAATATTTTCACGGGATTTTCCAGAATAGGGGTTTTTCATAGCACTCCTAAAATCACTCTTTAACATGACCGATAATTCTATTTTAGCCCGTTTTTTAGGATACTTTCAACTCAAAACCGGCCCATCTGAACAGCAGGTTCTGGTCAAATTGCCTGATTTCATTTCTGATCACCCAGCAGCGGCCAGGATGCGGTGCAAAATTTCGAAAAATACCAGGATTTATATCCTGGATCTTTTTAAGAGGAACCCCAAAGAAAATAAGCCCAGGCTGGCCGGGAAATGAAAGATCCTGCTTCGAAATCCCATCTCCAATGGCGTTCTCAAAAAAACTTGACAGCTAGACAAAAAAACAGCCGCTGTGTTTTTTTATGGCAACCGCGCCCGCTCAGGCAGAATACCCATGGCCGTATCAAACTGGTCGCGCAGGATCATTTGGCCCATTTTCTCACCGTATGCTTCCAGCAGAGGGACGGCGGCGGGATCGTCCATGGCAACATCCTCGCGCAAATCCACCTGGTAACGCCGGAAATCGAGCTGGTCAAAAAAGGTCTCTACCAGGTGCACCTGTTGATCTTCCGCCGAGCTCATGAAGGCCCCCAGGGTTGGGCCAATCCAATTCCAGGCCCAAAACTTGGCAGGCTGGCCGGGCTTAATTGTCATCGGACCGCGCCCGGTGCCCAGGCTGATGAGCGTGGTCTCTTCTGGTTTCCATCCCAGGCAAAAACGCGCCTCATAGGCCGCCAGGTAACATGGGTTGGCATACGAACCCACGCCGCCATCCACCAGGCGTCCGTCCACCACGGGGAAGTAGGTGGGCACCGAGCTGGAAGCCAGCACGGCACTGATCACAGACCAATCCTTGTATTCTGTCTTCCATGGTTTAATAAAACGTGTCTTGTTCAGCAAAAGATCAAAAGCCGTAATAACCACATCAAACGTTGGATGCTGCTCCCAAAAATCGCCCATGGTCATGCCCCCAATTGCGCCGTACAGAGCCTGCGCCAAAGGCACGTTGGAATAACGATAGCGGGAAAGCGGCCAGAAGAGGGTCCGCCAGCTTTTTTTGAAGATGGTATCCCCCAATTCCACATATAACTCAAACATGCGTGCAGCACTCAAGCCCGCGCCGATACCAGCCGAAATAATCGAGCCCGTAGATGTGCCCGCCGAAAGCTGGAAGATCTGGTGTACGGGTTTTTCCAGCACTGCTTCGAGCTTCATCAGCGCTTTGGTCACGATCACGCCGCGCATGCCACCCCCGTCGATGGCAATGGCTACATTTTTTCGGAATGGCTTCATTTTGAACTCTCCCTGTACCCGGCCTCTATTATAGCTGCCCAGCACTCTCGGCCAACCTGATTAACAAAATTCCATTGCGTGTATATTCCGGATTTACTTACTGGGTGCCAATTTTAGGCGCTAACCCTGCCCCCTGGCCAAAAACGGTTTAGGGGATGAAAGAGCCTTTTTTGTGGGGCAAACCATCGACTTTTAATCGCCCGAGCAGCAAAACCAGGATGGTAAGTGCCAAAACGAAGAGCTCGTGAATAAATACCATCTTTCTACTATTATATTTGAAACTGCCTATTCATGGAAAATCGAACGGGTATTTACACACGGATATGCGGGCTCAGATATTAACCATCACAACCACGGCCTGCAAATGAACAAATATCGCGGGTTTCCATGCACAAAAATAACCATGCATCAGTTTGGCGCGAATTTTACAGAAATAAAAGTCCATCGGGTAGAATCAAGCCATGAATCTTGAAACTCTCAACCAGGAAATCATCGTCTGCCGCAAATGCCCACGCCTGGTAGCCTGGCGCGAACAGGTAGCTCGCGAAAAGCGCCGTGCCTACAAAGACCAGGAATACTGGGGCAAGCCTGTTCCCGGCTTTGGTGACCCACAAGCACGTATCTTTATCATTGGGCTGGCACCCGGCGCGCACGGTTCCAACCGTACCGGGCGCCAATTTACTGGTGATGCCTCCGGTGGATTTTTCTACCCGGCTCTGTATCGCGCCGGGCTGGCTAACCAGCCCAATGCCAGCGCCCGGGATGATGGACTAATGCTGACAGACGCCTACACCGCCCCAGTTTGTCGCTGCGCGCCCCCAGATAACAAGCCCAATTCGCTAGAAATGAACAGCTGCCAACCCTTCCTGGAATCCGAACTGGCGCTGATCAAGCCGAGGGTGATCGTCGTACTAGGGCGGATAGCCTTTGAGAGTGTAATCCGGATATATTCCATCCGCAATCCGGGCTGGAAGTTCGCGCACAAAGCTGTTTTTCAGATCGAAAATGGCCCCTGGCTGGTGTGCTCATACCATCCCAGCCAACAGAATACCCAGACTGGCCGGCTAACGGTCGAAATGTTCGATCAAGTCTGGAAAACCGCCAAAGAACTCATTGAAAGGTAAGCATCAAAATGAAAAAAACATTTAAATGGATTGGAATTGGTCTGCTGACGCTGATCCTGCTCAGCAGCCTGGGGTTTGTGATTTGGGCTGAAACCCCCAGCCAACCACGCCAGGCCGCACTGGAAGCCTTAAAATCCGACGACATGGTCAGCGTGACTGAAACGAACCAGTACATTACGTTTGAACCATCCAACAAATCTGCCACCACCGGCTTTATCTTTTATCCGGGTGGGCATGTCGAATATCGTGCCTACGCCCCCATTTTGCACCAGATCGCCGCGCAAGGAATCCTGGTGGTGTTGGTGCCCGTCAAATTAAACCTGGCGTTCTTCGATGTGGAAGCCGGCGCACCTGCAATAAAGGACTTTCCACAGATCAAAACCTGGGCAACGGGTGGGCATTCGCTGGGTGGCGTGGCCTCAGCCTTATTTGCCGAAAATCATCCCGAAATTCGCGGTGTGATCTTCTGGGCATCCTACCCGGCGAATGACAAACTAAAAAACTCGGGCATCAAGATGCTCTCCATTTATGGCACTGAGGATGGCGGTCTCGATAACGGTGCAAAAATTGAGCAAAACAAAGCCCTGCAACCCGCCGATACCGTTTTCGCGATCATCCAGGGAGCCAACCATGGCCAGTTTGGTGATTATGGCCCACAACCTGGCGACAAACCCGCCAGCATCTCGCCGCAAGATCAATGGCAGCAGACCAGCGCGATGACCACCGAGTTCCTGCGCGAGCTGGGAAAATAGATCACACCCCGCCCAAAATTGGTAGTTGCAAAACCCATAAATAATGAATAGAATAAAAGGGGTAGTAAAAGTCTACTACACAAACATCGCGGCTGAATTCAGCAAACACCCGTCCTGATAAAGCAGAGATCTGCCAGCGATGAACACTACAGTCTGACTTATCCAACCACCTTGCGCGCTGTCAGCCAGGGAGCGCGTCCAAACCAGGAGATGATTTAATGGTAGAAGTACACATGACTTGGGATTTTGTACCAGGCGTAGATCAACAAGCCTATAATGCCTGGGCAAAAAAAGCAATCGGCACAGTCTTACAACAGCCAGGGATCCTTGAATTCCGGGCTCATCGCAACCTTTGCGGCAGCCCAATGGTCCTGGTTGTGACCGATTTTGAATCGGCAGCAGACTGGGGTAATTTTGCTGAGAAAGTCTGGCCGGCACTTGAGTCCGAGGTACACCCCTATGTAACAAATATCAAGTACACTCTCTGGGGAACCTCGCCAGTGGTACCCAAGCCACTGCATCCGGCTAAATAGGATTTATAGCAGGACGGGTAATCCGAAATTCCATCTTCCGGCTGCGGGCGATGGAATTTCAATTTATTGGCCGGAATAGCCTGCCGGCTGCTACCAGCAACCAGAAACAATATCGAAAGGTTTACCAAAATCCGCATAAAAAAAGTAGTACACCGTTTTTTGTGGGCAAAACCAACCCGGACAGACCCCTATCCGGTATTCAGGGATAAATAATAAAGCCCATCCATCGACCCGCATCCAGATCCAGTTTGATACCATTTTGAGACACGCCCGCTGATCCGCTACAGAATGAGATAAAATTGAAGCGGAGGGAATATGTCCATAAAAATGCAAACCGCACCCGATTTTGAATTGTCCGATATGCATGGAGACCGTGTACGTGCATCTCAGTTTCTGGATCAAAAGAATGTCCTTTTGATCTTCCTGCGCGGGTTCATGTGACCCTACTGCCGGGCCCATCTCGCGCGCCTGCGCGACGAGATGGCAGCCTTCACCGCGCGTGACGCGGTCATCATTACAATTGGCCCGGATGGGCCCAAATCTTTCCTACGCTTTTGGGAAAGCGAAAAAATACCTTTCATTGGTTTGCCCGATCCGCAGCATAAGGTGGCCGATCTTTACGGACAGGAATGGAACCTTTTCAAACTTGGACGCGTGCCAGCCTTGTTATTGATCGATAAAAAAGGTCAGATCCGTTACCAGCACTACAGCGACTCGATGTCTGATATCCCCGAGAACAAGCTTGTGTTGGCGATGCTGGATAAGATGAACGAAAAACAGGTTCAGCCCAGCGCTGCATCGGTTTAGCTTATCACCATTCTAATCTTTGCAATACGGCGATCAGCGTACGCTTGCAGGAAATCGTGGCACTGATTAAGATCTTCGCTGGATACCGTTGCGTAAATATGAAAAATCAGTAGTAGCCGAGATAGTGATTACTTCGTTAGCAGGCCCTGGCGTGAAATACCCCCAGGCGGTGGTTTCTTGACTTTACAGGTGAAAAATGAAAATGGGAAACATAGCCTTCCTCGGCTCAGGAGAAACATCCCTGGCCGGTGGGCGCATCTTTGAACAGCTCGCGCGACAGATTTCCGGTCCGCTGCGGATTGCTGTATTGGAAACACCCGCCGGGTTCGAGCTAAATTCGGGCCAGGTGGCTGGAAAAGTGGTCGATTTTCTCAGAACTCGCCTGGGCAACTATCATCCACAAGTGGATGTGATCTCGGCCCGCAAAAAAGGTGGGCTCTTCAGCCCGGACGATCCCGAAATCTGCGCCCCACTCTTACGGGCCAATATGATCTTTATGGGGCCGGGCAGCCCAACCTATGCCATCCGACAGCTGCAAGGCAGCCTGGCCTGGGAGCTGATCCGCGCCCGGCATCGCATGGGAGCCACACTCGTGTTCTCCAGCGCTGCTACAATCGCCGTGGGAGCCTTTGGCCTGCCAGTTTACGAAATATACAAGGTCGGATTGGATGTGCACACCGTGCCAGGCCTGGACTTTTTCGCAGACCTGGAAACCCCGCTTTCCATCGTCCCACACTGGAACAATACCGATGGCGGCGCGGATGTTGACACCAGTCGCTGTTTCATTGGGATGGAACGTTTTAGCGAATGGTGCGCAGCACTGCCCGTCGACCACACCGTGCTTGGATTGGACGAACACACCGGCATCATTATGGATTTTGCGCGGCGCGAATGCCAGGTGATGGGAGTCAGTTCCGTCTCGTTGGTGCGCGCCTGTAACCCACAAATCCATCCATCCGGCAGCACCTTCCCGCTTTCAGAAATCGGGCCGTTGCTGGATCCGCTCCCGGCTTCAAGTGGCATCTCTGAAACAGCCTGGGCACTGGCGTTGAACACGCCAGAACCGGAAACAGCGGACCCACAGACCGCGCCGCTCGCGGTGCAGACCCTGGCCGAGGCTCGCCATGCCGCCCGTACCCGCAAGGATTGGGCCGCTTCTGACGATCTGCGCCGGCAGATTGCGGACCTGGGCTGGAGTGTGCAGGATACCGCTCAAGGCTGGAATCTTCTCAGGAGCTAATCAGCTCACCGGCCTCGATGGAATTGTTAACTTCAACAGCAGCTGCCAGACCGCAAGAACGTCCGGAGAAATTTAAGTTACAATAGAATAAGTATTCTCAGGAGTGTCATGCGTAGTATCGATATCATTATTAAAAAACGCGATAAACAAGAACTAAGCCCGGAAGAGATCGACTTTTTCGTCCAGGGCTATACCCGTGGCGAAATAACCGATTACCAGGCTTCAGCCTGGGCCATGGCTGTTTTACTCAATGGGATGACTGCACGCGAGACCACCGACCTGACGCTTTCCATGGCGCGCTCGGGCCAGATCCTGGACCTGGCAGATATCGTCGATGTGGCCGTGGACAAACATTCCACCGGCGGAGTGGGTGATAAAACCACCCTGGCCGTCCTGCCCATCGTGGCTGCCTGCGGCCTGCCGTGTGGCAAGATGTCTGGACGCGGGCTGGGATTCAGCGGCGGTACACTGGACAAGTTGGAATCCATCCCCGGTTACCGGGTCAACCTGAGCACGGAAGAATTCAAACAGCAATTAAAAGAAATAGGCATTGTGCTGACCGGTCAATCTCTGGATTTGGCGCCGGCGGATGGCAAGTTCTACGCCTTGCGAGATGTAACCGGCACGGTCCAATCCATCCCACTGATCGCATCATCGATCATGAGCAAGAAAATCGCCGCCGGGGCTACCGCCATCGTGCTGGATGTCAAAACCGGGTTGGGCGCTTTTATGCAGACTCTGGATGAAACCCGCGAGCTGGCAAAAACCATGGTTGCCATCGGCGAACTGGCCGGTCGCAAAGTAATGACCTTGCTTTCGGATATGAATCAGCCACTCGGCTTTGCCGTCGGCAATGTTCTGGAAGTCAAAGAAGCCATCGATGTACTGCATGGAGCTGGTCCGGCCGATTTTCGCGAACATTGCCTGGTAGCCTGTCAACACATGCTGGTGCTGGGCGGCCGCGCAACAGATCTGGAATCCGCCCGTCAACTGGCCGAGGCAGTCATACAAGATGGCAGTGCCTTTGAGAAGTTCCGGCAGCTGGTGATAGCCCAGGCTGGGGATGTATCATTCATCGACCAACCTGATAAAATGGAGAAAGCGCTTTTCGTGGAAGTCGTCGCAGCGCCGGTATCTGGTTATCTGGCCCAGATCCATGCCCGCCTGATCGGTGAAGCCGCTGTGGACCTGGGTGCCGGACGAGCAAAAAAAGGCGACTTGATCGATCATGCAGTTGGTTTTGAAATCTTACATAAAGTTGGCGAGCAGATCCAGGCCGGTGAACCGCTCTGCATTGTGCACGCCAACGATCGTGAAAAGCTCAATCGGGCCAGGGAAGCAGTCCTGGCGGCACACACATTCAGCCAGACCGCCGTCAAGCCCCTGCCCTTGTTCTATAACTAAACTTGTCGCTTATCAGAGTTTGGTGCCTCTTGAAACTGGAGTTCTGCCATGGTAAAAGTTGCCCTGCGAGCCTATAACCGAGAAATTGAAGCCCTGATCGACCAGGGCCATACTGAGGAGGCTGTTGCTCACTGCATGCACATCCTCAAGAATTTCCCCAAGCATTTGGAAACCTACCGCTTGATGGGAAAGGCTTACCTGGAAGCTCATCGCTACACAGAGGCAGCGGACATCTTTTTGAGAGTGCTGCTGGCCGTGCCAGACGATTTCGTCTCCCAGCTGGGGATGAGCATTGTCAACGACGAAAAACGCGACCTGAACATGGCCATCTGGCACATGGAGCGTGCTTTTGAGATCAACTCCACCAATGGCGGCATACAGTCTGAATTACGCCGCCTGTACGGCCGCCGCGACGGGCTTGAACCTGAGCGCATTAACCTGACGCGTGGTGCTCTGGCTCAGATATACATGAAGGCCGGAGAATACCAGCGCGCCATTACCGAGATCAAGTCGGTGCTGTCCGAGGACAATTCCCGCACTGATATGAAAACCCTGCTGGCGCGTGCTTATTTCCGTGCCGACATGAAAAATGAGGCCATCGAAAGCTGCGTCGAACTGCTCAAACTCTACCCATACAGCCTGGATGGCAACCGAATTTTGGTAGAACTTCTACCAGATACCAGCGCTCAGAGCCTGGATCAATATCAGCGCCGGATTCGTTCACTTGATCCGTATGCCGCAGTTGCAAACAGCCCGGCCTTTGACACCCAAAGTGTGCCGGAAAACACAGTCATGCTCGAACATCTGGATTGGCAGCCCGGCCAAAGTCATCAGGTCGGCACCAACACCCAGGCTAACAGCGCAGCGAGCGCCGAAGGAATTCCTGACTGGATGCAGCAATCCGGCTGGGCAGCATCCAGCGGCGAACCCCAACCAGAAATCAATCAGTTCGATGAACCAGAACAACCCGGCGCAGCTTCCAATGAACTGGCCGCTGCAGAGATCCCTTCATGGCTGAAAGCCATGGCGCCCGCGACCGTTGCGTCCGAATCCGGCGCTGCCAGCCAGCCCAGCGAAGAAGAAGCAGATTTTGATTGGCTGGAAGGTCTTGGAACACCCCTCACGCAGACGACGGACCAGGAAAGCGCTCTGGCACCCACCGAAAATATCCCGACTCAAATATTTTCCCCCGAAATTCCAACTGGCGACAATTTGGATTGGCTGGATAGTTCTGGGCCTGCTCTCAACGCTGGGCAAGCAGCCGCAGATGATAACCTGGCCTGGTTGAATGACCTTACCCCGGCTGAAGAAGCCAGGACTGGAATTGAACACCCCGCGGCGACACTGCCTGATTGGCTCAGCGAACCTGAAAAGCCGCTAACTTCAAGCAACCCGCCGGCCGGGGATACCCCCGACTGGTTGGACAACCTGTCGCTGGAGACTCAGGCTGAGGCAGACGCGCTCGAAAAAACCCCAGACTGGCTGAAGGAGCTGGCAGTGGAACCAACCACCAGCGAAACTCCACCAAACTCTGAGCCTGTCAGCACGCTCACAACCGAAACCATCCCCAGCTTGCCGCAAGAGATGGACGTCTGGCCGGTCGTCGCGGAAAACCTGGAAACTCCACAAACATCTCCATCTGAGCCTGCCGCCATCGAAGATACACCAGATTGGATGCAAGGACTGGCCGCTGAAGTACCTGCCCCCAGCACAGCCTCCGACTCGCCTTCAGCCGACGAAAGCACCGACTGGTTGAACCAGTTCATGTCTCCGGATGTTGAAAACGCCACCCATCCAGAAACAGAGAATGATTGGTTGGGGTCACTCGAACAACCAACCTACAGCCTGGAAGCCACACCAGACGAACCCATCCATGAAGATGACAGTTCCGGCAGTTCCCTCGATCGGATTGGCGATATCCCAGAATTTTCTGCACAGACCAATCCGGTTTCCAGCCCACCCGCTCCAGCCCTGGGCGAGGCCGATCAGGAAGAAGCCTTTAAATGGTTGGAAATGTTGATGGCCGGACAAATCACGACACCATCAGAATCTGCCGAAATGGCAGCGACAAGCCAGCCAGCCAGTGCACAAACTGCTGCTCCAGATGCCGGGGCTGATAACGAACAGGACCAAGCCGCACAATGGCTGCAATCGCTGACCCAGGATCAAAACGTGGCCGCTGAAGAAGCACCCAGCCCAGCAGCCGACGAAGCAACTCAGCCCAGCTCTGAACTAATCAGCCCGGCGGCCGAAGAACCACTCTCGGCATTGGTCACCGGCCCTGGCACCAGTGCATCCGACCAGGACGATGCTTTGGCCTGGCTCGAATCGCTGGCCGCCGCACAAGGCGCCAAACCTGAAGAACTGATCACCGCGCCCGCCGAGCGCAGCACAACCGCGCCCGAG
>JAPLGT010000170.1:0-21558 GCA_026390035.1 Chloroflexota bacterium
CGAGCCAAATTTGCGCCGAAATGGACTCTCTTCACTCAATGCAACTGGTGATGAAACATGCATCGCAACCGTCAATGCGTCGATAAAATCTAGCACGGCATCTGCGCGCTTCTTCAGTATTTGGTATACTGAGATGCGGAATTGTTGGAGAAAAGGTGTTATTGGCATACCATCTTTTACCAGCAGTTTCACTTTTTTGCTAATAACTGCTCAATCTAACTCTAAAGTCAAGAATTAAAGAACCGCCGCTATTTTTTCGAGGCCGCCAGCCTTGAATTTGAACGCACTCGCCGTTACGGGAGCGCGCTTTCCGTGCTGATGCTGGATATCGACCATTTCAAGACCTTGAATGACGCCTATGGGCATGCCGTCGGGGATTTGGTTTTACGTGAAATTGCCGAGCGCATTAAAAGCTGCATCCGGGCCGTGGATATCGCCGCCCGCTATGGCGGTGAGGAATTTATCATCCTGATGCCTGAGACAGGCACGCATGAAGCCTGCCAGGTTGCGGAACGCGTACGCAGCAGCGTAAATGAGCAGCACTTTATTCTGGGAGGCCTGAATTTCACGGCTTCGCTCAGCCTGGGAGTGGCTGAGATCAGGCCAGGCACCCGTGACCTGGACGACCTGATTAAACACGCCGACCTGGCGCTGTATGCCGCCAAAGCGGCCGGACGAAACCGGGTAGAAGTCCATACAACAGGGGAGGAGTTCGGGCATGAACACTAAAAATGACAACCCGGCAAATCGTATCTTGCTGGTTGAAGACGAAAACATCGTCGCCATGGACGTGCAGCAGCGGCTTGAGTCTTTGGAATATAAGGTTGTCGCGCACGCTGCCTCCGGCTCCAATGCCATCCGCCTGGCATTGGAGTTAGAACCCGATTTGATCCTGATGGATATCAAAATCCGCGGCGAGTTGGATGGCATCGATGCCGCCGCGCAGATTCGCGCAGCCAAAGATATTCCGATCATCTACCTGACCGCATTTGCCGACGAGGCCACCTTGAAAAGGGCGCGCCTGACCGAAGCCTATGGCTACCTGATCAAGCCCTTTGAAGATAGCGAGCTGCGCTCGGCCATCGAGATTGCACTTTACAAACACAAGATGGAGAAAAAACTGCGCGAGAGTGAAGAACGCTATGCGTTGGCCACGCGCGCAGCCAATGACGGCATATGGGATTGGAATTTGAGGACCAATGAGATCTATTACACCGCGCGCTGGCGCAGCATGCTGGGTCTGGCGGAAGAAAATTGCGCCTCCAGCCCAGCGGAATGGCTGGAACGGGTCCACCCGGAGGATATCGAACGCCTTAACCTGGCCATCGCCACTCACCTGCAGTCAGTTTCGCCCACCCTGGAATGCGAATACCGCATCCTGCACCAGGATGGCGGCTATCGCTGGATGCTGGGCCGCGGCCTGGCCCTGTTTGATGCTCAATCCAAACCCTACCGCATGGCCGGTTCGCAATCGGACATCACCACCCGTAAAAACATTGAAGAACAATTAACTCACAAAGCGCTTCACGATGAACTGACCGGCCTGCCAAATCGCGCCTTGTTCATCGACCGGCTCAATGTCGCGGTTCAGCAAACCAGGCGCGCTGTTGAAAACACATCGGCAGTGATCTTCCTGGATATCGACCATTTCAAAGTCATCAATGACAGCCTGGGGCATGCCAGCGGGGATGCGCTGCTGCTGACCATCGCCCTGCGGGTTGAAAATTGCATGCGTCCGGGCGATACGGTCGCCCGTTTTGGCGGTGACGAATTTGCGATCCTGGCGGATGGCATCAACACCTATGACGAAGCCACCCGCATTGCCGGGCGAATCCAGGACGCGCTGCTAGACCCGTTCCAGCTCGATGGCCATGAAATATTTTCGAGCGCCAGCATCGGCATCGTGCAAACCTCGGCTGATTACAACTCCGTTGATGATTTGCTGCGGGATGCAGATATCGCCATGTACCACGCCAAGTATAACGGACGGGCGCGTTATGAGATCTTTGACACGAAAATGCGTGAGGCGACCCTGGGCCAGGTTCAACAGGAAAGCGAAATCCGACATGCCTTGAAAAATCAGGAATTCATCCTGCATTACCAGCCAGTCTACAAGCTCGGGAACATGCGATTGATCGGCTTTGAAGCTCTCGTCCGCTGGCAACACCCACAGCGCGGGCTGCTGGCTCCGGCTGAGTTTATCGCAACCGCCGAAAGAACCGGGCTGATCCTGCCCATCGGGGAATGGGTCTTGCGCAGCGCCTGCGCCCAGGCGCAGGCCTGGCAGGCCAATCCGTCCCGGCCGCTGCAAATCGCGGTCAATCTTTCGGCCTGCCAGTTTAATGACAAGAACCTTGTGCGCGTTGTTCAGTCTGCCCTGGATGACAGCGGGCTGGACCCACAATACCTGGAATTGGAATTGACCGAATCAACTGCGATGCAAAATCTGGAATACACGATTAAAGTCCTGAATAAATTTCATGAGATCGGTGTGCGGATTGCCATCGACGATTTTGGGAAAGGCTATTCTTCGCTGGATAGCATCAAAAACTTCCCCAGCGACACCCTGAAAATCGACCAGTCATTCATCAATGACATGACGGACAGCGATTCGGCCATTGTTCAGGCAATCATTACGCTCGGACACCAGATGCGCTTAAAAGTGATCGCAGAGGGTGTTGAGACAGAAAATCAGCTCTCGATACTCTCCCGGTTTGATTGCGACCAGGTTCAAGGTTTTTACCTGGGAAAAGGGATTCCGCCTGAAGCAGTCTGGGGGATCCTGGCCAAAGACGAGGAAAAAGCCTGAATGGCGGCTCGTTTAAATTTTGTAGTCGCGATCTCTCGAACTGAAACAGGACTTTAAATG
Source organism: Chloroflexota bacterium (assembly GCA_026390035.1). Lineage (GTDB taxonomy): Bacteria > Chloroflexota > Anaerolineae > Anaerolineales > Villigracilaceae > UBA5195. The sequence goes on from JAPLGT010000170.1 coordinate 2,870, forward strand.
CCCATTCAAAATTATCTATTTTTGAGCTTGATTTGCCTTTCCATTCTCATTTCGAGCGAAGCCGGCCTGTACTTGATCTTCCGCTATCGAACAGAGCTGTCGCGCTGGGCCGGGTTACTCCTGTTCGGCCAGGCCCTGGAATTGATCGCTTATTTATTGCAGTGGATCCACCCGGCCGCCAGCGTTGTCCAGTTCATCTATTTGATCCAGGTGCTTGGTTACACACTTTTCTGTATTTTCTGGCTGCTGTTTGTGTTTGTCTTCACGCAACATCCAGGTTGGATCAGGCCGCGCAATCTGGCCTTGATGCTCGCGTTGCCCGGCATTTACTTCCTGATGATGATCGCGCTCTGGTTCCAGGCTGCAGCAAGCGCATATCCGGGACCGGTGGTCGTCGGTTCTCTGATGTTTTCACCTTTTGCAACTAGACTGCCCGGAGCGTTATTTATTATTTTTGTATACGGGGTGACCCTGTTTTCAAACCTGGTTTTGCTGCGTTTTTTTTCGAGATCGAACTCAGCTTTACGAAGGTTGCAGCTGCCTTTGTTGACCGGCCCAAACCTGCTGGCTGCGGTGGCAGGACTGGAGCTGGCAGTCATCCATCCGTTACAACCAGTTTCCATACACCAACTTGCCATTGCGAGCATTTGCCTGATTGCTTTTTGGGCTGTCTTTGATCTGCGCTTTGGGAGCGTGCTCTCCTCCGCACGCGAAACCGTGATTGACCAGATGCAAGACGGGGTCTTAATCCTGGACCGGCAGGATCGGTTTGTTGACCTGAATGCTGCCGCCCAACGCATATTCAGCCGCAGCAGCAAAAACACGCTGAAACAACCTCTTTCCCAAATCTGGCCGGAAGGCGCTGCCCTGCTTGCCGCTCAATCCGGAATTCATTCTTCCATGGAAGAGACCAGCCTCCAGGTCGATGGGTTGGAGCACACTTACGATATCAACATTTCCCAATTGCTGGATGCCTATCACGAACCGATTGGGCACGTAATCGTACTGCGCAATGTCACCGAAAGAGAGCAGATGGAAAAAGCGCTCCAGGAGCGCACCCAGGAACTGCAGCGTACCAACACATTTTTGGCCGGATTGGCAGAAGCGATGATCAACATTCAGAAAACGGTCGAGCCTGCCCGGGTTTTAGACATTGTGGGCAGGGAATTACACACACTTGGCTTGAGAAGCTTTATCGCACAACTCGAACCGGCTTCCAACGAACTGGTGGTCAGCTTTTTATACACCGGAAAAAATGTGCTGGCCAGCATTGAGAAACTATTGGGAATCAGAGTCGTTGGCTACCGGCTAAAGCGGGATCAGTTTTTGAAGTTATACAACTTACTGGAAGGCAAGCAAAAAAGTTATCGTGATCAATTAATAAAAGGGATAACGTCTTTTGATGAGCTGGGATTTTCTCAAAAGAATACACAGATAATGCGACTGATCGGTTTAAAGATGGATAGCATAACCATCGTTGTGCCGTTGGTTGTTGAAGAGCGCGTTTTGGGATTGATGGGGGTCTGGGGGGATGATCTTCACGAAACCGACGTTCCGCCCCTTTATATGTTCGCCAGCCAGGTGGCAGGCATCCTGCAAAACGTAAATGCCATTGAAATTGAAACCCGGCGCGCAAATGAATTGGCCCGCTCGAACGCCATCATCCTGGCTTTATCAAACGTTGCGACCCACCTGGGCACCACCTCGGACTTGAGCCTGGTGTTCAAAACGTTGGGCAGTGAATTAAAAAAAGTCGGGGTGAACAGTATGATCGGAACATTCGATGACGCCCGACAGGCGATGAAGGTTGAATACCTCTCAATCTGGCATGAAATCGCTGCCTGGGCTGAAAAGCTGGGCGCTTTTTGGCCTGCTGAGATCACGATTCCGAGGCGCTTATGGCCAACAGACCAGGCAATAACTGAAAAAACGCCATGTTGGGACCCGGACATACTCGGAACCACCGCTAAGATATTCCCAAATATTCCCAGGCAGGTTTTTATAAGCTCATTTGAAATGGCAGGGGTGCATCCGAACGACCCGGTCTGTTACCTGCCGATGATCAGCGAAGAGGAAGTGATTGGGATCCTGGCGGTGTGGGGACCTGACCTTAAACATGAGGATCTGCCTGGCTTCAGTGTCTTCGCCAACCAGGTAGCCACTGCCATCCGCAATACCCGTTTGTACGACCAGGCCCAGCAGGAAATTCAGGAGCGCACACAGGCCGAAGCGCGCATAAAAGCTGCGCTTGGGGAAAAAGAAGTGCTGCTCAAAGAAGTTCACCACCGCGTCAAAAACAATCTGCAGATCATTTCCAGCCTGCTTAACCTGCAGGCGAACCAAATCACCGATCCAAGAACCAGGGATGCCTTGCGAGACAGCCAGACCCGTGTGCGCAGCATGGCCCTGATCCACGAAAAGCTGTATCAATCGCCTGACCTCGAACAGGTTGATTTTGCGGCCTACTTGAAGGGCCTGGTTAATTTCCTGGCCCAGTCATATCGCGCGAATTCAAGCCAGATATTGATCAAAACGGAAGCGCAAAATATTTACCTGGGCATCGACAGCGCTATTCCCTGCGGGTTGATCGTCAACGAGCTGGTTTCCAATAGTTTAAAATACGCTTTTCCCGGGAACACTAGCGGTCATATTGGGGTATCCTGTCAACAGTCTTCCGAAGGGGAAGTTGTACTGGTTGTACGCGATGATGGCGCCGGAATGCCAGCCGGCTTTGATCCCACAAAAAGCTCATCCCTGGGCCTGAAGCTGGTTACCAGTCTGGTGCAGCAGTTAAGCGGCAAGCTTGTGATGGAGAACCTGGAGGGCCTCAGCTTTAAAATCGCCTTTCCAATAGATCAGTAGATGCGCGGCAATCCAGACCTTGGGACTTTGCTCAGACCCCTTCTTCATGATTGCAAATCCTTGTTGTTAATTTTTAATGTCAGGAAACGGTGTATGAATAATCTGCTTTCTTTTATAGCCAATGGCCTGGTCATCGCGGGTCTCTTGATTTTGATTGGGACGCTTTTTCTGGTTCGGAAGCTGATCGCGCAACTGCCGCCTGGCCAAATCCGCCAGAAATGGTTTTTCCAATCAGGTCTCATCCTGCTTTTCATTTTCGGCTACCTGGGATATGGCATTGCTTTCTGGAATGATTCTTCTGGTCTATCTGGCTTACTTGTGCCAGGAGTGTTCTTCTTTGGAGCTGGCTATGTGTGGATGACGATTACGCTCTCGCTTCACACAACCATGGATATCCGGCGGGTCACACTGCTCGAACAGGAAACGATTACCGATCCACTGATCGGGGTCTACAACCGGCGCTACCTGGATCGGCGACTCGGAGAAGAATTTGCCCGGGCGAAACGCTACCAACTCCATCTGGCGCTGCTGCTGATCGATATCGACCACTTCAAACGAGTTAACGATACGTATGGACACCCGGTAGGAGACCAGGTCTTGCGGCATTGGGGTGGCATCATTCTTGGCGTTGTGCGAGCTTCGGACATTGTAGCCCGCTACGGTGGCGAAGAGATTTTGGTCATTGCCCCGGGCACTTCATCCCTGGAAGCCTTTGCGCTGGCCGAACGTATCCGCACAAATATAGAATCGCATGAGGTCACCATGAGCAATGATCCTGACCAACCGCAGGCAATTCGAATCACAGTCAGCATTGGCGTGACTTCTCTTACCAATCAGGTCAATCAAATTGAGCAGCTATTGCAGAAAGCAGACGAGGCTCTCTATAGCGCAAAAAACGGGGGACGTAACCGCGTGGCTATGGGTGCTGATGTCCTTGCGATTACCACCGGGTAGATTCAAGATCAAGACCTGGACGGTGGTTTTGTATTAAACGATGACGGATGGGCTTTTTAAGCCCATCCGTCAAACTTTCAAATATATTTTACGGACTGGTATCTTCCGTGAAGAAAGCGTCTGAGCGAACCACTTTACCGTTGTGGTAGACGTCTGGTTTGCTTCACTTACATGGGCGCCAAGGTAAATCACCCGCGCTTTCCCCTACAGTACTTCGGTTCTATATTTTCGATATTGAACCTCCTTCTGTGGGCAGAAGCGCCACTGAGACTATATTAGATACAGCCATAATCGGTGGGGGATAACTAAAGGCCATGATAAGATAGCGCCCCTGTGGATGATCCCAAGTGGAAAACGAATAGCCTTTTCCACTCCCAAACCACGGGTTCAGAAGCCAAAACCAGATCGGGATTGCCCTTACTGCAGAGCAGAAGCAGCTGGCGGAAACAATCCGGCAGTCGTTTGCCCAGAACACATCCTCCCATGGAGCCTGTGCAAAGAAGTCGGGGGCAAGAAAAAGACTATTCGCACACAGGGATTTTTCTGTTCCAATCCGCGCTGTTATTACTACCTGATCGATAATGAGACCCTCCATGCGTTCGTCGGAGAGAGTCTTGCACTTGCTGGTGGGCGAGGTGGAGATCTCCGCCATCGAAGAAGTCTTCGGCATTCGGGAGATGACCCTCCGCACCTCGTTGTCCCGCAGCGGCTTGCAGGGCGAAAAACTCCATCAGCGTTTCTTTGCCAACCTGGAATTGGGACATGTCCAGCTCGATGAACTTTGGGCCAATCTCAAGCAGGCTGAGCAAGACTTGTGGGTCTGGGTCGCCTGCGAGACCAAATACAAGCTCGTACCGGTGCTCAAGATCGGTCCTCGCACCCAGGAAATGGCCTTTTCCGTCGTGCATGAGTTGAAAAGCAGGTTGAAAACCGGCTGCGGTCCCGTCTTTAGCACTGACGGCCTGAAACACCATTTCGACGCACTCACCGCCCACTTCGGTGAGTGGCTAACACCTGAACAGGATGGCAAACCCATTTGGACTCTCCTGACAGACTTTGCTTATGCACAGGTGATCAAACAGCAGAGGCGTTTTAGCCTGGTCAAGGTGGAACAGCGCATGATTTGGAGCACTTTTTGTTCTTAACCATTTCGAGCACACATTTTAGCCAAAAAAGTTGATCGCGGCCTTGATAGGTACGCGTGCTTTGCGGCCGCGATTTCAGGCATGGTAGGATTGAATACGGTTGGGCACTTCGATCGTGAGATTATCATGGACAGTTGGTGTCACATTGATGGTTACAAGTCTCGCTTTTCATGGTCGTTTTGGCAAAGGCAGGTTCATCTCGACAACTCCGAGCGAACGCAACATCCCAGCCAGGCTAAGCCACATGGAAATTTGTGTCAAATACTCCAAAGGATAGGGTTTATTGTTTTCAATCCACCACATCCCCAGGCCGATATGCGCGCTAACCAGATGGTAGGCAATGATCTCATCCGGGATGTCCGGGCGGGCGCTGCGGTCGACAATGTTATCCATGTTTTCAACCAAACGTTGGGCCATATAGTGGCGCATACGCTGCACCACAGTTTGAGTGCCCATGCTGGAAAATAAAATGCGATAAAGCTGCTCCTGCTGCTCCAAATGCTCATAAAAAACACGGAACGCTGATGATTGGGGGTCTGCGCCATCGGCAATTTCCCGCTCTGTTTTTTCCACCAGCTCCTCGTAAAGCTCATTCAAACAATCGGTCAACAGTTCTTCTTTGTCACGATAGTGACGGTAGAAGGTGATGCGGGCTGCTTCCGCCTCGTTAGTAATATCCTGAATCGAAATCGAATCATAACCCCTTTTCAAAATGAGGCTGATAAATGCCGCGCGCAAGCCGCGGCGGGTTTTTTTAACACGGGGATCATCTGGGTTGAGAGTCATAATGTTACACCTGTTACATAAGTTGCACAACACAAGCATTGGACGTTGACAAACCAAAAGAATAGCTTATGATACGTATTGTATCATAAGTTACGAAAAGAAACATTAAGTATCTTCTCGACTGGGACTGGGCCCTTGCAGCCCCGGCCAGGTTTTCTATTGAGGTTTTTGATTAATATGACAGAAAAAACAAATGCAATCATGCAGGTACGCAACCTGGTCAAGGCTTACGAGACGAGCGACAGTCCCTTCGTTGCCTTGAACGAGGTCAATCTGGATATTTATCCGGGCGAATTTTTAGGGATTACCGGTAAATCTGGCGCGGGTAAAACGACCTTGTTGAACATGATCTCAGGAGTCAGCAGTTTAACCGCTGGCAAGCTGCTATTTTACGGCACAGGCGTGGCCTCGCCAGAAGCTGCCATCCAAGTTCACAAACTGAGTGGAAACAAACTTGCTCAGTGGCGCGGTCAGAACCTGGGCATCATTTATCAGTCTTTTGAGTTGATGCCGTCCCTCAGTCTGGTAAAAAACGTGATGCTGCCGCCCGATTTTTCTGGCAGCTACCAGCCAGTGGTCACAAAAGAAAGAGCGCTGGAATTGCTGGAAGTGGTTGGGCTGGCTGAGCACGCCTACAAGATCCCGGCGCATATCTCTGGCGGACAAAAGCAGCGCGTGGCCATTGCCCGAGCCCTGGTCAACGATCCGCCCATCATCATCGCGGACGAGCCAACCGGCAACCTGGATACCGTCACAGCAGAAACCATTTTTCAAATTTTCGAGAAACTGGTTGAGCGCGGCAAGACGGTGGTGATGGTGACCCACGACGAAAGCTTTTCTCCGCGCTTCTCACGCCGTTTGCAAATCGTGGACGGGGTTGTTTCCAGCGCTGCTGGGAAGCCCGCCCAATTCATTGAACCGTCACCGCAGAAGAAGGCTGCCTCGCTCGGGAAGGTCGAGCGGTTGGCAGAATCCACTGCCCTGGCGGTTGGAGCAGCGAATCTCAAGACAGGCAAACCAAAAGAACAAAGGAGCCATCCGGCCATCGTTTTGCGGGGCGTGAACAAAATCTACGAGAGCGCTGCCGGGAAATTTACAGCGTTGAAATCAATCGACCTGCAATTGGGCTACGGTCAGTTTATCTCAATCGTGGGGAAATCCGGCTGCGGAAAATCCACGCTCTTGAACATGATCACGGGCATCGACCACCCCAGCTTTGGTGAAGTCCTGGTCGGGAATGAACACATTTACAAAATGAGCGAAAGCAAACGGGCCTTGTGGCGCGGACGCAATCTGGGAGTGGTTTTTCAATTTTTCCAGCTCCTACCTACCCTGACACTGCTCGAAAACACCATGCTTCCAATGGATTATTGCAAGATGTACCCGTTCTACGAGCGTCCGGCCCGGGCGATGGAACTACTCGAACTGGTGGGGTTGGAAGAACAGGCTCACAAACTGCCCACGGCGGTTTCAAGCGGACAGCAGCAGTGCGCAGCGATTGCCCGGGCGCTGGCCACCGATCCAGACATCATTGTGGCGGACGAGCCCACCGGCAACCTGGATTCGCATTCGGCAGATAATGTGCTCAATTTATTCAAAAATCTGGTTTCGCAGGGCAAGACCATCCTGATCGTAACCCATGACCCTTCGATCACGCAGAGAACGGACCAAACGATCATCCTCTCGGATGGAGAGATCATCGATCAGACAGTAGCGCGAGCGCTGCCGTTCATCTCGCATCCACAGATGTTGGAAGTTACCAAACAAGCCCAAAAGCAGGATTTCGCGCCAAATACCACCATCATCCGGCAAGGAGAGGCGGTAGAACATTTCTTTATGGTTGAGTCTGGTCAGGTAGAAATTGTCATCCGTCATAACCTGTCGGATGAAATCCGTACGGCAACCTTTGGAACAGGTCAATTTTTTGGTGAGATTGAGCTCACTCAGGGCGGCGCAGCAGTAGCAAGTGTGTATGCCGGGTCAGATGGCGCCAGGGTGGCGCGCCTACCCAGGGATGAATTTTACAAATTGATCGATGGCTCCCCGTTGACCCGCAGCACGATCCAAAATGCAGCCACAACTCGGCTGGCTGAAAACAAAAACAGAAGGGAGAATGACCTGTGAGCAGCAAAGTGAAACCCGATTTCCTGAGACCACGTTGGAGCAAAATCTTTGCCGACCTGTGGCAGGATAAAACCCGCACCAGCCTGGTGGTTGCTTCAATCGCGGTCGGCGTGTTCGCAGTTGGCATGATCGTGACCGCCTTTGACATCCTGAGCAAAGACATCAACGCCAGTTTCGCCGCGGTTCACCCGGCCAACATCGAAGTCTGGACAGACCCATTTCAGGAGAACCTGGTGCGGGTCATGCAGATAGTTCCGGGGGTGGCAGAGGTGGAAGGCCGTTATATCATTGGCGTTCGCGCCAGGAAATTGACTGAGCCCTGGGTCAGCCTGGCACTGATTGGCATGCAGAATATCGAAACCAGCCCAATCAACAAGCTGGATGTCATTGACGGCAGACTGGTCCCCGGCAAAGATGAAGTGGTCATTTCGCAGGATATGATCAACAACCCCGGATTTAAGATTGGAGACAGGGTAGATGTTGAACTGCCCAATGGGGCACAGCACTCACTGACGATAGTGGGACTGGTCAGCGACCAGACTACCACCAACTCGGTGACCGGCGCGAATGCTTTTATCACCCTGGATACCATGCGCTCTTATGGGTTTGGAGAATACAACAATCGTCTCTTGATCACCGTAAGCGGGGATGGCAGTGATCAAACCTTGATCTCGAGTGTTGCCGCCATGGTCAAGGAAAAAGCGGAGCGGGAAAACCGCAATGTTTACCAGATCAAGGAGCGACTCTCGACAAAACATCCGATGATGGATTCTCTGCTTGCGATCATGGGCGTACTGGGCGCATTGGGTGGATTGATCACAGTTTTGAGCGGCTCCTTGATCATCAACATGCTCAACGCCTTGATGACTCAACAACTGCGTCAGATCGGGGTGATGAAATTGATCGGCGGGCTGAGCTCTCAAATTCTGGGGATGTATTTGACCCTGATCGTAAGCTACAGCATTATTTCTCTGCTGATTGCGGTGCCGCTTGGAACGATTGCTGGAAATGCGCTGGCAGGGTTTATTGCCAGCTTGCTGGGCGCAGTTGGGCAGGGTTTTCGCGTTGTTCCGGCGGCCGTGGTGGCACAGGTGCTGCTGGCCTTTCTGGTTCCGCTCGGCGCTGGCTACTTCCCGGTCAACAACGGTGCCAAAATTGATGTTCGCCAGGCGCTCAGCAATTACCGGCCCGGTGCCCAGGCTGCCGGCCGGGGCTTAAGCGGCCAGGATGCAGGTTGGACGCGCTGGATTTCCCGTCCGATCCTGCTCTCCTTCCGCAATACCTTCCGGAAACTGGGCCGAGTGCTGCTGACCATCTTTACCCTGACCATCGCCGGAGCGATTTTTATCGCCGTTTTCAACGTGCGCGCAAGCATGAACAATGTCATGGACCAGGTCATGCAGCATTTTCAGGGGGATGTAACCATCAGTTTTAGCCAACCCTATCAGGTTGATCAAATTAAACGCGTTCTGCTGGTCAATATTCTGGGGGTAACAGGCGTGGAAGGCTGGGGCGGGACCACAGGCGAGATCCGGGATATGAACGGTAATTTAGTGACCAACCTGAGCATATCCGCTCCGCCCCAGGATACGCAGTTGCTCAACCAGGATGTGGTGGTGGGTCGCTGGCTTTTACCCGGCGAAAATAAGGCCATGGTGGTCTCTGATTCGATCTATAATTTTTATCCGGACCTGATCCCTGGGGACAAGTTGAGCATCAAAATTTCCGGGAAGCAAAAAGAAGATTGGACAGTGGTGGGTGTATTCCGCTTTATCGCCATGCTTGGCGACCCGATTGCATATGCCAATTTTGATTTCGTTGCCAACAAAATCGGGCTGCACAACCAGGCTTTCTCGTTTCGGATCATGACGGAAGAACATGACCCGGCTTCGCAGCAGGCGCTGGCTGGACGGATCGATCGCTATCTTTCTGATCGAAATTACGCGATAGGAAGCGTCAAGACTGGCAACAGCCTGCGCGAAAGCTCCAGCATGGCCGTCAATACAGTGATCATTTTTCTGTTGATCATGGCAATTCTGACCGCGTTTGTCGGCAGCATTGGCCTGACCGGCACAATGAGCATCAATGTCCTGGAGCGAACTCGAGAGATTGGCGTGATGCGCACCATTGGCGCGGTTGATACTGTTGTGATGCAGTCCGTCATCACCGAGGCGCTGGTGATCGGGTTGATCACCTGGGTTCTGGCGATCGGGTTATCGCTCCCAATCAGTTCTGTCCTGCTGACGATCCTGGGAAAAACCATGATGGGCTCTGCCATGCAAATGATCTTTACGCCATTCGGCGCGCTGCTCTGGCTAGCAATTGTGGTTGTGCTGTCCATTTTTGCCAGCATTTTACCGGCGAGGAATGCCGCCCGGCTGACAATCAATGAGGTGCTGGCGTATGAATAAGAAAATATTTTGGGCGTGTGGCGTAGGAATCTTGTTTGGCGTGATTGGCCTGCTGGCCTGGCGAAGTGAATTACAGTCCACAAATCAGACAGCCGATCAGACCGTTACCGCCACTCCTGGGGCGTTAAGCGCAGAGGTGAGGGCCATCGGGTCAATTCGCGCTGCGCAATCAGCAGCGTTGGTCTGGCAGACAAGCGGCCGGGTTGGAACGGTGAACGTAAAAATTGGGGATAAGATCAGCGCCGATACCGCCCTGGCTGCCCTGGAGCAAAGCTCCCCACCCCGGGAAGTTTTGCTGGCAGGGGCGGAACTTGTGGCAGCACAGCAAGCACTGGATAGCCTGACGCAATCCAACCTGCGGATTGCGCAGGTCAGACAAACCCTGGCAGATGCCGACCAGCCTGGCTGAAGCAGAATTGAGTGCCGCAAAGACTAAGCAGGCGATTGATGATGCCCAGGATAAGGTGGACGGCCTTACCTTTCCGCGCGCATCGAGTAACCTGGTTCAACAAACCCAAGCCAACCTGGTCCTGGCAAAAACAGAACTGGAAAAGGCCTCTGAAAATTATAAAAATTTCCAGAAAAAACCGGATGGGGATTCCACCAAGGCGGCGGCATTATTACGCCTGACAAATGCCCGCCAAAGAGTGACCGATTTGACCAACCAGTACAACTGGTATACCGGAAAAGCAGACTCATTGGATGCCGAAGAATATCGCGCAAACCTGGCGCTTTTGCAGGCCCAACTGGCAGATGCCCAACGTGAAACAGAGAGACTGAAGAACGGTCCCAGCGCTGACGATATTGCTGCCGCAGAAGCCCGCGTAGCGGCGGCCCAATCGACCTTAAATCAATCCAACATTAGCGCGCCTTTTGACGGTGTCATCACTCAGGCCAGACTTTTCCCCGGCGATCTGGTTTCGCCAGGCACAGTAGCCTTCCGTATTGATACCCTTTCACACTTGATGATCGACATCGAACTCTCGGAAGTAGATATTAACAGTATCGCGACGGACCAGTCCGTCACGGTTACCTTTGACGCAGTCAAAGGGAAAACCTATCACGGCAAGATTGCGCAAATCAACCAGGCCGGAGATGACAAATCCGGGGCGGTCAACTTCACAGCAACAGTGGAATTAACGGATGCGAACATGCAGGTGAAACCGGGCATGACAGCAACGGTCAGCATCGTGGTCAAAGAAATCAAAGATGCCCTGATGGCGCCAAATCGCGCTATGAAAGTGATAAATAACAAGCGCATGGTCTACATCTTTAAGGATGGGCAGCCAATTGCCGTGGAAGTTCGCCTGGGCACAACTTCGGATACAAACAGCGAAGTGGTGGGCGGGGATCTGAAAGCAGGCGATTTGATCATACTCGACCCGCCATCAAGCGCATCTGGAACCGGCAGCCCAGGCGCTACAGGTTCCACCGGTGGGTAATGGAGATAACCATGAGAATCGTTGTTTTTGGCGCATCCGGCGGCACCAGAACACAAATTATAGAACAGGCCTTGTCCGCCGGGCATGGGGTGACAGCTTTCGTTCGCACCCCTGCCAAACTGGCAATTCAACATCCAAAGCTGACCATCCTTCAAGGCGATGTGTTGGTTGCCGACCAGGTGGAGAAAGCCATCCTCGGCAGGATGCGGTGATCAGCGCGTTAGGGCAGACCCGTCCATTTGTGCCCGGCATGCTGGAAACTGCGGTGAAAAACATCACCCGCGCCATGCAAAAGCATGGCATCCGGCGACTGACCTCAACCGGCGGTACAGTGGTGCGTGATCCGCAGGACCAGCCCGGGCTGGTTGACAGTTTATCCTCCAGGCACCAGTGGTCAGCTACTAATTTTTTTATTGACTGTTTTATGTCAAACGAACCTGATCTGTATGCCTTAATATAAGGCTACTCTTCTTGCGCGAATCCCCTGCAAGAAGAGTAGCCTTATTTCATTAGGTGTCATATCCTGGCGAAGGACCGGCCCGCTCAGCCTGGGTGACCTGCGACTGGAGCTTGCAGCCTTCTATATAAGGCGTGATGTTAGCCACGACTTTATCAGGAATAGAGCAATATAGACCACATGCGTGGATGCATTCGCCACCTGCCAGATTCGCGATTGAAGCAGATGCACTCATCAGGCACGGAGACTCACCAACCAGGCCGCGATCCAGCCCCGGTGGCTTCCCTGCTGCACATACAGCCATTTATCCTGGACACCAATTTTTTCACGGGCGGCATCCAGGTCGGTTTCGATCACGATGAGCGGTTCTCCAAAGTTTGCGCTGCTGATACGCATTGCGCCCACATCAGCGGATGTTCGGATATTGACGCCAATCTCTGGTGTCGGTAAGACGATCATATCCGTGGTTGTGCTTTGGCCGGAATGTTGTGGGCTGATATTTTGCGAGGAGATAAGCCAGGCAGCGATCCACCCTGCCACACCATTTGGAGCACGAACATTAATCCACTTTTCCGCCACTCCAATTTTCGCTTGAGCTTGATCTTTATCCCCCAAAACAATCAAGGCATCATTCGGGGTAACCACCGCAAGCGTATCGGTGCTATACGCGGTGTTTGGCTGGGCGCGCAAATTTACAGTTCCGGTTGGATAGATAACCATCCCAGTTGAAGATGCGATCTGCCCAGTCAGATGAACCAACCAGGCGGGAACAAAACCAGATTTCCCATCTTGCGTCTGGACCATGATCCATTCCCCCGTCTGACCTATTTTGGCTTTCGCAGTCTCTGGATTGCCCAGTACAACCAGGGGATTGGATGGAGACACTTTTCCCGATGACGCCAGTCCCAATCCAGGCCCGGAGTAAATGGCGAGGTCATCAAAAGCGTAAATGACCAGGTCGGAGGGCGGAAGCGCCATCTGCGCTGCATCTGCCGCCAGCCCAGCAGAGATATAGCCTCCCAACCCGCTAATCGTCTGAACTTGCAACCATTGGCTTTCCTTCCCGATTTTTTCGAGAACGCCAGCGGCATCACCAAAAACCGGCAAGTGTTCGCCAGCCGGGATGGTAGTCAAGATTTCTGAATTCACTGTTGAGGGCAGCGCGCGCAAGTGCACATTCACCAATGTGCAGATTGTTATGCCGCTGGGCAGGGGCAGCGGGACGGGTTCGTTCCCTTCCAGATAGGGCCAGGGGTCCACGATCCCATCATAGTATCCAGGATTTTTTGCTCCATCGACAAAAAGAGTCAGGTGCAGATGTGACCCATGTGAGTTGCCCGTGTTATCCGCTTTTCCAATCAGATCACCCGCCCTGACTTGCTGATTCGCTGTAACCAGGATTTGTTCCAAATGAGCATACACTGTTTGAAACCGGATACCGTTGTGTTCGTGTTGGATACGCACCTGGTTTCCATACGCGCCGCGGGGTTTGGCCTCATACACCAACCCATCGAATGCAGCATAAATATTGGCGCCCGTCGGCGCAAAAAAATCCAACCCTTCGTGACCGGCCAGTTTGAACGGGCGGTAGGTCGCCGGATTCTCCCCAAAGTACTGGTTGATGCGTCGGCTATCCACCGGCCATTTCAACTGAAAGGGGGGAACCGAAATCGGTGAAATATCAAAAGAGACCGCTCCACTTTCTTTTGCCCTGGGGGACAGGGGAATCGCTTTTTGAGCTTTATAAGGCATGACAAAAAAGCCTTCCAAGGCTTCGCCGGAAGATTGTTTGATCAAAAACTCTTTACGTTTCCAGTTGGCAGTAATGGTTGGAGATTCACCCGGATGGTTCGGGTCATACAATGTAACCACGATTTTCCCAGAAACTTTGTCCATCTCAAAACCGGTTGCTAAAACCTGATGATTATAGGCTGCATGCTCAAACCTGCTCGCGCGGACCAGGCACAGAACAGCAGGCTCATCACGCTTCAACATGCGGCAAAGTTTTGGGATTTCGTTCTTCGTCATTTTGCTCGCCAAGTGCTTACTCTCGGATGTCATCCAATCGATGACTTTGAGTAGAACGGAGATTTGCAAGCTATCAATTTGGCGCTCAGCCAGATAAGCAAGCAGCCTGGTATCGATGTCTTTGTGAGAACGATACTTTGGAAGCGCATGCCTGGCGTGGAAAAAGTCGAGGGCGGTGAAACACATGCCGCCGCATAATCCAAAGACCACATCGTTTAGATCGATGACCCCGGCCAGGGGTAGGTGGAATTTGACCGGCAGTTTCAATTCAAAGTCGTTGGGAAATTGAAAACCGTGTGCTGCTACCGAAAAAGAGGTCTGTACCTTGTCCATTATCAAAGTCTCCTAACTCAAATAAATGAATGGTTATCTACAGAATCGAGTAGTGTATCGGACTGAGCTGCCAATGCCTTTCAAGTTCTCACAGTGGGTACTTACTTTTCTTATCTCGTCTCCATGGACCAATTCACATCCAAGCGTATTTTTTATGGGGTTGGGGTGGACGTTGGCTCTGGTTCCAGCGGCCACTGCTGGCAGGTGGAACGATATTCTTCGCCGGGGAAATACTGTGTCCACTCTGCGCGGGCAAAGTTGCGACCAACAGCCTGGCAGACCTTATCAATAAGTTTGTCGGCATTTACATCCCACAAAAGCACTTGTTGATTACCTCCCACTGCAAACAAACTTCTATCAGGATTAAAGGATGAATTACGTATACCAGTACTATCAGCCAACCCTTGCAAAAGAATGGGGGGGTATTAAGGTTTTGCATATCCCGTCGCAGTGGCGTAGCCAAAAGAGCGGAAATCGCTGCCCGGCCGGCAACTTGCGGCGGGAACCAATCGCAATGGCTGAACCCCATTGGGAACAGATTCGAGTTCCAGGATCGCCACGTCCTGGTCAATATCAAAGAATTCATCCGGCATCCTGGCGAAAATGGACTGCTTTTGTCCCGTAAACTGCACGCGGATGCGGTTCTCTGCATCCAGAGCGATGGAACTAACCACGTGGGCGCAGGTCACGGCCATGGTCTTTGAGACAAGAAAACCCGTGCCAACCGTCTGGCCTTTGCTATTAAGAATTCGCAAGATGCTGGGTTCGATCGTGTGCGGCAAGGTTGATCTCCCGCTCGGAATATCAAGGATATGTCACTTCATATTAGTTTAGCAGAAAACTGGCCCCGGAATCAATACTTTCGATTATTCCAATCGTCTTCCTAATATTTCTGTATCCTGATTTTCTCGCTGCCTGCTCCGCTTCTCGATCAAGATCACGTCCGCCAGTGGCATCTCAAAAGCAGCGGCGCTGCCAGCAAAGAACCGCATCCCCGGACTTCTTTGATCAGATGTCAGCATTTTGGAGATGCTCGAACGCGAAAGACCTGCCCGCTCAGCCAACGTGGCCTCCGACCACCCACGGCGATTTATTTCATCGCGTATCCAGGTTGCAAAGTCCGATGTCATGCTACCTGCTTTCAGGTTTGCCAGGCTTCTGGCTATCAGCAACCTGTGTTCCTGTGGCTGCGCCATTCATAATATTCTACCCAACAGGTGAAGAACCCGTCCGAGCAATCCGCACCTAATTCAAGACATCGTTATAATGGAACCAGGTGGTTACGCGCGTGTTCGTAACCGACCGCAACATTGATACACAACTCATTTCAACTTACTTATAACAAGGTGAATTATGCCTGGAATTAATGTGCTTCAGTGGATATTCTGCCTGCTCGGCAGTGCTGGGATTGTTTTCATCTCACGTCACTCGCTTCTGCAACCTCGTTCGCACGGGTTTTATCGCTTTTTCGCCTGGGAAATCCTACTGGGAATGTTCCTGCTTAACGCCGATGGCTGGTTTCACGATCCTTTGGCCTGGCACCAACTTGTTTCGTGGGCGTTGCTCATTATCTCGTTGGGGTTGGTATTTGAGGGGCTGAGATTGCTCCGGGAAATCGGCAAACAGGGCGCGGTCAGGCAGGATGCCTCGCTCTTGGAATTGGAGAAAACATCCCAACTGGTCACAGTCGGCTTATATCGCTATATCCGCCATCCCATGTACAGTTCGCTCATGTTCCTGGGTTGGGGGATCTTCTTCAAGTCACCATCCTGGCCGGATGCCGGGCTGGCGCTGCTCTGCTCTCTTTTCCTGATTGCCACGGCCCGCATAGAGGAGCATGAAAACATCAACTTTTTTGGGGCTGAATACGTAGAATATATGAGACATAGCAAGATGTTCATCCCGTTCGTTTTCTAGGAACAGAATTGCAACCACTGTTCGTTCACACAATGGAACCAGGTCTATTCGGTAAATAAGTGATGCAAGGAATACAAACTTACGCCTCCCACTGAACTGCGATGCTGCATCATAGCACCGCACCAAAATAAGGAAGAATACCCAATGAAAGCGATTGTATACACACAATACGGATCACCTGATGTTCTGCGGCTGCAAGAAGTGGAAAAACCCGCTCCCAAAGATGACGAGGTGCTGGTCAAGGTCCAGGCTGCCTCCGTCAATGCGCTTGATTGGCATTTGCTCACGGCGGATATTTTCCTGGTGCGGCTGATGGGTATGGGCCTGTTCAAGCCCAAAAACCCCATCCTCGGCGCGGACATTGCGGGACAGGTGGAAGCGGTTGGCAAAAACGTCAAGCAGTTTCGACCTGGCGATGAGGTCTTTGGGGATATTGGGCATGGCGGTTTCGCTGAATATGCGGCAGCACCAGAACAATCCCTGGCGCTAAAACCGGCCAATCTGTCATTTGAAGCCGCTTCGGCAGTCCCGGTGGCAGCCCTCACCGCACTGCAAGGGTTACGCAACAGCGGAAAAATTCTGGCGGGGCAAAAGGTTTTAATCAATGGAGCCGCTGGCGGTGTGGGGACGTTTGCGGTTCAAATTGCCAAGGCCATCGGGGCGGAAGTCACCGCCGTGTGCAGCGCCCGCAATCTGGAACAGGCGCGCAGCCTGGGGGCAGATCATGTCATAGACTACACCAAAGAAAACTTCACCCAAAGCGGGCAGCGATACGACCTGATTTTTGCTGCCAACGGATACCATCCGCTTGCCGCCTACAAACAGGCGTTAACCCCCAATGGAAATTACGTCATGGCCGGAGGCAAAACCAGGCAAATATTCGAGGCCATGCTGCTGGGAAGCTGGATGTCGGAAAAAGATGGCAGGACCATGGGAAATGTCTCAGCGCATATCAGCCAGGAAGATATGCTGACACTCATAGAGCTGTTGGAATCCGGGAAAGTTGTCCCGGTGATTGATAAACGCTACCCGTTGAACGAGGTCGCTGAAGCGCTGCGTTATCTCGGCGCAGGACATGCCAAAGGCAAACTCGTCATTAAGGTGGTGTAATGACGAATAAAATCCTTGTTACCTATGCCACCTGCACCGGTTCCACCGTGGGCGTGGCGGAAGCGATTGGCAAAACCCTGTCCGAAACTGGCACACTGGTGGATGTGCTGCCCATACGAGAGGTCAAAGACCTTTCAGCATACCGGGCGGTGTATCTTGACCTGGCTCTTTAGGAAAAAATGCGGCGCTCCGATCTCGTATGGATGAGTAATCAGAGAAAATCGCACAGTCCCCGTACTTGTCTGGAGACAAGCGATGTTTGGATTTGCCAATACTCACCTTAATTTCAATATTTTCTTGGCTCTTTGCTGCGTAATTTTCCGAGAAGAAAACTGCCATCACTCAGCAAATTTCAGCGACCGATCTTGCTCGGTCTTATCCAAATTCCGGAATACTTTGAATAAGGATTCAGTAACCAATCCTGCTCGGCCAGAAGTATATTTGTGTAATTATGCAATACGGTTGCGTATTTGCGCGAGACATGCTATGATGAAAGTGTTCAACAGCCCACTTTCACGTAATAAGGAAGCCCGGCACGATTTGCTTAGCAAATCGCACTGGCATGGAGCGCTTTCATGATTGCAAGAACTCTGACGTCCAAAATCATCTCCCTGGCACAGAAATTTCATGTCATCACCCTGACTGGGCCGCGCCAGTCAGGGAAAACTACCTTAGTCAAAGCTGCTTTTCCAGCCCTACCTTACGTCTCATTAGAAGAACCGGATATCCGTCAAATTGCCCTGACTGATCCTCGTGGTTTCCTCTCCAACTATCCCGCTGGTGCAATCCTGGATGAAATCCAAAACACCCCCGACTTGTTTTCCTACATCCAAAAATTGGTGGACGAGAACCGGCAGCTTCAATTTATCCTGACTGGTTCATCAAATTTCCTTCTAATGGAAAAAATCAGCCAAACCCTGGCCGGTCGCACTGCAGTTCTGCATTTGTTGCCTTTTTCTTTTGCCGAACTGGAACCTGGCTTAATGACATATGAAAGCCTGATTTTCAAAGGTCAATACCCGCGCATATACGATCGTGACATTGCCCCTACCGATTTTTACCCGTCCTACATCCAGACCTACATCGAAAGGGATGTGCGCCTGATAAAAAATATCGGGGA
>JAPLGT010000185.1:0-19938 GCA_026390035.1 Chloroflexota bacterium
ACCAACAATTACCAGAAACCTCACCCGAATCTTCCCGCGCCAACACCGCCCTGCGTGACTACTGCCACATCGGCAGCATCCGCACCCTCGAAAAACTCATCGGCACATATATCCACCAACCAGATGCCCCCACCCACAGCCTCAACACCCTCAAAAAATGGTCCATCACCTACGCCTGGGCTGCCCGCGTCTTCGCCTTCGATGAAATCCAGCGCAGCAGCGACAACCTGACCTTTGCCCAACGCCGCCGCTCCATTGTCGAAAGCGGCCTCTCCCTCAAACACGAACGCATCGAAAAACTAAAGCTCGCCTACGCCCAACTCGAACCCTACCTCACCCAACCAGATTTCATCTGGCCCCGCCAGGTCAAAAAACTACCCACCACTGGGGGCGGCTTTGAACTCATTGAAACCCGTCGCTTCAACGCCGAAATCTTCACCCAGATCCGCGGCATCCTTGCCGATATCGCCCGCGAAACAAACAGCCTCGAGCCATCCAACCACACTCCCGGCCCATTCACCGCACTCAACCTAACCAACCTCACCAGGCAGGAACTCGAAATCCTGGAGAAAGTCTTCTCCAGACCGGCCCCTGACCCACATGCAGAATAAAAAATTCCACAGCTCAATATCGGTGTACTACCGGTGTACTACCGGTGTATTTTAATTACAGCCATCGTCCGCCTGCCCCAACCAAAGCCTTCAGCCCCCATCATCCCAGGCTGAAACCAGCACCAAAAACTTAAATTCTAACGCGCCTCTTGCGCGCTCGTGATAAGATTAATCAAATTATGGAGGCCCTAATGGCAGAAGTATCTTACGTTTCAGAACTCGAATTCGAACACGAAGTAATCAATTCGACCTTACCCGTACTGGTCGATTTCACCGCCGTCTGGTGTGGCCCCTGCAAAATGGTCGACCCCATCATCAAACAACTTGCCGGCGAATGGGCTGGTAAAGTCAAAGTCCTGAAATGTGACGCCGACCAAAACCCCAACGTTCTCATGCAGTACGGCATCATGGGCATCCCCACCATCATGCTCTTCAAGGACGGCAAGATGGTCGAACGCGTCACCGGCTACCAGCCCAAAGACAAACTCGCCAGCAAAATTGCCCCACACATCTAAAACCCCATCGCTCGCATCATAGACGGATCAACAGCGAAAAGCAGGTACCCCCACCTGCACCAAAAAGGATTCAGATGACAGAAAAACAAAAACTCCCCTTCGGACTATGGCCATCATCCATCTCCCCAGCCATGCAAGGCGCCCGCCTGCGGCTGGAAGATGTCCAGTTCGATAGCGACGGCAGCCTCACCTGGCTAGAATCACTCAGCGGCGTCACCGCCCTCATGCGCCAAAACGGCCCGGACGCCCCCCGTGATATCTCCGGCGGCCTCAAGATCAGCGCCGGCGTCGGCTATGGCGGCGGCGATTTCACCGTACGGAATGGCCTTGCCATCTTCGCCAGCGGCGGACGCCTCTATCGCGCAGACACCCAGGCCGGCCTGCCCAGCCCCATCACCCCCCAATTTGGCGACTGCGCCTCCCCATCCATCTCGCCAGACGGCAGCCAGGTAATCTTCATCCACACCTACGAGCGCGCCGACTGCCTGGCCCTGGCCAACACACACGGCCGCTCCTGGCCAGTCAAACTCGCCAGCGGCGCCGATTTCTACATGCAGCCTACCTGGCACCCAGACGGCCAGCAGATCGCCTGGATCGAATGGGACCACCCCCAGATGCCCTGGGATGGCACCCGCCTCATGACTGCCCAACTACAGGGCCTAGAACTCACAAATACCCGCCAAATTTTCGGCTCCGCCAACATTCCCGTCTTTCAACCCACCTACTCCCCGGATGGCCGCTTCCTGGCCTTCCTCGCCAACGATGGCGAATGGGATACGCTCAATCTCATCGAACTAGCCACCGGCCAAAAACGCACCCTCGTAAACAACGCCGCCCTGCTCGAACCTGCCTGGAACCAGGGCCAGCGTCTCATCGCCTGGAGCCCGGATTCAACCCACATCTACTACCCCAAAAACCAAAAGGGTTGGCGCACACTCTGGTCCGTTGACCTGGCATCCGGCGAGTCCCAGCCCATCAATATCGCCCCCTACACCTGGATCTCTCAGCTCGCCGCCTCGCCCAGCACCGCACAGCTCACCTTCATCGGCTCCTCGCCCAAAATCCCATCCCGCATAGTCACCATCGAAAACGGGCAGACCACCATCCAGCGGCGCTCATCCATCGAAGCCCTTTCCGCCAGCGAATTACCCGAACCCAGCCCCATCGAATGGCCCGCCCCCGATGGCACCGTCGTTCACGGCCTGTACTACCCACCCACATCCTCCCGCTTTAGCAGCGACGGCCTGCCTCCCGCCATTATCAACATCCACGGCGGACCCACCTCCGCCGCCATCAGCAGCTATAACAGTAACGCAGTCTTCTTCGCCACCCGTGGCTACGCCTACATCGAAGTCAACTACCGCGGCTCAACCGGCTACGGTCGCAGCTACATGCTCATGCTCCGCGAAAAATGGGGCCTGGTTGATACTGAAGATGCCGCCGGCGCCGCCGGTGCCCTGGCTGCACTCGGACTCGTCGACCCGCTTCGTATCGCCATCATGGGCGGCTCTGCCGGTGGTTACACCGTTCTCAATGCCCTTATCCACTACCCAGGCGTTTTCAAAGTCGGTGTCGATCTCTTCGGCGTTGCCAGCCTCTTCGACCTGCTCATTGGTACCCACAAATTTGAGGAACACTACAACGACTCGATGGTTGGCCCCCTACCCGCCGCCGCCGAACGCTACAAAGCCTGGTCACCAATCATGCACGCCTCACAGATCAAAGACCCCGTCGCCGTCTTCCAGGGCGCTGACGACAAAGTTGTGCCGCCCGAACAATCAGAAATGATCGTGGCAGCCCTGCGCACCAACAAGGTTCCACACATCTTCAAGCTCTACCCGGGCGAAGGCCACGGTTTCCGCAAAACCGAAAACATCATCGACTTCTACGAAAGCCTCGACCGCTTTTTGAAACAATACCTACTATTCTAAACACCCAGGGGCAGGCCTTCACGGACCTGCCCCTCCATTTTTTTCTTCACTTGTCAACCCATCTTCCGAATACCCGCTAAACGCAACCGGGCAACCTTGGCATCTCGCAATCCAACGCGCAGCACCCAGCGCAACTCAACTCAAACATAAGGAGCAATCCGAAATATGAACCAGGTCATTGATGTTTTGCTCAAACGTAAATCCATTCGCGCCTATGAACCAAAAGAAATCAGCGCCGATGTAAAAGCCAGCTTGCTGCAAGCCACCCTGCGCGCCCCCACCGCCGGCAACCTGATGCTCTACACCATCCTGGATATCACCGATCAGAGCCTCAAAGACCGCCTGGCCAAAACCTGCGACGACCAGCCATTCATCGCCAAAGCCCCACTGCTCTTACTCTTTCTGGCAGATTACCAACGCTGGTACGATTACTTCCTGGCTAGCGGCGTGCCAACAATTTGTGCCGAAAAAAATGAGCCCATGCGCACACCCGCCGAAGGCGACTTGTTCCTTGCCTGCTGCGACGCCCTCATTGCCGCACAAAACGCCGTAATCGCCGCCGAAGCCCTTGGCCTCGGCTCGTGCTACATCGGCGATATCATGGAACATTATGAAATCCACAAAGAAATGTTCAACCTGCCCCAATACGTCTTTCCCATCAGCCTGCTCTGCATCGGATACCCAACCGAACAGCAGAATAACCGCGAACAATCCACCCGCTTTGACGAAAAATTCATCGTCTTTGAAAACCAATACCGCCGGCTTGCAGCCCCAGAATTCGACCAGATGTTCAGCCTGCGGCACCAACAAATGTTCAACGGCCGCGACAACCTGGCCGGTTCGGTCAACGTCGGCCAGGCCACATACCGCCGCAAGTTCAACGCCGAATTCTCAATCGAACTCAACCGCTCAGTTCGCGCAATTCTCAAGGAATGGACACACCCATAACCGGCACCCTTGTGATACCATCCAACCCCACTCTCACAACGCAACCGGGCTGGCTTGCCTCACCAGCAAATGGCATGCAAAAAAATCGCCGCTCTCTTCGCAAGTTGTAAATCGTGCCATCTTCGTGCACAAAGATAGCACGGCTGCCTGAAAAACATCTTCAGACAGCCAGCTCTTTCGAATAACTCAAGAATTCAGTACCGCATAACTTGCTATCCTAAAAACACTGGAACACCACGCCCCTCAAATATCCTTTGTCTCCAGTGCTTTTTCCTCCCGTAGTCAAGCCAGGACCCGCAATTTGGGGTTTGCCTTGCTGCCCCTGCCGGTTTCGAGAACGGGGCCAGGGACATAGGTCCAAATGCCAATCGCAAGTTACGCAGTCCATTGCCAAATAATCTGCGAGGCACGTCCTGCCGCATTGTTCGTTCTCCTGGCCCGCCAGGTGACATAGCACAGGAACGGCCTCTTTAGGTTCAACGCATCCAAGGTGAAAAATGAAAAACGATCAAATCGACAGCAACACCCCCGATCCCGCCTGGCTGGCCCTGGCACGCACCGGCGACCAGCACGCCTTTGAAGAGCTGGTCGCACCCTACCGCAACGAACTGCTGGTTCACAGTTACCGCTTCCTGGGCTCCTTCGATGACGCCGAAAATGCGCTCAAGGAAACCCTACTGCGCGCCTGGCACCGGCTGGACACATTTGAAGGGCAGTCATCCCTGCGCGCCTGGTTATACAAAATCTCCACTATTGCCTCCCTCGATGCCCTCGACAGCCGCAACCGCCGGGCCATGTCGCGTGAGCTTTATACCCAGGGCAACCCAAACATTCCACTACCCCCACCCGCCAACCAACCCGCCTGGGTCGAACCCTTCCCCGATAGCCTCATCGACCAACAACCCGCCATCTATCCCGATGCCCGCTACGAAATCCGCGAAAGCATCACCCTCGCCTTTGTCGCCGCACTCCAACATCTCCCCGGTCGCCAGCGTGCCATTCTCCTGCTGCGCGATGTCCTCGGCTGGAACATCAACGGCATCACCGATATATTGAGCATGACACCCGCCCTGGTCAACAGCACCCTGCAGCGCGCACGTGTCACCATCCAACAGTACTGGAACCGCCGCGAACAACTCAGGGCTATTCTCATCGATGACGATCTCAAAGCCTCCCTGTTAAATCGTTACGTGACCGCCTGGGAAACCGCCGACGCAAGCACCCTGGTGACACTCTTGCGCGAAGACGCCACCCTGACCATGCCGCCTTTCCCTGTCTGGTTCGGCGGTCACCAGGATATTCAAACCTTTTTGGAAACCAATATCTTCAAAACCCTGGCAGATGCGCCCCTGCGGCTGGTCGCCACCCGCGCCAATGGCAGCCCAGCCTTTGCCGTCTACCAACTCACCCCAACCGGATCGTACCAACCATCAGCCCTGCATGTGCTCAGCCTTGAACAAGGCCAGATCCGCGAAATAAATGACTTTCTGACCTCCGACGAAAAACTATTCACCCGGTTTGGCCTGCCAGCTTTGGGCTGACCGCTGAATTTGCGGATTAGATCTCGCAGGTAATGATTTGAAGGAAGATCATCCATTCAATCAACACAAAAAACTTCATACCATTTTAGGAATGTTCCCTTGCCTGGGGAACAACCCCTGTGAGAATACCCGCGAGTAGCCATGTTAGCCACTCTCTTGTCATCCCCAGGCCAAAACTACCTGCCAAACTATCCTTGGATTCACCTATCAATTAGTGGAAAAGCCGCGCTTTTATGGCATAATGTTTATATCAATAAAATTCGGTATGCTGCGCCCATCACAAATCAAGAAAGGATAATCCATTGCCCCAGGTAAACTACAAACACGAAAAACGCCAGAGAGAGTTAGAGAAAAAGAAGAAGAAAGATCAAAAGATTAAGAGCAAGCTGGTCAAAAAGCCCGCCCCCACCAAAGAAAACCCACAACCCCCATCAGGGAGTTAGTTTGTCCAGCCTGTATGATTGAGCGGCCTACCCGGCCGCTTTTTTATTATCAAGAACCCGCAGCTCCAGCTTGCTTTGTGCGTTTAACAGAATCTGGCCCCTATACCAGATTCGGGCCAGATTCAGGCTTTACAAGCCTTCTCCATTTCAATACAATCATTCCATGCAAAAAGATATCATCATCATTGGCGGCGGCCCCGCCGGGCTCTCAACCGCCCTGCACCTACAACGCCTGGCGCCAGAATTGATCTCGCGCGTCATCGTACTCGAAAAGGCCTGCTATCCGCGCCCCAAACTCTGCGCTGGCGGCCTTGTCATCGATGCCGAAATCATCCTGCAGGGGCTGGGCCTGGATGTCAGCGAAATTCCACATGTGGATTGCATTGGCACCCATTTTAACTTCGCCGGCAAAGGTCTCACCATTCGCGCGCCAGGTGATCAGCACAGCCTACGCATCATCCACCGGCAAGAATTCGACGCCTGGCTGGCAGCCAAAGCCCGCCAACGCGGTATCGAAATCCGCGAAAACCAGATCGTCAAAAGCGTCCGGGCAGATAGCACCGGGGTGATTGTTGAAACAGAATCAGAGGTTTTGCACGCAAATATTGTAGTTGGCGCGGATGGCTCAAATGGCATCGTGCGCCGCTGCATCCTGCCCCATGAACCCATCTACACCGCCCGCGTCCTCGAATTGCTCGCCCCACCCAACGCCAACCTTCAGCACGCCAGTCAAGATGCCTATTTCGACTTCTCCCCCGTTCCGCAGGGCATCGCCGGCTACACCTGGGACTTCCCCACCCAACGAAATGGCCAGCCCATGCGCTGCTGGGGTATCTATGACACCAACATCCTCGCCGCAGGCAAACGCGCCGCACTCAAGCCGACCCTGGCCGCCGAAATGGCGCGTTTTGGCTACAACCTGGAAGATTACGAGCTCAAGGGACATCCCATCCGCTGGTTCGACCCGTTTATCAAGATCAGCGCGCCTCGCATTATGCTCATCGGTGATGCCGCCGGCGCAGACCCGATCTTTGGCGAGGGCATCAGCGTGGCCTTGGGCTATGGCAAACTGGCAGCCAGAGAACTGGTGCAGGCTTGCCAGCGCGACAACTTCTCACTAAAAAGATACCGCCAGAGCTTATTAGCCAGCCCGCTCGGGCAAACCCTCATCGCGCGCTGGCTCATCGCCTACATTATTTACCCAATGCAATGGAAATGGTTTCAATTCCTGCTCTGGCGGCTGCTGCAACCCCTGGTATTCCTGATCGCATGGTTTTTCGTGCTCAACTGGGCCAAACGCATGCGCTGACCAAAACCATACAAACCGTCACAAGCTGACTCGCTTGATAAAATTCGGGGTATTCAAACCACGCTCGAGCAAATAAGTAAAATAGGCTTGCATGAGCGTCTCAACTTCCTTTTGCACACCCGCAGCCACATTGCTGGCGCGTGCAGCCTCATTGTAGTTACTGCGCTGGAAGTGGCGCAGATATCTGAGCACTTCCACAGAAACAGGCCACAGCCCCGGAAGGCCACCCCCACAGTTCAGACAAATCACCCCACCCGCCGATGGCGAGAAATACTGATCCACCGCCTGAATGGTATTCCTGCAATTGGCACATTCAAACAACTGCGGGCGAAAACCCAGGAAATCCAACAGGCGCATCTCATAATATCGCACAACCGCCCAAACTTCGGCCGTACTGCACAAACGCTCCAGGGTATCGGTCAACAGCCGAAACAAAGCCAGATTGCCCCCTTCCTGCTCATACGTGAAGCGATCCAACAGCTCAAGAACATATGCCGCATACCCGGTGCGCATCAGGTCATCCCGCAATGGCAGGTAAGGATCGATGGTTTCCACCTGGGTCACAATCGGAATATCCCGGCTCCGGGCCAGCTGCAGGGTGATGTGTGTAAATGGTTCCAGGTGCCCGGCCTTGTGTGAGCGGATTTTGCGGGCACCCTTGGCAATGGCACGCAGCTTACCGTGTTCGCGGGTATACAGCGTCACAAGACGATCGGCCTCGCCCCAATTGGCATGGCGCAAGACAACTGCTTCTGCACGGAAAGATCTTGGTTCATCAGGCATAAGATTAACTCTCAGAGCTGGAAAAGCATACCATAATCAGGCATCAGCTCCAACCTCAAACCCTTTCAATAATAGTGGCCATAGCCATGCCATCACCACTGCACATGCACTGCAGGCCAAACCTGGCTCTGCGCCGTTCGAGTTCATAAACCAGCTTTGTCATCAGGATGGCTCCCATCGCACCATCGGGCTGCCCATAGGCAAGCGCACCCCCATTCGGGTTGACCTTCTGCAAGTCTGCGCCCATTTCCTGCGCCCAGGCCAGTACCAATGCCGCAGAATCCTCATTAATCTCGATCACATCCATTTCCGCCAGGGACAACCCCGATCTTCTGAAGGCCAGCTGAGCTGCAGCCACCAGAGCATTCAACTCATTGGCCGAATCGGAACCAACCACAACACGCGCCTCGATCCGCGCCATAGGCATCAGGTTTAGTTTCCCCACCGCTTCCGCAGAGGCCAGAACCAGGGCAGCCGCCCCGGCCGCAAACTGAGCCGCATTATCCAAAATAACCGGACCATCCGGCCCAACCTCAACAACCTCATCCACCCGAAACAGCCCGCCTCCTGGCAAACTCAGCGCCAAAATCTGTTCATCAAAATAACCGTTTTTGATGGCAGCCCCGGCACGCGCGTGACTCTGCAAGGCATATTCGGCCTGCTCCTCACGGCTCAGGCTCCAGCGCGCCGCCAATTGTCGGGCGTTTTCCGCCATTCCTGTCAGCATTTTGCCTGCTTGCGTCCATTCGCCCCGCTGTTCCACACCAAACAGCTTGTCTGACCTCATTCCGGTTCCACCCACCACCACAATATCCGCATCCCCTGCCAGGATGGTCTGGGCGCCAAAATGGATAGCCTGCTGCCCGGATGCCCACAGTCGATTCACCTGAACACCCGGCACACTCCCAGGAAACCCGGCCTTGAGCCAGGCCAGGCGGCCCAGATTGCCCGACGGCTCTGCCAACGGCGAAGCCAGGCCCCACAACACATCATCCACCCTGTCTGGCCTGATCTCGGCCCGGCGAACAGCATCCACCAACACCGCGACCGCTAGATCAATCGGCTGGAAAGGATTGAGCAAGCCACCAGGGCCACCCAGGCCGATGGCGGTACGCACAGCGGAGATGATAAAAACATCGCGATCGGGCATGCTGACCTCTTCAGATTTAATTGGATAAGGCACACCAGGAACACCGCGCGCCGAAAATCTATTGTAACCCTGATGAACTTTTCCCACAGGATTAGAAATTTTTATGCGATAATACCCGCATGCCTACCATTGAACAAGCTCGCCGCTGGTATACAGATTCTGACCCCGTCCACGACTTTGACCATATCCTGCGCGTTTACAGGCTGGCCGAACGATTGGCGATTGCTGAAGGCGCCGACCTGGAAATTGTCCGCGCCGCCGCCCTGCTCCACGATGCCGAAGGCAGCGACCCCGCTGACCAGGCCAAACGTGCCACCCACCAGCATGCCTCGGCCAGTTTCGCTGCCGAGGTACTATCTGCCGAAGGTTGGGAGACCGGGCATATCAACGCGGTCCAACACTGCATCCGCGCCCATCGCTTCCGCGACACCACCGAACCGCCTCAAACCCTGGAAGCGCAGATCATCTTCGATGCCGATAAGCTGGACGCCATTGGTGCAATCGGCATTGCGCGCGTAATCGCCTACTCTGCGCGGGTGCCGCGCCCTTTCTATGCGCCGCCATCAGAACAGTTTTTAAAGACCGGCCAAAAAGAGCCTGCTGAACTCCACAGTTCCTATCACGAGCATATCTTCAAACTAAGTAAAATCAAAGCACGCATCTACACAAAAACCGGCCAGGCCATCGCCGCCGAGCGCCACAAATACCTTGACGATTATTTCAAACGCCTGATCGCTGAGTGGAATGGCGAGTTGTAAGCCCAACATGGAATAAGGAAGCAAAAAATGCAAATCGATATTATTGGTGTTCCGATCGATCTGGGCGCAGACCGGCGCGGCGTGGATATGGGTCCCAGCGCCATCCGCTACGCTCACCTGCACCGTGAACTACAAAGAACCGGCTGCAGCTTTAATGATCTTGGCAACGTGGAAGTCCCCATCGCTGAAATGTGCAGCATCAGCGAGCCAAACCTGAAATACATCGAATGCATCGTGCCCATGGCACGGCGCACAGCCGGAGCGGTGGCAACCTCCATGCAGCAGGGGCACTTTCCGCTCGTCATCGGCGGAGACCACAGCATCGCACTTGGCTCCATCCGTGGGGCCGCCAAACATAAAAAAATGGGCGTAATCTGGATCGACGCGCACGCAGATTTTAATACCGCCGAAACCACGCCATCCGGAAATATCCACGGCATGCCCCTGGCTGCCCTCTGCGGTCTGGGCGACCCGCGCCTGACACGTCTCTGGGATGAAAACATCCCCGTACTGGATCCACGCCGGGTCGCAGTCATCGGCGCGCGCGATCTGGACGAAGGTGAAAAGAAAAATTTGCACGAGGCCGGAGTGCTCGTGATGGGCATGGAACAGATCGACCGGATCGGCATGTTCCATGCCATGGAAAAAGCCCTGGCTCTTGTCATGCAGGATGTCGATGGCATCTACCTGTCTTTCGATGTAGATTCGCTCGACCCTCGCCATGCGCCCGGGGTCGGTACACCAGTAGCAGGCGGGCTAACCTACCGCGAAGCTCACCTGGCCTGTGAGATGATCGCTGAAACTGGCAAACTGCTGGGCATGGACCTGGTAGAGGTCAACCCCATCCTGGATGTGCATAATCAAACCGCCGAACTGGCCGTGGAACTGGCCGTTTCCGCCCTGGGACGCCGGATCTGGGTCGAATAGTCAACCAGGTGTAAGGTTGACTATTCTGAAAAAGAGTAAAATAGCACTATGCTGAAAGGTCCAATTCTCGTTGTTGAAGATGTGCCAAACGTGCTCGAATTTCTAGAGCTCACGCTGCGTTTTAAGGGCTACGCAGTGGTCAGCGCCCATAACGGGTTGGAAGGGCTGGAAATGGTAGAAAAGACCAGGCCAGCCATGATCATCACCGATATTCTCATGCCACGCATGGACGGCTACACCTTCATTCAGAAGCTACGCACATCAGACACCGATTCAAGCCACATCCCGGTCATTTTCCTGTCTGCCACCTTCGTGACGCTCGAAGACAAGAATTTTGCCATGAGTCTGGGCGCCACACGCTTCCTTGAGAAACCGGTCGACACAGAAGATTTTTTACTCACCATTGCGGAGATCTGGACCCAGGACCAACAAGATCTTCCAAACCCCATGAATATGCCAGATTTTTACAAGGGCTATCTTGATCGCCTGGAACAAAAACTGCGCTATAAGAATATCCAGATTGCCCGCACCAGGCAGCTGCTCCCCACCCTGCCCGAAGAACAGCGCGAGGCCTACCAATCGATGATGCAGCTTGCTCAAAATGATCGCGAGAATATCCAAACCGAGCTCCAAGAAGTGTATGATATTCTCGAAAAACTTAAAAAAACAGGACAATAACTTATGACTCAGCCTACCCTGGCCGACCTGGAGCGACTCGCGCGCCAGGCCGGCCAAATTTTGTATGATAGCTATGAAAAAGATCACGATGTGAAATTTAAAGGCATCATCGACCTGGTCACCGAAGTTGACCATGCTTCTGAAAAATTCCTGCTCAGCGAGATCAGCCGCCAGTTCCCCGGACACAGTTTTCTAGCCGAAGAATCGGGCGCCAGTGCAGCCCAGACCGAACACCTTTGGATCATCGATCCACTGGACGGGACGGTCAACTATGCCCACGGCGTGCCCTTTTTCTGCGTATCCATCGCCTATTCCTATCAAGACCAGGTAATGCTCGGCGCTGTATACGATCCAATGCGCGCTGAAATGTTCACTGCCGAACGCGGCAAAGGCGCCTGGCTAAACGGACGCCAACTTAAGACAACTGGCGCAGAAGAATTACTAAAAAGTCTGCTTGTAACCGGATTTCCCTATGAACTCTGGAAGACCAAGCGCAATAATTTTGACTATTTTGAAAAATTGGGGATGCAGAGCCAGGGCGTACGCCGGTTGGGTTCCGCCGCACTGGATCTATGCTACATTGCCGCGGGACGGCTGGATGGTTATTGGGAGTTTTCTCTCAAAGCCTGGGACATTGCCGCAGGCGGCCTAATCGCCGAAGAAGCCGGCGCGCTTGTCACCAATAGCGAAGGCAAACCAGAATACTTGACCACACCCCAATCTGTGGTTGCGGCCAACCCGGTTTTACACCCAAAGCTGCTCGACCAGCTTCAATGAACCACTCCGGAATATAAGATCAAGAAAACAGAGCTTATCGTAAATAATGGCTAACGGTCAAACCGGTTGGATTTTGCGCCATTATTCAGGTTATTTACCTTAACCTGTCAAGTTGAACAAAAACGTTCGATCTGCTCATGGGTTCCACCCGCTGGCTGCCAGGTTTTCTCGAAACCATCCTGATTTGTCCACGCAGCGCAACGAGAATCCATGTTCTGCTCCGCAGGTGGTGATTTGACGGAATGTCTTCCGTCAAATCACCACAAAAAATAACTCCCAACGATCCAGAATGACTCTAGGAGCCTGCTGAAAAAGTCCCCTTTTGAAAAACAAATTTTCGGGAAGTGGGTGATTTTATCGATATTAATGCCATATCTGCGGTCATCATCCCAAAATATGGCCACTTTCTTGGCCTGTTGTGGGAAATATTTTCACTGGATTTTCCAGAATAGGGGTTTTTCATAGCACTCTCTTCGCGCAACCAGGCCACAGTTTCTTTAATCGCCTGTGAAAGTGGTGTTGCTTTTAAGCCAAAAACCTTTTCAGCCTTACTAGTATCCACCACAAAAGGCTGGGTCCACTCATACATCATCTCAACTGACTCACGGATCATCGGATTGAACAGCCCCAAGAAACGCATCATCATCGCCCCACCCAACAGCACCTTGACCGGCTTACCAAGCTCGGCTTCCAACAATTTAACAAATTCAGCCTGAGTCACAGGTGCTGGGCTTGGCGTAAACCAGATCTGGCCAAACGCTTCATCATGTGTACCAAGCGTGGCAAGTAATTTACCAAAATCAACCACATATGAAAAAGTATGCGCCTGATCCATGCGCCCGATCAGGTTAATGGTTTTGCCCAACAGCGCCGGGCGAATAGCCAGGTCGGTGACCGCATGATCTTCCGGGCCAAAGAAGTTTGATGCCCGCCCGATTGTCGCGCGGATTTTCCCGGCCGTGTGGGCAGACATGACGGCCTCGGCCAATTCAGCCCTTACCTTCCCTTTTTTTGTATGTGGCTGATAGGGCATATCCTCACTGATAGGCACACCGTGGGTATCGCCGTACATATAGAGATTGTCAGCCACCACCAGCTTGGCCCCATTTTTTTCAACAGCGCCCAGAATAGCGGCCTGAAAAGCTGGAAACTTCTCAGCCCATTCATAATAGAGCGGTTGGGCACACTGATAAACCACGCTTGCATCCCTGGTTAACTCAATATTCCTTTGCAGATCATAGGCATCCCCGGCCACAACTTCCACAGCAGCAGGTAGTCCGCTCACTTTTCCAGAGCGGTTCAGCATGCGCACGCGCTTACCCAGCCTTACCAATTCCCGTGCAGCCGACTTGCCCAGGGGACCTGTTCCAAATATTACATGCAGTTCGTCTTTCATTCTATTTTCTCCATTAAAAAGTTATTTCTCAAGAATAAGATTTACGTTTTAGCAGCTTTTGCACGCCATACTTTTTGGCTTGCTGAAACCAGCCAAAACCACCGATAAAACGGTACAACCAGGCCGGAATAATTGGTTTTGCCAGCAGGGTGGTGGCAGCCGTGGGAATGCTTTCGCCCTTAATCAGAGCCTGCGCAGCCAGATCCAGCGCTTTCTTAATCAGGATGGCCGGCCCACCCGCATCCTTCAGAGCTTCCCCGTGCACCAATCCTTCGCCCGCCCCCAGGGCCAGGGACCCGGCCCAGGTAAAGCCGGCCTCTCGGGCAAAGACTTCACAGATAGCCAACGCGGTTGCATTATGGGCCGCTTCCGGAAAACCGCTGTTTGCCAGCGCAGCAAATAAAGCCGGCCGAAGATTCTCTGCATTGCGCCGATGTGCAGCGATGCGCTCAAGTGCATCGATCACTGGTGCCGGCAAAGAATCCACATACAGCGGAAAAGCCAGCAGCACCAGATCAGCCACATCCACCTCAGCCAGCAGAGCTTTCATCTTTTCGGCTGAGCGCAAAACGGTATGTAAATAAATCGTTTCGACCTGAATTGATTGAGCACTCAACTGATCCAGCAAATAGCCACCCAGCGCGTGGGAAGTACTCTTTCTTGTCCGTGGACTGCCCACAAGCAGCAAAGCACGCCTAATTGGGTGAGCTGCCTGGCCGCTGCTAACAAGCGCAGGCATGGGAAAACGCGAGCTGTCTTCAGGAATTTTAATGACCGGCTGCTTACGGCCGTTTTGCAGATCATCCAGACTGTTTTGCAAGACAGCCTGGATCTCGCCCTCAGATTGACCGGCCAAAACCACTGCACTGGCAGATTTCTGCGCATAAAAATTAATGGCATTCCGCTGGCAAAGCTGTCGAAAAACCGCTTCAGCATGCCGATCGGCCTTTGGCATCCAACCCAAAGCCAGAAAGTCGGGATATTTGTCATAACGTTTCTGGTGATGCGTTTCGCCATCCAACTTGGCAAAAAACGGCGATATATTCTGTATCTGGTGATCAACCATGCGTTTCAATGCCGAAGAATAACCGCCAAAAGTCACAGGGGTCAGGTAAACCACCAAATCACTGCGTATCACTGTTTCAGCGATGCTGCGATTGTCATCATCCACATTGCAAACACCCGGACTGCGGATCCAACAGAAAAAATCGCCGGCGCAGTTGCCGATTTTTTGATCGATCAGCAAGATATGCTCGACCTGCCAACCCCGGTTTTGAAGCTCATGGTTAAGTGCCCCGCGCACACTGCTGGCCGTGCTATCATTTCTTTGAGAACCATCCAGTAGAATTGCTTTCATAATTAACCTCTATTCAATAAGTCAAACATCCCGACCCTGAAAAGGCATTGATCAAGTTACCAGCCAACACAATAGCGGTTCACCCGGCAATAAAGTGATTATTCAACATTTCAAGCTCATATAAATACAGCGCATCACCATCCAACCCAAAAGGAGGCAAATTCCCGGCAATTTCCAGCGAAACCAGGCCATGTACCTGGCTCCAGAACAAGACTGCCACAGACAGGCTCAAAAGATCAGCTTCACCACCATGGGTTTTCCAAATCGAAAAAGCGGGTCCAAAACCCGGTGCAACTTGTGGAAAATTACCAACCCTCAGTTGCCCTTTCACCCGCAAGGCTTCTACAACGCTGACCAATACCCCCAGTGAACGCGCCCCCGAAGGCAGCACTCGCTCCAAAGGAGCGACATAGCCTGGAATGGGCGTGCCAAAAATCAATTGATAACGCTGAGGATAAGTATGCGCCCAGTTACGGTACGCCAGTCCGATGGCGGTCAATCTGCCAGCCGGATCATCCGGCGAAATGGCATCCCGTGCCGCAATCTGCGAATCCCCAAAAGAAGTATATGCATCAATGATGAGTGCCGTCACCAGATCGTCCCGACAAGGAAAGTAATTGTAAATCGCCGGGGCTGTGATCTCCAATTCGCGCGCGATGGCCCGCAGCGAGAGAGCCGGTGCACCAACCTCGCTTATTTGTCGCCAGGCGGTTTCCTTGATGGCATCCTGAAAATTTGGGAATTGAGAAGTTCGTTTCGGCCTGACCATACTATCTCCTAGATAAACGCTGTATATTTACAGTGTAAATATACAGCGTTTATCTATTTTCGTCAACCATAAATTTTCACACGCTTTTCCCCTTTGACCTGTGACGCTGTTACACGTACAATAGTTGCAGTATGCGTATATGGAATCTCGTTCCCGGTGACCCGCTTCAGCTCACAATCGCTGCTGATGCTCGTTTTACTATCCCAGACTATATAAATGACCATATTTGGGATCTTGATCTAAGCGGCGGTGACCCATCCGCCGTGGCCTTGCGCACTACCTTCGGCTTGCGTGCACGCCTGATGCGTATTTTTCCACGCTTTACTGAAAATGGAAAAGCCATCAATGACCCTGCAGAGTTTGCCATTCCGCCACACGTACGCGCTTTTTACCCAAATTTTCTTTCAATCACCTTTTCCCCTTATCCAGGTGTGGATGTAACGGCTGACTATTGGGTTGTCTCGTCCCAGGTCGCCAGTGGACGATTCACAGTCACAAATCACTCTCTCATCCACCACCCGATCCGGTTTGAACTGGTCGGACAGCTGATCCCCCTGGATGGACAGAATATGACTACCAACCAGCGCCAGTCTGTCACCACGCTAGAAGGACAGATTGATGACCTGCGCCCGGTCCTATTTCTCACCGGCGGACCACAGGCAGGCCCCGGCCCCTATTCCTCGCTGGCGCTTATTCTGGATCTGGCCCCCGGGGCATCACGTCAGGTTACCTGGGCACTTGCAACCCTCAAAGACGCCCAAAGCTCGTTTGAACTGGCCCGAAAAACCGTCGCACGCCCCTTCGATGCAGAAAAAGCACTGATTGAATTACTCAATGCAAGCGAAACAGTTGAGATATATACTGGCGATCCGGATTGGGATGCCACGCTTGCTTTTACGCAAAAAAACGCATTCAGTTTGCTGATGGGACCGAGTGAACATCTGCCACACTCCAGTTTTGTCTTATCGCGACAGCCAGACCAAGGGTATTCACGCCTGGGTGATGGCAGCGATTATCAACATTTTTGGAATGGCCAGCCAGCCTTGGAAGCCTATTATCTTTCAACACTTTTACCTGCGGCTCCAAAATATATGCGGGGTGTATTACAAAATTATCTAAGTGTGCAGGATACACACAACGGCACCATCGACTGTAAGCCTGGTCTGGCAGGTCAGCGGGGACGTTTTTTGGCTGCGCCTTATCTCGCCAGTCTGGTCTGGCGTCTTGCTCAAGCCGGGCGCGACAAAGAATTCATCATCTCCGTGTATCCCGCACTGCTAGCCTTCTTCTGGTCCTGGTTTTCACCAGCGCGCGACCACGATCACAACGGACTGCCGGAATGGCAGCATCCAACCCAGACCGGATTTGATGAAAACCCACTCTTTGATGGCTGGCATACCTGGGCCAAAGGTATCAACATTACCACGGTCCAAAGCCCGGCACTTTCAGCTGCGCTTTTCCGCGAGGCTGAGTGCCTCATGAAAATGGCCGACCTGCTAGGACGATCATCTGACATTATTACGCTCAAAGCCCAATCTGAGACATTGCGCCAGGGTGTTCATGCCTGCTGGGATGCCGATAACGTGCTCTTTCGCTATGCCGACCGTGATACTCACTTGAGTCTGCCAGGTAAATTAGTCAGCGAACGTCAGGCTGCACACGAATTCACGCTGCAAAAAGAATTCAAACAACCTGTCAGACTTGTCATCCGGATTCTGGGCAAGGACGAAGCTCTTAAGCGTCCGCATGTTATCATCACAGGAAAATTGAATGGCGATGAACAAACAGAAATACTCAACACCCGTGATTTTACCTACAGCTCCAGCGGAGCGGTAGCCACCAGCGAAAAAGTCTACACATCGCTTGGAAGTTTTGAATTCGATGGGCTTAGCCACCAGGATCGCATCAACATCCAAACAGTAGACCTGACCATTGCTGACCATACCCTGCTACTGCCACTCTGGGCTGGCATTCCGAGCAAACACGAAGCGCACTCTCTCATCTACCAAACGATTCTCGATGCCAACCAGTTCGACCATCCTTATGGGATCCCAGCTTTGCCGCGTTTGTTTATCAAGGAAGCCGACCCGGTCAGCAACAGCGTTCACCTGCCCTGGAACCACCTGATAGGTGAAGGCCTGTTAGCCTATGGTTACCGCCGTGAGGCTGTCAGATTGACGGCACACATCACTTCAGCTGTCATCCAGAACCTCAAACGCTCACAGGCTTTTTATCGTACTTACCATGCCGAAACCGGTGCAGGATTGGGCGAACGCAATACACTACAAGGACTGGCTCCACTCGGACTTTTTCTTTCTGCGCTGGGAGTTGAAATCCAATCACCCACCAGGGTGATTCTCACGGGAGAAAACCTATTCCCATGGCCGGTTACGGTAAAATATAGAGGCTTGACGGTCACACGCCTGATGGGACAGACAGAAGTGATCTTCCCAAATGGCCAGCCGATTACGTTAAACGACCCCACCAACGCAGTCATTGCGTGCGAATGAGGAGTATTTGATGGCAAAATCTACCAATATCCACTCCATTACTACCGCGGTAATCCAGGATCAGGATGTCGACCTGGCTCTACGCGCCCTTGAGCAGATTCACGCTCCGGTAACACATCTGGCCAGTGCAGGTGGATTTCTGGGACGCCGGAACGCCACCCTGTTAATTGGGCTACTCGATGGTGAAGAGGAAAAAGTTCTGAAAGCGCTTCAATCTTCATGTCGCCAAAGGGTCGAATATCTCGCCATCCCACTTGAAGGTTCACCCCTACCCATGCCGACTCCCGTGCCCGTAACGGTAGGCGGTGCCACCATGTTTACCCTGCCTGTCGAACGATTTGAGGAGTTTTAATATGAAATTGATCTTTGCCATTCTCAAGGATGACGATGTGGACAATGTGGTCCAGGCACTTACAGCCGATAGTTTTCGGGTGACACGCGTAGCTTCCACCGGCGGGCTCTTCCGTAAGGGCAGCACCACCCTATTGATCGGTGTGGATGACGAGCAGGTTGAAGCTGCCATCCAATTATTGCGTGAAAAGACCACTGCCGAAGTGAACGAGCAGAAACGTGCCACTGTATTCGTTGTGCCGGTCAGCCGGTTCGAACAGCTGTAACTCAGCCTGCCTAAATTAAAAAATGGTGCCCCCGCACCATTTTTTAATCGATGTTTGCCACAGGCTCATACCAAAAACATATGGTAAAACAATCATGTCCAAACTCCTTGAAAAATCCCGCTATCTGGCAATCATCGGTGTCCTGGGGCTGCTGGCAGCCACACTGGCAGCCTTTGTGTGGGGGGTGTTTCAAACCACACACGCGCTGGTGTTGATCGCCGAAAGCCAGGGCAAAGATGTAGGCATAACTGTTGCGTTGATCGAAATCGTCGACAGCTTCTTAATCGCCACCACCCTATTGATCTTTTCAGTCAACCTTTACGAATTATTCATTGCGGATGTGTGGTATCGCACGATCTGTACGAGTTAAAAACCAAATTGAGCAGCATGATCATCCTGGTGATGGCAGTGAAATTTGTGGAGAAGCTGGTAGATATTAAAAATTACAGCGATTTACTACAGTTCGGAGCCGCTATAACCCTGGTTTCTGGAGCGCTGATCGCATTTGGGTATTTCGGTCACAAAGATTAATATCGCAATCCACTTGATAGGATGACATACGCCTGAGCGGACAAACCACAAGGTACCCCGTTGCCCCTTATAGACCAATCCTAAATAACCACAATAAAACCTTACCCTACTTTTTTTTGCAGAGATTTTGGTAAACCTTATGCGTTATTTATCGTAAAAAATATCATTCAGGTCAAATAGCCATTTCCGAAGAAATGGATTGGCCTTCCGGATTAAAAAATAAGACTGGGCGCTGCAGTTTGGCAACTGTCCAGTCTTATTTTTTTTATTTAGCACATAGCGAAGGCAAATTATTTATGCCCTGCTTTTTATGGCGGATCACGATATGAACCCAACACCTTCATATAGTTGGAACGTTCAAAAGCAGCCGGCTCTTTTACAGCCTGC
>JAPLGT010000006.1:0-56347 GCA_026390035.1 Chloroflexota bacterium
TCATGATCAGGCGTCCAACAAAGGTACGGCTGTCAAGCTGTTCGGTCAGGCTGACCAGATCAACATCATAATCCTGCAAATAAGCAATGAACTGCGGAAAACTAAAACCATTGCGATAGCTGCGATCCAGGTTATAGACCAGGATGACATCCGCCCTGCCCGCCTTTACAAGCCCAAGCAGCCGTTGAAAGCCTGGGCGGTTCGCGTTTTTGCCAGACTCATCCAAATCGATGATCACTTCAACAATCTTCCAGCCCTGGCTTTCAGCAAACTCGGTGCACCTTTTCTTCTGAACCACATCCGAGTAATGCGGCTCATTCGTTAACACCCTGGACTTGCGCACATAAATAATTGCGCGCTGGTTGTCGGTGGGCATTTCACATTTTACGTCCGTCCAAAAGCCCTTGAGAAAGGACAAGACCTGGTCCGGTGTTTTAAGGTTGAGTAGGGAGTTCTTATTGGACATGTCTTAATCCCCGCTGACATCTTCCAACACGAAAGCGCGGATTGGGACCGTCTTCTCGGTTGGCGTTGGTAGTTCGATGGCAATGTCAGGCTGATCTTGGTCTTGACGAGCAATACGCCTCAACGCCAGGCCTAACTCCCGGCAAAACGCATTCATTTGTCCGTCATCTGCAAAATTGAATTCAGTCATTGTTTTCTCCACGTCGGATGGATCGAATTCAACTAAACGCTGCAGCTATCTGTTTATAAAACAGATTACCACACCCTTGCGGTGTGGGAGATGCTTGCCAACGTAAAGAATAGGGAAAGTACAGACGATCGGTTGTCTGTCCGACGTGAAGATAGCAGATATTCAGTTGTGGCCGATATTTTATCAGAATGTTGGCAAACGTCAAGTGGTAGTTCCACAATAGCACTCGATGACAATTGTATCGTTGTGTGACAAAGTACGTGTTTCTTGGACAAGTGAACGCACCAGTATCTAAACTTTGTCATCTGCATGAATTTTCCAGAGATTTCAAACAGCCTATAATTATGGAACGGTGGAATAAAAATTGGCGATCTGAATATGATTCATCACTTTCCGAAAGTGGGGAGCCTGGGACAACAATATGCCATGCAACCGTTCTTGCTCATCAACGCAAAAGATTCCACCTTCTGAATTTTCCTGATAGTCTCTGGCATGTTTTGAGCGTGTTCACGGATTAAATTTGTGCATATCAACGCTCATCCAAATCAAAAGAGGCCATCGCCATGCGCATCCTGATCATCAATCCCCCACATCCTGCAATCGGCAGTCGAATTCCACACGAACATTTGCCACCTTTGGGCTTGCTTTCCGTGGGTGGCGCATTGATCGATGCGGGACACTATGTCGAACTGCTGGATGCTGAATTTGGCCCATTGACCGTTTCCAAAATCACGGATGAAGCGCTAAGGCTGCGCCCCGATGCAATCCTTTTGGGACATTCCGGCTCGACATCCGGGCACCCAGTGGTGGTGGAGATCACTCGCGCAATCCACAAGGCTCTGCCTGGCACGCCGGTCATTTATGGGGGTGTTTTTCCAACCTACCATTGGCAGGAAATCCTGGAAGACGAGCCACAAATCAGCGTAATTGTAAGAGGCGAAGGGGAGCAAACAATCGTTCGCTTGATAAGCGCGCTAGAGAATGGTGCAATGCTCGATGGTGTTCCGGGGATCGCCTATCTCAAAAA
Organism: Chloroflexota bacterium; assembly: GCA_026390035.1. Taxonomy (GTDB): domain Bacteria; phylum Chloroflexota; class Anaerolineae; order Anaerolineales; family Villigracilaceae; genus UBA5195. Next base: position 1,683 of record JAPLGT010000006.1, read on the forward strand.
CGGTGGTGCCTTTGCCACAAGCCCTGCCCCACTGATCAACGATCTGGACGCAATTCGGGTGGGGTGGGAATTGATTGATCCCAGCCGTTACAGTTATTGGGGAGATAAACGCGCTGTAGTCGTGCAGTTTTCGCGGGGCTGCCCACATGATTGCAGTTATTGCGGCCAACGCATTTTCTGGTCAAAATGGCGTCATCGCGATCCGCAGAAATTTGCGGCAGAGCTTGCCTGGCTTCACCGCGCCTATGGTATCGAAGTATTCAACCTGGCAGACGAAAACCCAACGGCATCCCGGCCAACCTGGCGTGCCTTTCTGGAAGCCATCGTCGCCGAGAATATCTCTATCACAATTGTTGGCTCAACCCGTGCTGATGATATTGTGCGCGATGCCGATATTTTGCATCTTTACAAGCAGGCCGGGGTGGCACGCTTTCTGCTTGGCATGGAAAGCTATGATGAACAAACCCTGAAAAAGATCCGTAAAGGCAGCGTAATCGCCAAAGACCGCGAGGCCATTCGCCTGTTACGCCAACATGGCATCATCTCAATGGCCACCTATGTGGTTGGGTTTGAGGAAGAAACCGACCGGGATTACTCGCGCAGTTTACAGCAATTACTTTCTTATGACCCCGATCAAATCCAAATGTTGTACGCAACACCGCATCGCTGGACACCCTATTTTCAGGATGTCGCCGAACGGCGGGTCATTCAAACTGACCAAAGCAAATGGGATTACAAACACCAGGTATTGGCCACACGCCATTTATCGCCTTGGCGGATATTGCTCTGGGTTAAGTTTATAGAAGCTGTGATGCAGTTGCGCCCGCGTGCGCTGGCGCGCGTCCTGACCCACCCTGAATTGGCCATTCGTGATGCCATGCGTTGGTATTATCGCATTGGCCGGCAGGTCTGGCCGTATGAAATTTGGAAATTTCTGTTTCATGATAGGGTCCAGCGGAACGGGCCAACTGTTCGCGAATTTTGGGGAAAGCAGCCAAAGCTTAATGGTAAAGAAAGAACTTTCGTTTTCGAAAATAGCTCCTGATAGATTGTTCTCACTGTTGACATCGACTAAAATTACTCCATGCCGAAACTCAACGTCGACCAGATCAAAACCCTCGCGCCTAATCCCACCTCGCTCAAAGTGGGGCAGGGGTTGGCCGATGCCCGGCTTTGGGCCAGTCTCGGCGGCAATAAGGCCGCGTAGTGGGGTGATTGCAACGACAGCGGCATCGTCTTTCGCGCACCGGAGGACGCTTCTTTGGCGATCCAGATATGGAGAAAGCTCTTATCGAGCAGCTTCAATCAGCCCTAGAAAACTTTGGCTTTTGGGAGAAATTCCAGACAGACTGGGTTTGCCTGGATTGCGAACTGATGCCCTGCAGCGTTTTGTGGGCAGGCAGACTCTGCGCAAAATTCACGAGTGCGTCTTTGGCGTGCTAGCGCTTGAGAGCGAGCCGGTGGACCCGAGGTTATAGGATGCCAAAAAACTTACAACAAAAGCACAGCGAATTATGACGGGGCTTTTGAAAAATATAGCTTGCGTTCTGTTTGCCTGCCTGGTGTTAGCTGCCTGCGCACCAGTTCAACCAACCCAGGCTGATCTTACCCCCACAAACACCCCAACCCCAGTGCCCCAACCGCAGGCTGTTGATCTGGGCATACTCGGCAAAGGCTCCGCCAGCGATGTCACCTGGTCGCCGGATGGCAAATTACTGGCTGTGACAAGCTCGGTTGGCGTCTATTTGTATGATACACAGACCTGGCAAGTTGTCAAAACCATCCGTAAGGATATTTTCGGCGAAAAATCATTTGGGCCTGTGGCTTTTTCCCTTGATCAAAAAAGCCTGATCCTGCCTGTTTCGGATTATGCAACTTCTACTTTCTGGCGCTATGATTTGCAAAACGACGAGGCCAGGCCCTGGTTTGAAGATCTTTCACTTATGCCCCAGACGGCGCCCGTATTTTCACCGAATGACAAAACATTTGCTTTTCTCAACCAGGTTTGCGAAAAAATGGCAGATGGCGGACAACATTGCGTTGAGAACCTGGAACTGCGCGAAAGCGACACAGGCAGACTGATAACCAGCATCCAGGCGAGCGACTTGGAATGGGAAAAACGAGACCGCTTTTTTGTTTTTAGCCCGGATGGAAAGCAGCTTGCCGCGGCCAACCAGCCCAACCGTGTTACTCTTTGGAGTACCACCACCGGCAAGCAGCTTTACGAATTTTCACATGATAGCGCTGTTGCCAGTCTGAGCTTCAGCCCGGACAGTCGAGTGCTGGCATCCGCCAGCAAAGATGCCACTGTCAAGTTTTGGGATACGCAAACCGGGCAAAACCTGTTCGTATTGCGCGACTTCAAACAGGGTCTTCAATACGTGGCCTATCACGATCAGGGGAAAAAGTTATTGGTCGGCATATTACATGACAACTCAACCCAGGAGTACGCCCTGGATGGCAATTTCCTGCCCACGGTTTCCCTGGAAACTGTTATGCAGTTCGGCCAGAATTTATCCCGCCAATACCAACGACCGCCGACTGATTTATCCATCACCACTGCCATCCGCCTCAGTCCAGATACCCGTCAAATGGCAGTATTACTCAATAACACTGTGCAAATTTGGGATGCGGAAAGCGGCCAAGCGACCCTGACCTTGCCCGAATACGGCAGCGAAATTCAAGCTCTTGCTTTCAGCGCTGACGGCGACCTGATGGCAGTGGCCGATCACAACGTCAATCTCTGGCAAGTCCCCTCCCAAAAATGGATTGCGACCCTGCCGGTAAATTCCAACGAAATCGATGACGTTGCTTTTCAACCAAATGGGAGCCAGATTGCCGTGGTTGGGATGTACATGGATGTGCAAATCTGGGATACAACAAGCCGCCAAAAACTGCGCGCGTTCAGCGCCGGCGATTCCTCATGCAACTGGGCCAATCTTGTCGCCTATTCTCCGGATGGCGCAATGCTGGCTACTGCCGGATCGTGCGGCATCTCGTTATGGGATACAGGCACGGGACAGCTCTTGCAAAAACTTGTCGCTGACAAAGCAGGCGATTCTGATGGTCTAGCCTTTAGCGCAGATAGCAAGGATTTGATTTATGTTGCCAGCCGCGGCATCTGGCGCTGGAATCTGGTAACTGGCAAACCGGTATATTTCACAGAAATACCCGGGCGGGAAAATTATTGGCATGTGGCGATAAGCACCAGTCAGATTGTTCTCGGCAAAGCGAACGATGGCCCATTTAAATTTTATGACCCGCGAACCGGCCAACACCTGTATGATTTTGCCAAAGGGCGTGGGGGCACAGCAGTTGCGCTCCACCCGAATGGGCGTTTGTTTGCGCGGGCAGACTATTACAAAATTTTACTTGCAGACTGTGTCTCAGGCGCGGGATTGCTCTCAATTGATTTTCACTTGCCTTACAGGATATTGTTCAGCCCGGACAAAAAACGACTTGCCGCCAGTTCCTACGATAACGCTGTTCGCCTTTGGGATGTTTCATCTGTTGTACAACAGGCAGAAACCGTCCTACTCTTGACGGCCACGCCAGCACCGTCGCTTTTGACCCCAACACCAACGGCAACTCAGCTACCCGTGCCTGTGCTATCCATCCCTATGCTCTCTATACCGCCATTATCCCCACCAACCTCATCTGAAAACGCCATCCAGCCGCAAAACGCTGCCCGGTTGGAAATGCTCAAGGAATTCGGCCTGGGAGAAATCGGGGCTGTCGCCTGGTCACCCGATGGGAAAAACCTGGCGATCGGTGGGTATCCAAGGGTATACATCTTTGGGCAAGGTGATACTCGGCCCAAAGTTTCCCTGCCTGCGGACGGACGCGTTAATCAGTTGGATTTTAGCCCCAACGGAAAACTATTAGCCGCGCAAGTAGAGTTATCCGTGCAAGTTTGGGACATTTCCACAGGTCACAGCCTGTATACTCTGAAAAATCTGGAGAACCCGGGCTGCTGGTACACCAGCATATCCTTTTCATCCGATGAACAGGTTGTTTCGGCCCAATGCGGAAAGGTTACTTATCGTTGGAAAGCACTGACAGGAGAGTTTCTCGATAAAACGGAAGCCAGCCAGCCGGAAGGTATGGTCAGCCCGGATAGAAAATGGTTGGTTCAAACCGATGACAACACCATCCAATTGGTGGAAGCCAGCACGGGAAAAATCGTTCAGTCCACTGGATTATCAGGCATGACCCCAGTGGTGAGAGGCTTTAGCCCTGATGGAAAAACATTCCTAGTATGGTTTTATCGCTACGAAATTGCGCCTTCGGGCATATACTACCCTGGCCAAAACCCGGAGAGTGTGATCCAGCTTTGGGACCTGCGTTCCGCCACAACGCCCAGTTTGCGCGCCAGCCTGCCCGCCGGAGAATGGCATCGATGGGAAGGGGATTTTTTGCAAGGCTTCCAAGCCTTTGACTTTACGCCCGATGGTAACAGGTTGTTGACAGCCAGCGGGGATGGCAATCTGCGAATATGGGATCTGCAAACAAGCAAACTGCTCTACAAATTACCCGGCGGAGCCAAAAATGTCTACATCTCGCCCGATAGGCGGCAGGTCGCAGCAATCGGGGGAAAAGTTCAAATCTGGAATATCGCTCCGGGCAAACAGCCCAGTTTGGCATGGGATATTCCCGGTTTTAGCGATTTCCGCTCCCTGCTGGCCTTGAGCAACAACGGTTCTAATTGGGTGACAACATCTGGCCAGGAATTCCGCATCTGGCACTGGGATGGCGCAACTCTGGCTGAACGCCCCAGCATCATCACTGCGCCAGATGCGGACGCCACGCACCAGGCCATCAGCCCGGATGGAAAATGGCTGGCTTACAGCGCCAAAACGGGAATTGTGCTGGGTGAAAATAATGCCGTCAGCCCCAACTGGCGCAGCCTGGAGAAATATCCCGAAAAATCGTTTTCCCAGGGGACCCTTGCAATTGCCTTCTCGCCTGAAAGTTCCCACCTGGCCGTGGTAGATACAAACCGAAATACATTGCTTTGGAATTTGGGTAAGTTAAATGAGCAACCGCTTGAACTCGTCAAAGAGACTTATATCTCCGACCTGGTTTTTAGCCCGGATGGCAACCTTTTGCTCGGATCAGATGGTGGGACTGACCGGGAGAGTAACCTGTATTTATGGGAGGTTACAACAGGAACGCTTTTGCGCACATGGAAAACCAAAGGCTACCAATTCGCATTCCACCCCAACGGCACAGTATTGGCCGCAGCAGATTATTCCAGCGGGCAGATTTTTCTCTACGATTTGCGCACCTGGCAGCCCATGCAAAGCATGAAAGGCCCGCAATACGTTAGCGCGGTTGCCTTTAGTCCAGACGGAAGTCTACTCGTGACCAGCGCAGACAATACTACAAACATATGGGATGCATCCAACGGGAAACTGCTCAAAAGCCTGCCAGGGTTTTTCCCACCCTTGTTCTTCTCGCCGGATGGCACAACTCTGATTACTGGTTTGGGCAATGGGCGCATCCAGGTTTTCGGTCTGCCTGCAAAGTAAACGCAAGAAAGATATACTTGCCTCATGGAAGCGGTCATCTTCATCGGCATTCAGGCTGTGGGCAAATCCACGTTCTACAAGGAACGTTTCTTCAGTACACATGTGCGCATCAACCTGGACATGCTCAAAACCCGCCAGCGCGAATCCCTGATGTTACAGGCCTGCCTCGTGGCGAAACAGCCTTTTGTGGTGGATAATACCAACATATTGAAGAGCGAGCGCGCCAGCTATATCGAGCTGGCCAGGGCCGCCGGTTTTCAAGTTCAAGGCTACTACTTCCAATCCCGGCTGCAGGATGCCCTGCAGCGCAATAGTCAGCGCAGTGGTAAGGCTAAGATTCCCGAAAAGGGGGTAATTGCGACTCACAGGCACCTGGAAGTCCCCACGCTTGTCGAGGGTTTTAACCGGCTTTTCTATGTACAAATTGACCCGCTTTCCAGCCAGTTTGTGGTCAAGGAACGGCAGAATGAAATTTGACGATCTGGATACGAAAATGCGTGTCTTTGAGACCGCCGCCGATATGTGTGTGCTGCCGGGGCTGTATATGGTTGCGCGCATCGATGGGCGCAGTTTCACCAGACTGACCAAAGAAACACACCATTTTGAAGCGCCGTATGATTTGCGCTTTCGCGACTACATGGTGGCAACCGTGGAACACCTGATGCAGTGCGGTTTTCGGGTAATCTACGGCTATACCCAGAGTGACGAGATTTCCCTGCTTTTTCATCGGGATGAAACTGCGTTCGAGCGCAAAATGCGCAAATACAATTCCATCCTGGCCGGCGAAGCCAGCGCCAAATTCTCGCTGCTGCTGGGCGATCTGGCGGCCTTTGACTGCCGCATCTCCCAGCTTCCGACTGAAGATCTGGTGTTGGATTACTTCCGCTGGCGCAATGAGGATGCTCACCGCAATGCGCTGAACGCCCACTGCTACTGGATGCTGCGCAAACAGGGCCAAACAGTTGACCTGGCCACAAGCGCCATGCTCAGGCTGTCGGTGGCGGCCAAGAACGAGCTGCTTTTTCAGAACGGGATCAACTTCAACGATTTGCCCAACTGGCAAAAACGCGGCATCGGCCTGTATTGGGAAAGCTACGAGAAACCCGGCCTGAACCCCATCACCAAAGAAACCGTTGTGGCGGAGCGCCGGCGCATTCATGTGGTTTTTGACCTGCCAATGAAAGATGCCTACGACGAATTGATCCGAAAGCTGCTGCAAACATGAAAATTACCCCGCACCTCGACCTGCCAAACGGCACCCAGATCGTCACCCGCTCAGCGATCCTCGATGAGACCGGCCAGGTGGTTTGCATCGCCGGCGCGGTCGGGGTGGTGATCGCAGCGCCGCCCGACCAGCACAGCCCCTATCTGATCAGTTTTTCTAACGGCGCCGAAGCCTGGCTGGCGCGGGTACAGTTCTCGGTGCGCAAACAATTTCAGCAGGACGGCATCGAGCAATTCGGGCGGGATGTGCTTGCCCGGACCAGCCTGGATGAATTTATCATTTACAGCTGTGTCACAGGCTCGCGCGCCTATGGCCTGGATCATGAAGGCTCGGATACCGACCGGCGCGGGATTTACCTGCCTCCGGCTGAACTGCACTGGTCGATGTTTGCGCTCCCGGAGCAGTTGGAGAATGAAGCCACCCAGCAATGTTACTGGGAGTTGGAGAAGTTCATCAACCTGGCCCTGCGCGCCAACCCGAACATCCTGGAATGCCTGTACTCGCCCCTGGTCGAAACCGCCACGCCCCTGGCGCAGGAATTGCTCGACTTGCGCGCCATCTTCCTTTCGCAGTTGATCTACCAGACCTATAACGGCTATGTCATGTCCCAATTTAAGAAACTGGAGCAGGATTTGCGTTCCCGGGGTGAGATCCGCTGGAAACATGCCATGCATCTGATCCGCTTATTACTTTCGGGGATCACCGTTTTGCAGGAGGGCTTTGTGCCCGTCAGGGTGGATGTTCATCGTGAGCGCTTGCTGTCCATCCGGGCCGGCGAGATGAATTGGGACGATCTCAACGTCTGGAGATTGAATCTGCACAAAGAATTTGACGCTGCCTTTCAAGGCAGCCATCTGCCGGAGCAGCCCGATTACAGGCAGGCCAACGATTTTCTACTCCGAGCCAGAAGGAGCATGCTGAAATGATCCACCTTGACAAGCGCCTGATTGACGAAGCCAATCGCCAACCCTATCCACACTTGTTCATCACCGTCAGCGGCGCGCACTTATATGGCTTTCCATCCCCCGACTCGGATTTCGACTTGCGCGGTGTTCACATTCTGCCCATTAATGATGTGATCGGCCTGGAGCCTGGGCAGGAAACCATCGAAGTTTCCGAAGTGCGCGAGAGTCTGGAATTCGACCTGGTGACGCACGACATCAAGAAATTCTTTGGCATGCTTTTGAAGAAAAACGGTTATGTGCTGGAGCAGATTTACTCGCCCCTGGTGGTCTTAAGCTCGCCTGAACATGATGAACTAAAGGCCATCGCGGATGGTTGCATTACCAGGCATCACGCGTATCACTACTTGGGCTTTGCCAATACACAGTGGCGCCTGTTTGAAAAGGAATCACCGCCTCGCGTCAAACCATTGTTGTATGTTTACCGCGTTCTGCTGACCGGCATCCACTTGATGCAAACCGGCCAAGTGCAGGCCAACCTGGTGACCCTGAACGAGGCCTTCCGGCTGCCTTATATTCCCGAATTGATCGAACGCAAGTTATCCGGCGTGGAGCATTCGACTCTGACGGATGTGGATCTCGAATTCCATCGCCGCGAATTTGAGCGCCTGGTTCAGGAGTTGGAGAAAGCCGGGGAACACAGCAGCCTGCCCGAAGCGCCGGCAGGCCATGACGCCTTGAATAACTTGCTGATTCGGGTCAGGTGGGCCAGAAATCATTAGCGAACAACGCGTCCTTGTAAAAATCTCCAAATGCTCGAAATGACTTTCACTGTTATAATTATTTTCAGCAAATGCTGAAAAGGCCATTTATAGTGAAAACCCATCTCCGAGATATTTCCCCGGCACTTCAAGCCTGTCTAAAACAGATTCCTTTCATTGAAGTTGCTTTAATTCGCCCCAATCCGGATTTGCCAGGCTTAAGTGCATCCCTTTTGGTGCGGGGCAGCCCATTCATGCTGTTGGTACGCTTTCAGAGCAGTGGCCAGCCCAGGTTGGCGCGTCTGGCTGTTTATGAATTAAAAGCAGCCATGTCGGAGATGACCGATACGTATGGGGTTTTTAGCGCTCCCTATATTTCACCGCAAGCCGCAGCGATTTGCCGGGATGCGGGCATCGGGTATTTTGACTTGGCCGGCAATTGTTATTTATCGTTTGGCGGGGTCTATATCCACAAGGTAGGATCAGCAAATCCTTTTGGTGAAAAACGTGACCTGCGCTCGCTTTACTCACCCAAAGCCGAGCGAATTTTACGTGTTTTGTTGACTGCGCCCAGGCAAAGTTGGAAAACCCAGGAATTGGCGCAAGCTGCGCAGGTCAGTCTGGGACAGGTCGCCAATGTCAAGAAACTGCTGGCCGATCGCGAATGGCTGAAAACCGACCCTGCTGGAATGAGCTTGAGCAATCCATCTGCCTTGCTGGATGAATGGGCGCAGCGCTACGATTTTCGTCGCAACCAGATCAAGGAATTTTATACGTTGGCAGGTGTGGCCGAGGCCGAAGCTCTGTTCAGCGAAGCCTGTGAGCAGCTTGGCTTTTCTTATGCGCTTACCGGTTTCTCGGCAGCCAACCGCATCGCGCCGATGGTGCGCTATCAGCGTATATCGGCTTTCATAAACGGAGAGATCGAACCAATCGTAACTTCATTAGGCTGGAAACACGTCAGCAGCGGCGCAAACATCAGCTTATTGATGCCTTACGATAACGGTGTTTTCCATGATGCAAAAAACGTGGGCGGATCACAAATCGTTGGCCTGGTACAAACCTATTTGGACTTGCAAAATTCACGCGGGCGTGGTCAGGAAGCCGCAGATGCCATTCGCAAGGAGCTCGAAAAATCATGGTGATAGTATGAGCGAATACCAATATTACGAATGGCAAACCATTGACCGGCCTCTCGACCCCAATGAGCGGAAAGCGGTTTCCTTGCTTTCCAGTCACATGGAGACGGTCACATCCACTCAGGCAGCCGTCTCTTACTCCTGGGGAGATTTCAAACACGATCCGCGCCAGGTGCTGCTGCAATATTTTGATGCGCATCTCTACCTGGCGAACTGGGGCACGCGCAGACTCATGTTCCGTTTCCCAAAATCCGCGATTGATCAGAATGCCATTCAGCCCTACTGCCGGGAAGATTTTCTCACACTGGAACTGGAAGACAACTTTATCACCCTTGAGTTTGCGCTGGATGAAGAAGAGCCCGGTGACGAATGGCTGGAAGCCACAGGCGACCTCGGCAAATTGATCCCCATCCGCGAACAGATCCTGCAAGGCGATTACCGCGCGCTTTATCTGATCTGGCTGAAAGCCGTCTCCAGCGAAGACCCGGAGGAAGATAACCCAGAAACAGAGCCGCCCATCCCGTCCGGGTTGGGCAAATTGAACAGCAGTCACCAGGCTTTTATCGAGTTCTTTGATCTGGATGAGCATCTTGTCAAAGCCGCAGCCAAAGCCAGCCCGGAGCTTCAACCCACATCCACGGTGCCCTTGGAAAAAGCATTGCTGCAACTCACCCGTAAAGAATGTGTCACTTTTCTGCGCCAGGTGTTAAATAACGAGCCACAAGTGCGTATGGCGTTGCAAAGACGGCTGGAAGAATTGGCAGGAAGCAAACCCGCCAAGGTTAAGCAGGGCCAGCGCCAGGTTGGAAGTATATTTGAGGAAGCCGGGCGCATGGAGCAGGAAGATTTGCGCCAGCGGAAGGCCGAGGCCGAACAGAAACGCATCCAGAAATTGCTCGATCTGGCAGAGCGTGAAGAAACCACCTGGAACCTGGTTGAAAGCCTGCTTGAGAAAAAACAGGCCAAACCTTACGATGAAGCGACGCAATTGCTGGTCAACTTGCGTGACCTGGCGATATACCAGAAACAGTTGCTCAAATTTCAGGAACGCTTTTTGGTCATCAAAGAGAAGTACCGCAGCCGACCAACCTTATTGGAAAGATTTACACGCGCTGGGTTGTGAAATCAAAACATGCACATCTTGATTGGCTTGTAATAGTATTCTGCTCAACACAGCTTTGCATAATACAAATTACGAGAATACTTTCACTTGTTCTTGCAATATTCACTTATGAAAACTCTGGACGAAATTAATCGCTTGATCGCTGCAACTGAGGCAAAACTGGCAGAGTTGGAAATCGGCCGGTCTGAATTGCTGGTTCAAGCTATCGCGTTGCAACGTGAAAGAGTGGCTTTAACCCAGACGCAAACTTCTTCAAATCCAAACCACAAGCCAACTATCACCAATCAAACATCCCAGGATGAGAAGATCGCCCTTTTTCGCAGTCTATTTCGCGGACGCGAGGATATTTATCCCAGGCGCTTTGAAAGTCTGAAAACCGGCAAGGCAGGTTATCAACCGGTTTGTCAAAATGAGTGGATTCGTGGAATTTGCGAAAAACCAAAAATTCGCTGTGAAGATTGCGGGCATCGCGAATTTCTTCCGGTCACAGATCTGGTGGTGCGCAACCATCTGCAAGGTTTGGATCCTCAGGATAGAGCTGGACGCACTTTTACAGTCGGGGTTTATCCCATGTTGCCAGATGAGACCTGCTGTTTTTTGGCTGCGGATTTCGACAAAGCATCCTGGCAGCAAGATGTGCACGCATTTCTGGAAACTTGTTCGTTGTTTAATGTCCCTGCGGCCATAGAACGGTCGCGTTCTGGCAATGGGGGCCACGTTTGGATATTCTTTGCCGAGCCTGTTCCAGCAGCCCAGGCTCGCCAGATGGGTACATTCCTGCTTTCACAAACAATGGAACGCCGGCCAGAAATTGGGCTGGACTCGTATGATCGTTTCTTTCCCAGCCAGGACACATTGCCCAAAGGTGGCTTTGGCAATCTGATAGCATTACCACTGCAAAAGAAACCTCGCGAGAACGGCAACAGTGTCTTTGTCAACGAGCAGTTCGTTCCGCATGAAGATCAATGGCTCTTCCTTGCCTCCCTGCGCCAGATGACCCAAGCAGAAGTGCAAACCGTGGTCAGGCATGCCGAGAAATTGGATGAATTGATGGGGATCCGTCTCCCGGTAACAGATGAAGATGGCGACCGTCCCTGGACTGCGCCACCATCCAGAAAACGCCAGGACCCGCCCGTAATTGGGCCGCTGCCTGAGCAGATCGACCTGGTGATTGGGAACCAAATCTATATTCCCAAAGCAGGTTTGACACCTTCATTGCGGAATCGCCTGATCCGGCTAGCGGCTTTTCAAAACCCGGATTTCTACCAGGCACAAGGGATGCGGCTTTCCACGTATGGCAAGCCGCGCATCATCAGTTGCTGCGAGGATTTTCCAAAACACCTGGGGCTGCCACGCGGCTGCATGGATGAACTAGTCACGCTATTCGAATCGTTGCAGATCAAGACGAGCCTGACGGATGAACGTTATGCTGGCATTCGATTGGATGTTCAGTTTCAAGGTGCTTTACGCGGAGAACAACAGCAAGCCGCCGACAGCTTGTTACAACACGAAACAGGTGTGCTGGCAGCCTCAACTGCCTTTGGTAAAACTGTCGTGGCTGCTTATTTGATTGCGCAACGTCAGGTAAATACACTGGTGGTTGTGCATCGCCGCCAGCTACTCGATCAATGGGTACAGGCCTTAAGCCAGTTTCTTGGCATCTCACCCAAAGACATCGGTCAATTTGGCGGTGGCAAGCACAAACCTAACAGAAATCTCGATGTAGCCATGATCCAGAGTCTGAGCCAGAAAGGGGTAGTCAGTGACATTGTTGGCAATTACGGCTACCTGATTGTTGACGAGTGTCACCACATTTCTGCGGTCAGCTTTGAGCAGGTGGTTCGCCAGAGCAAGGCAAAATACGTCACTGGCTTGTCGGCGACTGTGACGCGCAAAGATGGACACCAGCCGATAATTTTTATGCAGTGCGGCCCGGTACGTTACAGGGTAAATGATCGTGACCAGGCAGATAAACGGCCCTTTGATCACAAGGTTATCGTTCGCCCAACAAAGTTCCAATTGCCGCCCCACCTTCAAAATATCGCCGCCCAATCCATTCAGGAAGTGTATTCATCTCTGGAAAAAGATGATGACCGCAACCGGATGATCGTTGATGATGTGGTTGCTGCGATGCAGGAAAATCGTTTTCCTGTGCTGCTTACCGAGCGCCGGGAACATTTGGAAACGCTCGCAGAGTTACTGGCAAAACGAGTAGCGCACGTCTTTGTGATGAAAGGAGGCATGGGCAAGAAGCAGCGTAAACTGATAACAGATCAAATTGCCAATCTGTCAGCCGATCAATCGCGGGTCATCCTGGCAACAGGGCGTTATTTGGGTGAAGGTTTTGATGATGAACGTTTGGACACCTTGTTCCTGGCCCTACCGATTTCCTGGCGCGGCACGCTGACCCAGTATGCCGGTCGTTTGCACCGCTTGAACGCAACCAAAAAGGAAGTGATCATCTATGATTATGTGGATTTTGAGGTGCCTGTGTTGGCCAGAATGCATGGAAAGCGGCGAGCCGGTTATAAGGCGATCGGATACGAAATCGAGTTGCAGCAGAAAAATAAAACAATGCAGCTGACCTTGGCAAACTTATAACTCTGCGCTACCTGCTCTTCCCAGATTATCTTTTTGCCCGCACGAGTTTGGCAAGCGATACCAAACGCGCAGGCAAACTCAAACTGGCCGCGGATTTGCTCGAACCCTTATCTGAACGCCGTGATTTCCATCACAGTGAATTTGACTCACTTTGCATAGCCCAGATTGAGTTGCTGGCCATGAGTGGGGAATTGTCATCCGCCAACGACTGGCTTAAAATGTGGGAAGACTGCAACCCCAAACATCCCAGCCTGGACTTCTACCGGCGCTTGCTGCAACTGGGCTCTACAAAATCTGGATAATCATCCATGTCATTCACCTACACCAACCGCAAAGGCTCCACCTACTATCTGTGCCAGGCCACCACCAAAACCGGTAAAATGCGCTACTATTTTGCGCGAGAGCCAAAAGATACGCCAGTTGAAAAGCTGCTGGATGGCTACCAGGTTGAAGAAAGCGTCAACGGCGTTGTCTCAGTGGCTAAAGCCCGCCCACAGTTGATTTCGCCAGAAGAACTGGCTTGCATCGAAGCGGACCTGAAAAAACTCTCCAAGAGTCATAAATACCGAGCGGTTATCAAGAATGACCAGATCTGGATCTATGAAAGCCAGGGCGTGGATTTGGGCGATCTGATTGGCAATATGGGCTGGAACGTTCCGAGCGGCTTCGAACAAAATCTTCTTGAGCGCCACGTCCAGTTCAGCCCGATCATGCGTTTTATCCTGGAAGAACCCGAAGAGCGCATCTTTTCCCCACAGCGCTGGTGTTTTCGCGGCAGTATTGACGAATGGATCGATATTCAAAGCCCCGCTAAAATTGAAGTATTGGCCAAAAATCTGCTGCCCACACTCGGCACGGATGATTTTTTCGAACTTTACTGAGGAGAGTGACTTATGCCAAGAGGCCCTGCAATTCCATTGGAAATCCAGGCTGAAGTTCAGAAACTGGTGGATGAGTTCAACCACAAGAACTTTTCAAAAGCCAGCCCGCTGTTAAAGTTGATCCCAGGGATAAACCCGAAAAGTGGTTTTGCTGCCCGTTTCAAGGGTAAGTTTCTTTATCTGGATCGCATTGAACGCGGCCGTCCATCGTCCATCTGCCGGCTCACCTGGACTGGCTCAATGGATAAATGGGCGTTCGCGATCTACAAATACTCGGATAACCAGTATGATCCAGAAGAATGGTTTTTTCCAGGTGCAGACAAGGTGGATGGCACCGTCACCGGAGCGATGGCCGCCGGGATGGCAGCCTATCCCAGCTAACAAGGTTTGAACGCTCACCCGCCTGGATGATGAATCTGCCGGGACCTATCGAAAGACCCAGGTGCTGATTGCTTGCGCTGCATACCCTACCGTAATCCTGGCGATTTGCTTAGGAAAATCGTACCGCAGCAAATGGATGAATGGAGACAATGGCTGATAGGCAGCCGAAAGAACACCGTACTGCCAGGAATATCTCAGTCTGTTGGTGCGCCAGGGGCGCATCGCGAGGCGCTAAAACGCGGCAAAGTCTGGTACAGCACGAGAAGGACGATTGATCAGCATCTGCAATCGCTGGAGAAGTAAGCTCAACGCACAATCTCTTTGTAAGGTCTCAAATATAGTGAGACTGGAACGGGAAAAAAGCAGGTTCGTCTCAGATATAGTGAGACTGAGTCTCACAAATAGTGAGAAAAACCGAATATTTAATCAGATATAGTGAGAAAATCCCAAGCCCTGCAAATCATGCACCTGAACATCTGGAGATGTTCAGCTCCTAAAACTGTAGTGTTGTAAAAACATAAAAATCGTGCACAATTAAGCTGTGAAAACACCGCGTCTGTTATCTATCAATGGAAAATTGGTAGCCCAACCCTGAATTTTGGCAGACCGTTTGTCGAAAAAAATGTCGCAATAGTGGCAAGTTACTATCGCTTCAAGGTTGGGAAAATACCCGTAGTTGAAAGCTGGCGAAAGCGGAATATATGGCTGTAAGATCTGTTTCCGGGCGAGGCAGGAACATGATTGGGCACTTTCCGTCGCTCAAAATGCGGCGAATGGTAGCCTTTGAGTCGCTCATTGAGCAAGATTTTTTGTATATCCTGGATTACGAACAGGAAGTCATCACTTTTGCGGAACAACCCATCCGCCTCGAATACTTGTGGCAGGGGAAAACAAGACACTATACGCCCGATTTTCATGTTGTTTGGTTGGCAGGTGAGGGGTTAGTTGAGTGCAAACCTCGGCAATTTGTTGCATCAGATGAGAACCAGAGAAAATTTAAAGCCGCTGACGACTGGTGCAAAAACCAAGGCTGGAAGTTTTTAGTAGTGACAGACGAAGAACTTCGTGCAGGGTACCGACTGAAGAACATAAAACTTCTAACGCGGTACGCTCGTACCGTGGTTGCACCAGAGATGATTCCGAGTATCCTGCAACGCATTTCTTCGAATGGGGCACCGATAACACTTTTGGAGGCAGCCAATCTGGTTCAGCCAGACCATATCAACCAGGGTATAGCCATGCTACTCCACCTGGCTTTCTATCATTGGATTGTTTTGCCTTTAGAAATGGCTCCAATCTCAGAAGCCACCCTGGTTGAGATTACAAGGAGACAATATGAGTACTTGCCAGTTTAGTCCCGGGCAACGTTTTTTGTGGCAAGGTTCTCTCATGGAAGTAAAGCGGCTACTCTTAACTGAGCAGCAAGTTAATCTCGAAAATCTGGGAACGGGGGCTTTACTATTGTTAGAGATTTCTACTTTGGTAACAGAACTGTTTTCAGGGAAGTTGATTTTTGAGAATAATGGGGATGCTTATCGGACCAAAAAACCTATTCCCGATTTATCCTGCTATCCGTCTGAAGCCGTGGAAGCAGCCCGCTGGCGCTTGAAGGTAATCGAACCACTCCTGAGTTTGCCAGAACGCGATGTAACCAGGGATCTTGTACAACTGCGGGTGGATGAATTCAAAAGCATCACAACAGAGGCCGCGGCTTTACACTATACATATACAACAGCGATTAGCAAGGCCTCAGTGTATCGCTGGCTAAAAGCATATCAGCGAAGCGGCAATGATATTCGAGCTTTGCTTCCCAAGTTGGAAACCCGGGGTGGAAGTGGGAAAAGTCGGCTGAGCCCTGAAATAAATGCCTTGATTGATGCGATCTTGAAAGCGCAATGCTATCGGCCCGAGAAAGTTGCACTGGATGATCTAGTTGCCCTGATAGCCGCGCAGATAGAAGATGAGAATCGTTTGCGCTCAAAAGACGATCATCTCCCTATGCCATCAAGAGCAACTATTGCTCGACGCATCGAAACCTTGAATGTTCGGGAAATTTTGGCAGCCCAACAAGGAAAGCGCACAGCCCGCCGGAAATTTACCCAGACAGAAAAAATGAGTTACCCGCAACTTCCCTATGAGCGGGTGGAAATTGATCACACGCGCTGCGACCTGGTTGTTATTGATGAACGTGACAACCTACCTTTGGGTCGCCCTACTTTGACGTACTCACTGGATATGGCGACCCGTTATCCATTGGGGTATTACCTTGGATTTGAGCCGCCCAGTTATTTCACGGTGATGGAATGTTTGTACCAGGCCATTTGTCCCAAAAGCAGCACGCGAGACAAATACGGTACTGAGCATGAGTGGTTGGCGTATGGGGTTCCGGGAACTTTAGTGATCGATAATGGGAAAGAGTTTATCGGGAAGGACTTGAGCGATGCTTGCGATATTTTAGGGATCGTACTCCAGCAATGTCCAATAATGACGCCAGAATTGAAAGCTGGAGTGGAACGCCAATTTCGGACTCTAAATAGTGGGGTATTTCACACTTTGCCAGGAACAACCTTTTCAAATATTTTCCAACGGGGTGAATATGATAGTGTTCAGCAAGCATGCATCTCATTGGATGAATTAGAGAAAGCTTTGGCTCTATTCTTGGTAGATATTTACGCAGAACGTTATCAGCATGGTTTGAAAGATATTCCTGCTCGCTGTTGGGAAAAGGCGATTGAAACCCACTTTACCCCTCGGCTTCCGCCCAGTCGGGACGAACTGGCGATTCTTTTGGGCCGTGTTGAATGGAGGACTTTACAAGCTTCTGGGGTTGAATTTGAATGCCTTCGCTACAATGCATCGGATTTGGGAGAATTACGTGTTCGTCTGAAGGGTGAAAAAGTGAAGCTAAAATATCACCCAGGTGATCTGAGCCGCATTTACATATTTGACCCATTTGAGAAGTGCTATCACGAAGTCCCGGCGCTAGATCAAGAATACACCCAAGGGTTATCTTTCTGGAAACACCGTCTGATCCGACGTGTTGCTGCACAGGAAATCGACCAGGTTGATTTGGCTGCTCTGGGACGTGCACGGCGAAAAATCCAAGAACTGGTAGATCGGGCTCGTTCTCGAAAAAAAACAAGCACTCGCAGCAAAGTCGCACGCTGGGATGGAAAATCATCCTCTCCTTTGGATAACGCTCGTGGCCCGATCCCTTCAACACCTCAATTGTCTCAACCAATTAATCCGAATCAATCTTCCACACCATCTGAGACAGAAGTCTATGAATTCGACTACAACTTACCTCCCAACCGCCGAGATGAATGATGCTGCGCAATTAGTCTCTTCGCTGGCGCAGGCTCATTCTGTTTTTATCTTTTATCCGCGCCTGAAGGAATTGCACGAAGAAATCTGTCGTTGCCAACATCTTTCTCGCATGGCCGGTGAACCCCAATGTATGGCTTTAGAAGGTATGACCGGTACGGGTAAAACCACCCTTATTCGCCGCTATGCTTCTGAGTTTCCACGCCAAGAAACACGTTATGGCACCACAGTACCAGTGTTTTATATGGAAACGCCTTCTCCTGCTACAGTGAAGACAATGGCTTCGGTGATGTTGGAACAACTGGGAGATCCGGCTGCACACATGGGAACGGTTGGTTCGCTCAACTCGCGCCTTATACGGTTATTGGTAGCCTGCCAGGTGGAATTAGTTATTCTGGATGATTTTCACCATTTGATCGATACGGAGACCGACCGCATTCTAGCTAAAGTGTCCGATTGGCTCAAAGTTCTGATTAAAGAAACAGGTATTCCTTTTTTGGTGGTTGGAATTGATGGGAAGGTGGATCGTATCTTGCGTGCAAATGCCCAACTTTCAAGGCTGTTTGCTGCCCGTGAAATCTTAGATCCCTTTCAGTGGAGGCCAGAAGAACAACGTACCATCCAATCTTTTCATGTCTTCTTGAGCACAATTGAAAAGGGGGTTGGCAAACCATTGACGCAAGTCATTCCTCGTACCGAACTACTTTATCGGATATTCTACAGTACCGATGGTATTGTGGGGAATGTGATGAATCTGCTGCGTTATGCGGTAATGCTCGCTGAAGAAAATGCCAAAACATCCATAGAGTTACCATTTCTGGCGCAAGCTTTTGAAAAGCGCATGGCCAAACATCTGCGCGGCAAAGTGAATCCGTTTGTGATACCCGCCAACGAAACTTTTATGCCGCCAACATGAATCTCCTTGATACTACTCCGCTGAGACATCTCCTGCGGCTTTCCCCATTGCAGCCTGGTGAATCGTTGCCTTCGTTACTGGCACGCTTGACCATCTTAAATTGCTATGACTCTCCTTTAATCTTACAGCAGCTAGTCCGGGCTGAATGGCCAGACCGTCCAGATTGCCCATCCCGAACCGCCACCTTCCAACGTTTAGAGGAATTAACCCGCATTGATGCTTCGGAACTTTATGCAGCCAGCGATCATGCCATAGTATCTACCCATCCTCCGTTCGGTTTATTCAGTTGGAAGCCATCTGACCTTTCAAAAGGGGCACCTTACTGGATTTCTCCTCCTGAGTTCGGTTCAGTGTGCTTTTCCCAGACTTCCCACTTCTGTCCGTATTGTCTGGGCGAGGGTGCTTACCATCGCCTGGCTTGGAGAGCAGTACCGATGCAAGTTTGTTTGGTTCATGATCGTTTGTTAGCTGACGCTTGTCCGCACTGCAATTCACCAATTTCAATTCGGGATATTATTTTGCGGCTTTGCCCAAGCTGCCGGTTTGATTTACGCCAAGTAACTACTCTTTCCATAGAAAACGAAATCTGGGAACACACGGCACAGGAAACACTATGGGGTTGGTTGACCGACCAATCCACGGCGGATTACAACAATTTAGGGTGGCCCAATTATCCACCGCCAATATTGTGTTATCTGGCTGAAGGGTTGGCAAAGGCAATGTTGGTTTTCTCCGAACGATTTCCGCCTAATTTATACGCGCCAACTGTCCCTTTGAAAGTTAAAAACAGCCGAATCGCATTAATTCATCTCCGCCCAATAGAGATTTTCTGGGCCTATACTTCCGCTTTGCGATGGATGGTTGATTGGCCAGATGGTTTCTGCGAATTTCTCGACCGTTGTGCTCCGCAGCCTGACTCCTCTCTGGAAGGGGAGTTGGGCTTTTTCTATTCAGCCTGGATCTGCAATCGATGGAACAACGAACCATTCAGGTTTATTCGAGATGCATTTGCTGCTTTTCGCACAGCCCGCATGCAGTTCACTCGAGCAGAATCTAAACAAGATGCACCAATTGGCCCCGCCTTTGCTTATGCCAATTTGAAAGAAACTGCCCAAATCTTGCAAATATCAAAAAACGTGGTGAAGCGTCTGGCACAAATAGGTCTGATCCAAAAAGTGGACTGTTCTTTCGATGGCTATTTCTTGCGCAAAGATGTGCGAGCAATGAAAAACTGCTGGAATCAGTTACTTTCTTTGGGCGAAACTGCAGAATGGGTGGGTGTGTCCTCGGAAATCGTGCTGAGTTTAGCCAAAGAGAAAACCTTGAAAGCCGAACCAAACTCTATGCAAAACGGAAAAGCCAGCATTTTCTTTGGGCGAAATACAGTGGCCCGACTACTGGAAAAGATAAATCTGCGAATAATAAATTTTGATTTCCTGGAAGAAATGATTCCTTTGACTGAAGCTGCTCAACAACTGGCCTGCGTACATCTAAGTGAAGTCCACTTGATAAAGCGAGTCTTATCCGACCGCCTACATGCTTGGCACGCTGCTTCACAACAAGACGATTGGGGAATAGGAGGAATTTCCTTTCTTCAAAAAGATATTGATGCTATTTTTAGTGAAATTGCTCGTTCAAGAAACTGGCTATCCGATGATATTGTATCTAATAGCATCGGCATAGATCCAGATGTTTTCCTGACCTGGGTTGAGCGAGGCATCATCAAACCGATTATCGTATACAACAAAATTAACTATTTCAAAACACGAGAATTCGAGGATTTCTCAGCCAAATACATATTTGACTACGAAGCCAGAAAACTACTTGATATTAATTGGAAGCGGTTATTGGGCTATATTCGACGAGGAAAACTCAAGCCTGTTGCAGGGCCTGGTTTGGATGATTCCCCCAGTTATTTATTGCTTCGAAACCAAGTTCTACGGCTTGCCCGGCATTTGCTGAAGCGCAAGCCCTCGGTTTTTCTCACTATATCTGAGACTCAGTCTCACTATTTATGAGACAGTCTCACTATATTTGAGACTCTACACTCTTGTAACTCAATTAGTATTGTACGCAAACCTTTTGCATATTTCGATGGTTTTTAGGGTGGATTTGCCCCAAATACGGGCCGAAAAAGATTACACATAATAGGTACGTATGTCATTTGACATGGGTTAGCCTTTCGTCTAAACTATTAACAGTCGCCTTGAGATATAGGCTTATTTAGGTGTTTAACAATGATGACCAATAAAATCGATATCACCAAAAACCTTGAATTACGCGCCATTGTCCTTGCCCTTGGCGAATCAACCCACTTTGGCTGGTGGAAGTCGCAATTTCTTTCACCGACCGGGTTGAGTTTCCTGGAGCGCCTGTACCCGCACACTCGTTTTGCGGGAGCTGTTCGCTCGGCGCTGCTTGGGGCCCAGGAAGTGCATGACGCCAACATTGGCAAGGGCCAGGTGTTTCACCTTTTCCGGCTTTCGCCCAATACAGAATGGGAGCTTGATCAGGCTCTGACCGAGCAAAGCGAAGCGCTGGAAGAAAAATACCGGACTATGCTGGGGAACAGGGCGCGACTCATCAACGCGCTGGCAGTTTCCAGCCAGGGCTTCTCGTCAGTGCCCGCCGCCGGTCCGCTCTTGTTGGACATCCCGATGGAGCAAATGATCCCGGCGATTGCATCTGCTTATTTAGGGGCATTTCAGCAGGGTAAACAAGTCTTCCCTTATTTTGAGGAGCTGCACTGATGGCAGTTTCTTCACTCAACAAAAAATATACCGTCACGGGTCTGATCAAAGGCACCGCATCTCTCGATGAGATGACGACGCTTTTGCAGAACTGGCGTCCGGATGAACCTGTGTTTATGTATGCGAAGCGCGTTCAAGCAGAAGGTATTATTTCCAAAGAGACAGCCAAACGCGCTGAAGACCTGGTTGTACTCGTTTTTGGCGCCTGGCTTTTGAAGCCGGATGCCAGTGCCGCCCGTTGGTTACAAAAGCTGGTGGCACGCGGTATCGACCGCCAGGCTCTACAAGAATTGCTTTTCCTGTATAAGGCCCGAGCCGAGATTGTGCTTTACGACTTTACCCTCGAACGATTTTGGTCCACATATAATGATGGCGCTTTATATCTACAGCCATCGGAAATTGAGGATTTTTTACGGTTTTCCCAAGAAACAGGGCGGGTTGAAAAGAGTTGGGCAAAATATACTCAATATCGTCTTGCTATGGGAATTTTAGGCGCGCTCAGGGAAATTGGTTTTATTCGTGAAGAAAAACCTCGCCTATATGCTTACAACCCGCTTGAAATCAACCGCTTTACGCTTATCTATCTAGCGTATGAGCTTCACTTTGCCGGTCAAACCGATGCAGCCCTAGTGGATCATCCTGACTGGCACCTGTTTGGCCTGGAACGTGCCAGGGTGGTGGAGCGGCTTTCCGAACTGGGCGAGCAGGGCGGCTTGATCGTTCAGCAAGCCGGTTCGGTGGTGCGTCTGACCTGGCTTTTTACTTCGATGGAAGAGGTGCTTGATGCATATTCCGGATGATGCCCTGCTGGATGCCAACTTTGACCAGTTGCGCCAGCGCTTGCTCGACCCGGATTCACTCAGCCCACTGCGCGGCGCGCCGGTCTTTTATTATGTCTACGAGCCAAAGCACATCCTGGCAGTGCGTCGGCTACTGCCCGGCTGGATTGGCCGTTTGCGCAATGAACAAAACCTAAAAGTACTGGTCATCTCGTTGGCCGATGTGCTCTGGAAACTCATCGATGCCTCCGGGCGTTGGCAGGACTGGCTGGAAGCCGAGAAGGATTTCGACCGGCACGAAATAAACCAGTCAATTGCCAGCGTCCTGCAGGAAGAAAATGTCTTTATCCATCGTGTCGCCGCACTTATCACCGCCTCGGCCCCGGATACAGTGGTGTTTCTCACCGATCTCGAGTTGCTGCATCCTTTTGCGCGTTCCCGTCCGATTGAAAGCATTCTGCAAAACCCGTCCCAAAACAACCCAACTGTCTTTTTCTACCCTGGCCGCCGCGCCGGGCAATATGGACTCAAATTTCTCGGTTTTTATCCTGAAGATACCGGCTATCGTTCCACCCTGATAGGGGAGTAGACCATGCAAACCATCCGCGAACTTTTCTCTGAACATCGCAAAATCGACCGGCGGATCGAAAAAGTCGTTGACTATGCCGCGGAAGATGAAGACCGCCTAGCGGATGAAATTGATGAGTACGAGGCCACCAACAACGTTGAGAATAACTTCCGCAAGTTTCTCGAGACATTTCAGGCCGGGGTGCAGAGCGGCCATGTAACAGAGGTCGGCATCTGGGTCAGCGGTTTCTATGGCTCGGGCAAGAGCTCCTTCACCAAGTACCTGGGTTTCGCGCTTGATCCCAATCGCAAGGTGCGTGGCCGTGCCTTCCTGGAGCTGCTGCGCGACCGCTTACGTACAACTGAATTGCGAGCCTTGCTGACCACTGCCGCCAAGAACCATCCCACTGCGGTGGTGATGCTCGACCTGGCCACCGAACAGCATGACAACACCGCCACGCCGGTTTCCAACATCCTGTACTGGAAGGTGCTGCGCCAGGCCGGCTATTCCAAAGAAAAGAAACTGGCGCAGTTGGAATTGACGCTCCAGGAAAAGAATCTGTATGCGCAGTTCTGCCAGGCCTACGAGGCAAAGTTTGGCGGGGATTGGAACAAGATCCACCACGACCCATTACTGGGGGTTTCGCGCGCCTCGCAATTGCTGCCAGGCATCTTGCCCAAAGACTTCCCCGAACCAGGCTCCTTCCAGTCCCTGCGCTTCGAAATGGCCCAGGATGCCCGCGACCTGGCCAGGCGCATGATTGAGGTCGTCTACAAACAGCATCCCGGCGCAAAAAATATCCTGTTTTTGGTGGATGAAGCTGGGCAGTATGTGGCCCCGCGCGGCGAACTGATCCTGAACATGGACGGTCTGGCGCGCAATCTCAAGGAATTGGGCAACGGGCATGTCTGGATCGTGGCCACCGGCCAGCAAACCCTGGCTGAGATCGTCGAAAAAGCCGCCTACAACACCACCGAGTTGAACAAACTGCGCGATCGCTTCCCGATCACGATTGAGCTGGATGCGCGCGATATCCGCGAGATCACCTACCGTCGTCTGCTGACCAAGTCAAACGCTGGCGAGGCCCGCCTGCGCGCGTTGTTCGCCGAAAAGGGCCAGGCGATGGTTTTGCATACCCGCCTGACCGGCACATCGTTGTATAAAAACGACCCGACCGCTGACGATTTTGTGCGGCTGTACCCGTTCCTGCCGCAACATTTTGAAGTGCTGCTGGAGTTGATCCGGGTCATGGCGCGCTCAACCGGCGGCGTAGGCCTGCGTTCGGCCATCCGCGTCATCCAGGATGTGCTGGTGGATACAAGCCGCATCCTGCCGGCCGGCGAGGTGCGCCTGGCGGACCGCGCCATCGGGGCGCTTTCGACCGTGACCGATTTCTACAAGACCCTGCGCGCCGACATCAACAAATCCATGCCGCATGTTGTGGCCGGTGTGGACAAAGTTGAACGCGCTTTTTCAGACAAGCCTTTATATATTCGCGTGGTGCAAACCGTGGCTGCCCTGCAGCTCCTGGAAGGTTTCCCACGCACCGCAGAGAATATTGCCGCCCTGTTGTATACCGAATTGGGTGCGCCGGGGCTGCTGGAAGAGGTGCGCCAGGCCCTGACGGTTTTGAGCAATAACAAGGAAATCCGTCTGAGCGAGGACCCACAAACCGGCGGTTATCTTTTTCTGAGCGAGAGCGTTGCGCCCTTGCTGAACAAGCGTAACACCTACGCTCCATCTGGTGGGGATGTGACCCGCGTGCGCAATGAATTGCTCAAGGCCGCGCTGACACCCCAGCCTTCCACCCGATTGGACAACGTTAAAGATGTGCGCGCCAGCCTAAAAGCGGAAAAGCAATCCCTGAGCGGTGACCAGGAAGATATCAGCTTCCAACTTAATATGGTCAACCCGGAACGCTGGGATGCGCAGCGCACTCTGCTGCTAACCGATACCGCCCAGGCCGCCGAGTATCGCAATACCATTATCTGGCTGTACCGCGCCAGCGGCCCGGTGGAAGACCTGCTGCCGGATGTGGTGCGCTCGGAGTTCATCATTCGCCCTGGCGTGGTCGATGAGCGCAGCGCAGATAAGGATGTGCTGCAATTCCTGCGCGCCGAACGCAAAACCGCCGAAACCAACCGCGAACGCGCCGCTGCTGCCCTGCGCGATACTTTGCTGGATGGCACGTTTATCTTCCGCGGCCGCCCAATACCGGTGCGCCAGCAGGGTGAGACGCTCGAAGATGTGGCCCGGGCCATGCTCGCGACCGTCGCCCGGGAAGTTTTCCACCAGCACCACCTGGTAAAGCTACGCCCGAGCACCAACCAGGCCGAGCAGTTTCTGAATGTAGACAGACTCGACCGCATGACCAGAGATCGTGATCCTTTGCAATTTGTCACCCAGCAAAGCGGCGCGCCGCGCGTGGATGTCAACCATCCGGCCCTGGCCGAAGCGCTGCGGGCTTTTAAAGAAAAAGCCGAACAAAGCGGGGGACGGCTGGATGGCAAGTTTATCCAGGATTTTTTTGCCGCTGACCCGTATGGCTGGTCGAAGGATGCCGCGCGCTACCTGCTTGCAGCATTGCTCGTGGCCGGCGAAGTTGAATTTCACGCGGACCAACAGACCATCCGCACAGCCAGCCCCGCAGCGGCAGAACTGGTCAAGAGCACCGTAGCCTTTAATCGCGTGGGGGTGGGGGTGCGTGGCAGTCGGCCCAACCTGGAAGTGCTCAACCGGGCGGCCCTGCGCATCCAGGAATTGTTCGGCGATTCAACCGTGCTGCCGCTGGAGGACAAGATCAGCCAGGCGGCGCGCAATCATTTGCCGCGCTTTATTGAGCAAAACGGTGCCCTGCCTGACCGGCTACGCTTGCTCAACCTGGCAGGCGAGGATCGCGCCAAGGGCCTGCTCTCCCGCTTGACCGAGCTGATCCGCGGCGATGCCAGCGAAGCAGCCACGCGCCTGGGCGGACAGGAAACCACCTTGGTGGATGATATCCAATGGGCGCGCAGATCCACCCAATCCCTGGAAAACGGCGGCGAAAGCGACTTGCAGCAAGCGCGCAGCCTGCTGTCAAACCTGGCTGAGATGGAACAATATTTCCCCGGGCAGCGCGCCAGGCTGGAACTGGATACGCCCCTGCAGGTGCTTGGGTCGCTGGGTGGCTCGGAGCGCTTCTTTGAGCTGCTGCCGGATGTGCGTTCCGCGCTGCAAACCGCGCGCGAGAAAATCCAGGCGCGCTTGAATGCCGAAAGCTCGCGCTACGAACAGGCTTTAGCCGAAGCCCGCGCCATGCTTGAAGCCATGCCCGAGTGGCAGCGCCTGGAGGATGCAGACCGCGCCGACCTGGCCGGGCGGCTGGTCTACCAGCCTGTGACCCCCAATGGCCTGCGCGATCTGTTGAACGCTTACAAAGGTGTGCTGTTCAACACCAGCAGCCTGCCCGGACGACTGGCTGAGCTGCATAGCGAGGTAAGCAGGCTCGGCGCGCCTGTGGATTTGGACGGAGGAGACGAAGATGTCGAAACTGAGATCGAATCGATAGCTTTCAACAGCCTACGCCCAACCCAGGTGATTGCCAATGCCGATGATTTGGGCGGATGGCTGAATGCCATAAAGCAGCGCATAATGGAACGTTTGCAAGCTGGCAAGAAAATACGTTTTGATTAGTCGAGAAATTCATGAACGATCTGATCAAACCCCTCTCTGAAATATTTGCCAATCGGGTATTTTTTGTTCCCGACTATCAACGCGGCTATGCATGGGGCGAGAAACAGTGGGATGACCTGATCAAGGACCTCGAGCTGCTCACCGATGGCCGAAAGCATTACACTGGCACACTGGTGATTTTCGCAAGCAGCACTGAACAGCCGGTTAAAGATGGACAAGGTCAGGACTACCAACCTTTTGATGTCATTGACGGCCAGCAGCGCCTGACAACCTGCATTCTTTTTCTAAAAGCAATCTATGATGAGATGCAGCTTCTGCCAGATTTCAAATCATTGGCTGAAAATATGCAGGCATTGTATTTCTCTAACCCGGATGTAAACCAGTTTTCCCCCACCAGGTTAACTCTCAATCAGGATTGTCGCGAATTCTTTGCGAATAACATTCTGGGACTTGGCCCTGATATTAAAAAGACTCTTATTCGGGCGCATAAAAACCTGGAAAACGGCAAAAAGCATTTCACCCAATACCTGCATAAGATGCGCGCTGCGCAAGGGGATGAATACCCGATTTGGTTGAAAAAAGTGTATCTCAAAATCACCGAGCGTATTTCACTGATTGTTTATCAAGTCGATGATGACCTTGACGCCGGGATTATCTTTGAAACAATGAATGATCGCGGTATGGAACTGACCGAGTTGGAAAAGGTGAAAAACTACCTGCTGTATGTCAGTTCCAAACTGGATTTAACCGATAAGCAGCATGCCCAGGCATTAAAAATTCAAATAAACCAAACCTGGACTCATATACTCGAAAAATTAATGTCGGCTGACATCATCGATAAGGAAAGCGAAGACCAACTCCTGCGCGCTCACTGGCTGATGGCCTACGATTACAGTATTCAAAATTGGAAAAACAGTCGTTCTATAAAAGAAGAATTCAGCCTGGAAAAATACCAGGGCAAACATGCTCAGTTACTGGACGATCTAAAAATTTATCTAGATACGCTCAAGGAAGCAGCCACTGCTTATTGTGACATAAAAAAACCTGAACGCCCGAATGCATTCAGCGATATTAAACACAAAATACACCGTGAACAGATCATCGATTTGAGCACGAACCTGGCTCGCCTGGGCGCGCGCGCCAGCTTCCAGCCGATCCTGATGGCTGTGCGACTCAAATCACAGGATGATGGTCTGACGTATGCACTGATGGTTGAGTTATGCGAGCGTTTTGACTTTCGTGTCTACCAGTGGCTACGCTACCAGTCACGCACCGGGCAAACACAATTGTTCCGTTTGGGCTATGAATATTTCAAAGCTGCTGATTCGAAAGACCTTGAATATGGCCTGAAACAAAACCTGTTCGAATACTGCCCGGATGACCATTTCACTCAGAGGTTTTCTGATGAGACCGAAGACTGGTATCACTGGGATGGTTTGAAATATTTTCTGTACGAATACGAGCGATCCAAAATCGAGAAAAATAACCAGCAGGTTGGTCGCAAGCTCTGGAAATTACTCAACACAGGCGCTGATGAGGCAGACAGCATCGAGCATATCCTGCCACAAAACCCAGACAGCGCATATTGGCTTAAGCGCTTTAATCTTGCCGCTCGTAAGCGTTGGACGAATAATATTGGAAATTTGACTCTGACCTTGATGAAGAACAACATCGAACTCAGCAATAAGCCCTTTCGCAATAATCCGATCGGGGGAGACAAAGTCAGTCTTTATGGCAATTCCAGCCTGCTGGTGGAGCAGGAATTGCAGGACATCCCCCATTGGACGGTAGCTGAAATCAAGAAAAGGCGCGATGCAATCAAGGGCTGGGCAATTGAACGCTGGCATGTAGATCCGGCCAGGGGCAATCCAAAGGTGGAGCGGGCAGATCCTGGCACATTTGAAAAGGTGCTCGCCCAGGCGGAGAAAAAACAAGTTCTACCAGAATTAAATCAATTGATCGACCTCATCCACAAACAAGGTTTCTATGCACGCCCTTACACGAATTGTATAACCTGCACACCGCCCTTCAACAAAGCGCAGGCTTTATTCACAGTGACAATAAATGACTCCGGGCAGCTAAATGTGGACTTCTGGTTTGAAACCTTGGGCAAACTTTATCCTGTGTCTTCCAGAATACTCAAATCCATCATTGGCGAACAAAAACAATGCATCACAGTTTCACAAATCCCGGATTTCCTCACCCGTCTCGAAGCCCTTTTCATCCGTTTGAACGCTACCAATAACTGACCTCACGGAAAAACCACTCATGTCCTTCGACAAACCCACCCGCAACCTGCTCGCCAAGACCGTCGCTGCCTGCCGTGACCTGCTGGCTGTTGATATCGCCGACCAGCTGCAGAGCGCCTATGGTCTCTATCCGGATGGGACTCAGTTGGAGGTGACCCGCACTGAGGCCGAGCGCCGCGCTGCGCAAGATTTGCGCGCCCTGCTGGCGCACTACCAGGCCAACCTGCCGCAGGCCAAGGACCGCCCGCAAATGGCCTACCAGCGCCTGGTGCGCGAAGCCGGCTTTACCCTGCTCAACCGTCTGGCGGCGATGCGCCTGTGCGAAGAACGCGGGTTGGTGATCGAGTGTGTGCGCCAGGGCATGGAGTCGGATGGCTTCCGCCTGTACGACATGCTGGCGGGTGGCGCGCTGGGCAACCGGCACCAGACCTATCGCGCTTTTCTGGAGAATATCTTCGCTGAGCTGGCGCGCGACCTGGGCGGACTGTTTGAGCGCAGCAACCCGCTCTCGCACCTGTTCCCATCTGAGACAGCGCTGAGTGGCGTGCTGGACCTGCTGAACGACCCCGAACTGGCACGTCGCGGATTATGGGCCCAGGATGAGACCATCGGCTGGATGTACCAGTATTACAACGACCCGGCCGAGCGCAAGAAGATGCGCGATGAGAGCCAGGCGCCGCGCAACAGCCGCGAGCTGGCCGTGCGTAACCAATTCTTTACACCGCGCTACGTGGTCGAATTCCTGGCGGATAACACCCTGGGTCGCCTGTGGCACGAGATGACAAGCGGCGGGACCACCCTTAAGGACACCTGCCGCTACCTGGTGCGCAAGCCCAGGGAAGTGTTCCTTGGAAATTCGGCCGTCAGCCACGAGCAGGCGCCGGAGTGGGTAAAGGCCATCCTGGAGCGGGCTGATTTCACACGCCTGTCAGAAAGGCCTTCGATGGAAGAGATCGGGGACCTCGCGCTCGTACTGGATGGCTACGCCGTAGCGGAGCAGATGGGCTGCGGCGATGTGCTGGATTTCGCCAACCAGCGCCTGGATGCCCAGGCGGCCGGCCAGCCGCTGCCCGCTGATTCGCTCGAATTGTGGCTGATCCTGTTTGCGTACCAGCGCGGCGCAATCCGGCATGGGTTTCAACTCCCCGAAGCCAAAGACCCTACCCAGCAGAATATCCGCGCGGTGTATAAGGCTTTCCGCGCAGCGGTTCAATCCGAAACCGATGCAGCCTCCCCAGCAGACAACCTGCAACGACCTGCCTATTTGCTTGCGCGCGCCCTCAAGGACCCGCGCGATCTGAAAATTCTGGATCCCGCCTGCGGTTCGGGCCATTTTTTGCTGTATGTCTTCAACCTGCTTTTGATCATCTACGAAGAAGCCTGGAGCCAGGCAAACCTGCCGCCCTTCAGTGAGACGGGCACTTGGCTGGCGCGTGATTACGCCACCCTGGAAGACCTGCGCCGCGCCGTCCCAGAACTGATCCTGCGCCACAACCTGTATGGCGTGGATATTGACCCGCGCGCGGCGCAGATCGCGGCATTAGCGCTGTGGCTGCGCGCGCAGCGCGCCTGGCAGGA
The DNA here is from genome assembly GCA_026390035.1 of Chloroflexota bacterium. Lineage (GTDB taxonomy): Bacteria > Chloroflexota > Anaerolineae > Anaerolineales > Villigracilaceae > UBA5195. Next base: position 32,063 of record JAPLGT010000006.1, read on the forward strand.
AATGGGCGTGAAGGCTGTCGAGCGCCCGCAGGTAACGCGCACCAACATTGTAGTGGCCGAACCCATGCCGGGAGACGAGTGCCTGCTGGAAGAGTTCATCGGCGAACTGAAGGATGTGCCCTTTATCGGGCAGTTGGTGCGCGTGGTCTTTGAAAAGATGAAACTGGCTGGAGAGGCCGGCTCGCTCCTGAAAATCGAAGTTGACCTGCGCGAAGCAATCGCTGCGGCCAAGTCACAGTGGCTTGCGCGCCCGCAGCCTGAGCAATTGGGCCTGTGGGCCGAACCCACGCGCCCGCACCAGGAACAGTTACGCTTTGACCTTTCGGGCATCAGCGATGAGCAGTTCTGGCAAGAAGCCGAAGGCCGCGCTTTGGCAGCCTTAAGTGATTATGCCAGTCAGGCCGAGAACGGACAGGGGACACGCCGCAGGCTGTTCGCCGGGGAAGCCGGGATGGGCTTTGCCTTTGTGGATTTGTGCCGGAAACAGTTTGACGTAGTTTTGATGAATCCACCTTTTGGCGAAGCAAGCAAAAATTCTATCCAATACATTGAAACAACGTATCCATCTTCAAAAAACGATGTATATGCAGCTTTTATAGAAAGATTTTTAGATTTACTATTTTCCGAAGGGCAATTAGGGGCTATTACATCTCGCACTGGTTTTTTCTTATCGTCATTTCAAAAATGGCGCGAGAATATTCTTTTTTCCAAAGCGCCCCCAGTAGTATTTGCTGATTTGGGATCTGGGGTACTGGATGCTGCGATGGTAGAAACTGCAACGTATGTCCTTCAAAAAAAGAGTGAAGAACTCAAAATCCGGTCCAATACATGTTTTATCCGTTTATTAGGCACTGAAAACAAAGATGCTGCATTATTTGAAGCAATTTACACGCTTAAAACTGATGAAAATAATCAATGTATTTTTTGGGTGGATGTTTCTGATTTTCAAACGTTGCCCGGTTCAACCTTTGCCTATTGGGTAAATCAAAGTTTTCGAAATATATATAAGCAATTCCCCCGCCTTGAAGGGGAAAAATACACGGCTAAACAAGGCCTAGTAACAGCGGATGATTTTCGCTTTCTAAGATTATATTGGGAAGTCTTACCTGAAGATTTTATTTACTCGTTTTCTCCCGCCGAATCGAAAAAGTCATGGATTCCTTTTGCAAAAGGTGGTCCGTTTTCGCCATTTTACGCGGATATAAATTTGATTCTTAATTGGCGTAACGATGGCGTTGAAATTAAGAACTTTGCCAACATTACAACTGGAAAAATACTTTCTCGACCGCAAAATATAGAACATTTTCTAAAGCCAGGATTAACTTGGCCTGCGAGAACGAATGGCCTGAGCTTTCGTCCACTTCCAAAACTATGTGCCTTTAGCCATAAAGGTCCTGCAATATTGAGTGCTGATAAATCATCTGAAGATTCAATCATCGCATTAATGGCAATTATCAATTCATCGATCGCAAAAACTCTAGTTTCTATGCTCCTTGCCCGTACTGAGTTAGCACAATCATTTGAAGTCGGAGTTATACAGCAAATACCCATTCCTATAAATACATCAGAAACAAATCATCTATTGATAAATTTTGCCAGAAGAGCACATGATTTGGTACGCCAAGGGTCAATTCTAAAAGAAATTTCGCACCCATTCTCTGCATTCCCAGTAAGTTTATTGGGGTCATTGGAACAAAAATTCAAGGAAGTTCACACACTTGAGATAAAGCGGCTGACAAGTTTGCAGAAGGTATTCGAAGAAATAGATAAAAGTGTCGCTGGTTTATATGGAGTGGAAACTGTTACTCCCCAATCATTGCCCGAAAACACCGGTAGCGACAATGATGACGAAAACGAGACTAGTGACTATTCAGTTCAGAGTTTTGTAGATGAATTTTTCTCGTATTTAATAGGATGTATCTTTGGTAGATGGGATATTCGCATTTCTCAATTTTCATCCCTTTTACCCAAGTTGCCTGAAGATCTATTTGCGCCTTTACCAGTCTGTTCTCCTGCAACTTTAGTTGCAACTAATGGTCTCCCCGCTAACTCTAACAACATTGCCAGCGAAGCCTGGCTGAAAGCGCGTCCGGATGCCATCACTCTGCCTGAAATGCGCGCGGGGATGGTGATTGGCCAGGATGGCAGGGAATACCCCGCCACCATTCCAGACAGCGAATACCTGTTGCCCATTCCCTGGGATGGCATCCTGGTGGATGACCCTGGCCTCCTAGACGGTGGCAAATCCCCGCACCCGGAAGACATCGTTGAGCGTGTACAGCTGGTGCTGCGCCTGCTCTGGCCCGAGAACCACACCGGTATCGAAGCCGAAGCCTGCGAGATCCTGGGCGTGCGCGAGCTGCGCGACTACTTTCGCAAACCGGGCGGCTTCTTTGCTGACCATCTCAAACGCTACTCGAAATCCCGGCGGCAGGCGCCCATCTACTGGCCGCTCTCGATTGCATCGGGCGCGTACACACTCTGGCTGTATTACCCGCGTTTGAGCGCCGAAACCCTGCCAACCGCCATCAACCGTTTCGTCGCCCCCAAGATCGATGCCATCAGCGATTATTGCGCTGCGCTTGAAGCCCGCCTGAACCAGATCAGTGGGCGAGCTAATACCGATCTGCGCGACGAGCTTGACCGCCAGAAGGCCCTGCTGGCCGAATTGCGCGATTTCCGTGCCGAACTGCTGCGCATCTCCGCCCTGCCCTACCAACCCGACTTGAATGACGGTGTCATTCTCAACGCCGCGCCCTTCCACCGCCTGTTCCGCCTTAGCAAGTGGAGCAAAGACACCGAGGCCGCCTGGAAGAAGCTGGCGGCCGGGGAGTATGATTGGAGCCACATTGCGTATGTTCTGTGGCCCGATCGCGTGCGCGAGGCCTGCAAGACCGACAAGTCCATCGCGATTGCGCATGGGCTGGAGGGGTTGTATGTGGATGTAGCGGGGAAGAAGGGCAAGGGGCGCAAGTCAAAAACCAGCCTTGATGAACTTGATTTGGAAATCGAGTAAACTTATGTCACCCTGTTGGAGGTGAAACATGTACCTGAAAACCTTTACTATTGAAAATGTTAAGTCATTTGGCGAGCCACTAACCATCAATTTTGAAGACAAAATTGATGGCAAAAAAGTAATCCGCCGCTGGAATGTCATTGTCGGTGAAAACGGAACAGGTAAAAGTACCCTGCTCCAGGCAATTGCGATTGCCCTGATGGGTGATGATGTTGCCAATCGTTTGCGCGGACCTCAGGGCTGGGTACGCTTGGGCGCACCCCGGGGACAAATATCCGCGCAAATATTGGCTGGAAAAAGCGACAAGTATACTGGTGAAGGCACGCCATCGAAAACTCCTTATGAAACAAAACTGGCGATCACAGGTGAGCAGGAAGTAGAAGTCAATGGAGTGGTGGAAAACGCGCCCAAAATTGTATTTGATGGCGACAAGAAGAAGCTTAATACGCTTAAACTTGGTCCGTGGAATCAAAAACCTGGCATGGGATGGCTTGCGGCAGGCTATGGCCCGTTTAGAAGGCTCAGCGGTGGTTCGCAAGATGCGTTCAAATTCATTACTTATGCAAAAAAAGATGCCCGGTTTATCACCTTATTTCGTGAAGACGCCGCTCTGGAGGATATACAGGATTGGTTAAAAGAAAAGGATCACAGAAGCAAATCAGATGACAGGTCCGGGGCACGCGCGCGTCGCCTCCTGGAAATGGTCACCAATATTGTCAACCACCTCCTGCCTGAAGGGGTCAGTCTGGCACAAGTCAGCCCTTCCGGCGTCTTTTTCAACACACCTTATGGTAAAAACCTGCCGATGAATGAGCTGAGCGATGGCTATCGCAGCATGCTGGCCCTGGCAGGCGATCTGCTGCACCGAATGGATGATTCTTTCGAGAGCTTGGATGAGTGGATTGATGCCGATGGGACCATCACTGCGGCAGGGGTTGTCCTGATCGATGAATTGGATGCGCATCTTCACCCAATCTGGCAGCGAGAAATTGGATTCTGGTTGCAAGAAAAATTCCCCAATTTGCAATTTATTGTTGCCACGCATAGCCCATTTATCGCTCAGGCGGCAGACGCACACGGTATCTTTGTGCTTCGTCAAAAAGATTTGCCGAATGGGACAAAATCCACGCAAGTATGGCAAGATGAGGACTCTGTTCGGGGCTGGCGCGCTGAACAGATTTTAGCTGTTTTGTTTGACCTATCTGGCACCCGCTCCCTCGAAGCTGAAAAGATGATCCGACGTCACGCCGAGTTGGCTGCAAAGCGAAAATCAAAAAGTTTGTCTGATGATGACGAGAAACTTTACCAGGAATCCGATGAGTGGATCAAGCAATATCTCTCACCTCCTGGCGATACACCGGATGAAATTCGAAAATACCAGCAAATCCAAAAAGAATTGGATGAGCTATTATCCCCGACGCCGATGGCGGGCAAGCGCCATGCTTAAGGTTATCGTCCCCGTGCTTAACAGTGAAGACCGAACTGACCGGAAATTAGCCACATTTCTTGAGAAAAAACGGGAAATAAACAAGAATTGGAACAGTCTGCGTGACAAAAGTGGACGACAAATCAAGCAAAAGCTTGAAGATGCTTTTCACAACAAATGTGCGTATTGCGAAGATAACCAGGGAGCAACTGTCGATCATTTTTGGCCAAAATCAGTTCCGAAACCACCCAATAACTCCAATGTTTGTTGGGATTATGCCAATTTTGTCTTGTCTTGCACGGGCTGCCAATCGGCGAAACTGACGCAGCTCCCCAAAAATGACGACGATATGTGGATGGTCAACCCCAGGTCAGACGATCCAATGCTCTATCTGTACATTGACCTGAAAACCGGGGCGATTGCCCCAACCGGGCCAGAGTCTGGGCGCGGGCAATTAACCATCCAACGCCTCAAGCTGGATGAGCGCGGCGAAAAGTTTAACATGAACGGCGCCCGACTTATAAAATATCTGGATGTTTTTCACTATATAAAAATGGTGGTCGATTTCCACGATGCAGATTTGCCAAGGTCACAGGAAGCCTGGGAACACTTGTGCAGCCATCTGTCGCCTGCAAATTCTTACCTGGCCATCATTCGCCAATTTTTGTTGGATACCCCGCCAGGATTGATACCCTTACTGGAAAGCCTGCGCCGGATTCATCCAGAGTTCGATGAACTGATCGAAGAATGGTGCTTGCCAAAACCGGAAAACGTATGAAAGTATCCGAGCATCTTCGTAAACATTTACTGGATAAACTTTCTGCCCACCGCATCCTGGTCTGGTATGATGGCGAGCGCGGCTTTGGTGATTATGTTTCGAAGCTCGATCTGCCCAATGTCAATATCGTCTCCGCGCACCCATCAGTCCTGGCAGCCCGGCGCAAGGCCGATACGCTTTTCCGGCTGATCGACAACCCCTCCGCCCCGCTCAGTGATAAAAATGCTCACCTGCTGATTTATGTGCCTTATCGCCGTGCGCCGGATGACGAAGCCCGCACCCTGGATCCGTTCGAAGGTTTTGCCGCTGCGGGGGCCGCCTTTGGCGAAACCGAGGGCGAGCAGCTCAAATCGATGGCCTTGCGTGCCCTGCCCGAATTCGGTGACCAGATCGAGCGCATGTTCCGCGAAGGTCAGCCCACCCTGGCGCTGCTCGACAGCCTGTCCAAATCGCCGGCCTACCCATTGGTCAACCAGGCGCTGGGCACGCGCGCCTCGGTCGAAGTGGCCGCATTGATTCTTGGCGACAAGGAAAATCTAAGCAAAGTCACTGGTCTTTCCGGTTGTTCCAATGAAACCCTGCGCATGCTCAAGGACGAGCTGGGCTTTGACCCGCCCGCCGGAGCTGCCAACTGGGAATCGTTGCGCACGTTGCTGGCGCGTTACATCCTGTTCAGTGAATTCATTTTTGACCTTGAAGATACCAGTTCCATAATGGAACTGGGAGGATTGAGCATGCCCACGGCGCTTGCCAACATGTCGCGTGCCGCCGTGGAATATCGCGAACGAATATTGAATATCGCCGGACGCTTGCGGGATTCGTCCCAATGGCGCGATGCCTATCTAGAACTGGCCATCCAGGTTGAACGTGACCTGGATCTGCCGCGCCATTTTGAAGGTTTGGCCGACCCCGGCAAACGTGACACATTTGCTTTTGAGGAAGGCATTCACCTGCGCAACATGGCCCGCATTGCAGGAGAACATAATGTGGCAGCGACAGGACACAGCAACGCTGTCCCACAAATGATTCGGGATGATATGCCCCTACAGATTGCGCGTAAAATTATCAACGAGCGGCGCAATTCCGTCTGGCGTCACCAAACCGAACGTAGCCCACTCTGGGCCGTCGCCGAGCGTTGCCTGACCGTGCTCGAAACCACGGCACGCCTCGAACCGGAATGGAAAAAAGACGCTGTTTCCGTCAAAAGCATGGTCCAGGCCTACTCGCTCGAAAACGGTTGGAGCGATCTCGACCGCGCTCAGCGCCTGATGGAACAAAGCATCGCCGAATGTCCGCTAAAAGAAGAGTTGGAAATCCTGATTGAACAGGCTCGCTCTGGCTATCGAACGCTGGCTGGTGCCGTTCAACAGCGTTTCCTGGAGCGCATCGAAGCTGAAGGCTGGCCGCCCGAGGACCTTTTACGCCAGACCCAGATCTATGACCGTTTCATCGTTCCAGCGCTGGCTGCCCGCGAGAAAACCGCCTACATCCTGGCCGATTCGCTGCGCTTTGAAATGGGACGCGACCTGGCCCAGTTGCTGGCTGAGTTTGGGCAGGTTGAGCTAAAAGCTGCATCATCGGCCTTGCCCACCATCACCGAAGTCGGTATGGCTGCCCTACTGCCTGGCGCAGATGGCGCGCTGACCTTCAAGCTCGTTGATGAGGAAGTAATCCCCTGCATTGGCAGCAAACTGCTCAAAGACCTGCCAGCTCGACTGGCCTTTTTGCGTGAAAAACTGGGCGACCGAATGGTCGAAATGCAGGTCAGCGAGTTCCTTTCGCTCCCATCCACTCAAAAACAATCCGCCGCGCTCAAGAACGCCGACCTGGTGATCCTGCGCGCGCCGGATATCGACAAATTGGGTGAAAAGCTTTCGCTCAAGGATGCCCGGCGTTTCATGACCGAGATGCTCGGAGACCTGAAAATAGCCTGCGGCAATCTGGCGCGCCTGGGTTACAGTCGGCTGGTGGTGGTTTCTGACCACGGTCACATGCTGCTGCCCGAAGTCCGTCCCGGAGATGTATCCACCCAGGCCCCGGCCGGTGAGTGGGGCTGGAACAAACGCCGTTTCCGCCTCGGGCACCTGGTGCATGAAAAACGCGGCGACCGCATTTTCAACGCCGCCCATCTCGGCATTCTGGGCGATCTGCCCGACCTGGTGGTGCCGGAAGGTTTCGGGCTGTATTCCGATGGATCCGGCTACTTTCACGGTGGGCTGAGCCTACAGGAAGCCTTGATCCCGGTCATCGTTGTCACTGCCGCCCAGAAAACTGCCGACCCGGCGGGCGGCGCGCAGGACATTCAGATCAAGTATCGCAGTAACACCTATACCAGCCCGGTGCTGGGTCTCAAAATTTGGTATAACTCCATGCTGTCGCCCGGTCTGAGCGTTAAGATCGAAGCCTTTGATGGCCCTGGCGCGCGCGCCAACAAAGTTGGCGGGGTGGCCGAGTGCGATGCCCGCGATGAAATCTCTCATCTGGTCACGCTAACGGCAGGGCAGGATACGCCGGTTCCGCTGCTGTTGGATGCTGACTTCCACGGACCATCCGTTGAAATCCGCGTCACCAACCCGGATGCGCCTGTTGTCTGGGCTCGCCTGACACTTAAAAACGGTATCATGGATTAATGAGGTCTTATGCAACCTGACAGCCTGGATCAAAAACTGACGCATGTCTTCCCCGGCAAAGTTGTTCGCAAGGACTTGCTGCACCAGATCAAGGGCGGCGAAAACGTCCCTTCCTATGTGCTGGAATACCTGCTGGGTAAATATTGCGCCACGGATGACCCCGATGAGATCGCCCTCGGGATACAGGCCGTCAAAGAGACCCTTCGTACCAACTACTTTCGGCATGACGAGGCCAACAAGGCCCAATCGCTGGTTGAACAGGATGGCCGTCACCGCTTTATTGACCGCATCGAAGTACGCTATGTGCCCAGCGAAACCAAGCACTGGGCTTCGATGGATAATTTTGGTTACTCATTCATCCATATCCCCGAAGAATACTATCGGCGCTACGAACGACTGCTTGAAGGTGGGATCTGGGCCATTATCGATATTGAATTCCACACCCCCGAGAATACCAAGCGCGACAGCCCTTTCCATGTTGCCGAACTGCGTCCAATCCAACTGGCGCGTTTTAACCTGGATGAATACGTCACCGGGCGCAAAGAATTCACCCGTGACGAATGGCTGGACGCCCTCCTGCGAACGGTTGGCCTGGAGCCTGCAGGCATGGACACACGCCTGAAGCTGCTCCTGACCACGCGCCTGATCCCGTTTGTGGAGAAGAATTACAACTTCATCGAGCTCGGTCCGCGTGGCACGGGCAAATCCTACGCCTACAGCGAAATGTCCCCTTACGGTATTCTCATTTCCGGCGGCAAAGCCAGCTCGGCCAACCTGTTCTACAACAATGCCCGTCACCAGGTCGGCCTGGTGGGGTACTGGGATGTGATCGCCTTTGATGAAGTTGGCGGCATGAAGGTCAACGACCAGGATACCTTCCAGATCATGAAAGACTACATGGCCAATGGCCGTTTCAGCCGCGGCGTGACCCAGGTCATGGCGGATGCGTCCTTCTCCTTTGTCGGCAACCTCAACCAATCCGTCGAGACGCTGGTGCAAAGCAGCGCCACTGACCTGTTCCAACCGTTACCGGCAGCCTTTGACCTGGCCTTGATGGATCGATTGCACTTCTATATGCCTGGATGGGAAGTTCCCAAAACATCCAAGGACATTCTGACCACGCGTTACGGCTTTGTTACCGACTACACCGCCGAGGCCTTCCGTGTCTTGCGCAAGCAAAACTTGTTTGACGCTGTTGAAAAACAGTTCCGCTTTGGCTCGCACATTGAAGGGCGCGATGCCATCGCCATCAAACGCACCGTTGCCGGACTGCTCAAGCTGCTGCATCCGCACGGCGAATATACCAAAGCCGAACTGCAAGAGTATCTGGAGCTGGCAATGGAAGGCCGCCGCCGGGTCAAGGAACAACTCAAGAAACGCGGTTCGTTTGAATTCTACAAAACCAGCTTTTCTTATATCGACCTGGAAGATGGAGTTGAACGCACCGTAGGTGTCCCCGAACAGGGTGGCGGTGGCGCCATCCCCTCCGATCCGCAGCCACCAGGCATTGTTTACACCGCTTCTACCGATACCGAAGGTCGCGTCGGCATTTTCCGTCTTGAAATCAGCCTGGTCGATGGCAGTGGAAAGCTGCACATCCCCAGCGGCTTGGATTCATCCCTGAAGGATTCGCTCAACCGAGCTGTGGCCTATTTGCAAAACGTCAAACAGCGCATTGGCATTGACCAGATCCTGGCCAAGAAAGATATCTATGCTGAAGCCGTTGACCTGAGCGGCGGTCACGTCGAATGTTCCTGTAGTGTAGCCTTTTACACAGCCATAGTCTCTGCCCTGCAAAACCGGCGTGTTCAGGCTGGCACTCTTATCCTGGGTGACCTGACCATCCAGGGTAACATCAAGGGCCTGCTCTCGCTCACCGAACCCCTGACGATGGCAATGGAAAACGGCGCGCTGCGTGCCTTGATCCCAGTCTCCAACAAATCCCAATTTACCTCCCTGCCCGAAGAAGTGGTGGAAAAGATTGACCTAGTGTTTTATGGCGATGTCGAGCGGGCGGTGGCGAAGGCGCTCGAAGGGTGATCCAACTGGCACTGCTCAACAACGAACTGGAACAACTGCTGAACTTTGTTGGCTACGGCAGACTGGATGCCCCGGTCTGGTTCTTGGGCATGGAAGAAGCCGGCGGCGGGGAAGACAACCTGCGCGCGCGCCTGAAATTCAGCGCGGTGGAAGACTGTGCTGAGGCGCACCGCATCCTGGGAATCACTAAACATCACTGGGGCCGGCGCGTCATCCAACGCACCTGGCGCGGCATGTGCTATATCATGCTGAAGCTGAATAACAAAGCCACGGATGCAGAAAGCATCCGCAATTATCAGGCCGAAGCGCTGGGACGCTTTGGCGGCCAAACCTTGCTGGTCGAACTGATGCCAATCCCCAAGTCCAGCATCGGCACCTGGGGTTATGAAGAACTTATCCCGCAATATGCCTCACGCGAGGACTACTACCGGAAGGTCAAGCCGCGCCGGCTGACTTATCTACGGGGACTGATCGGTGAGAACCGCCCCCAGATCGTGGTTGGCTATGGAAAAAGCTACTGGCCAGAGTACCGAGCGCTCTTTGAGGATCTCAAATTTGCGCCGCGCGACCAGTTTTCGGTTGGGCAAGCTGCCGGGCTAACCGTAGTTCTGACCGACCACTTTACCGCCCAATCCATGAACGGCAAGCTGGACGAAGTTGTTTCCATTATCAAAGGATAGGGTCGATTGAAACGCATCTACATCCCAACCACATCCCCCGAAGACTGGTGCAAACTCCTGGCCAGGCCGGAAAAACACTGCAAACCTGGCTATTCTGCCTGGGAACTTGCTCACTGCTGGGAAGACGCCAAAGGTTTCCCGGCATCCTTGCAAACAATGTTTGCCAGTTCTGAGAACCCGGCTTTGCGTAAATTGGAACTGCTGCTTGCCATTCCCGAATATCGGGTAGGCATGCCGGGTGGAGGGCACGCATCCCAGAATGATCTATTTGTCCTGGCCAAAGCCACGGATGACACCCTGGTCAGCATCACGATTGAAGGCAAAGTGAATGAATCCTTTGGCCCAACAGTAAAGGCCTGGCTCGAAGAACCAACCCCTGGCAAACTGGCTCGACTCAAATTCCTGCGTGAAAGTCTAAGCCTGATGGATAAGGTTCTTGATAACAACCGGTACCAACTGTTTCACCGGACAGTCTCCGCCCTGATCGAAGCCAAACGTTTCAACACTCCTTACGCGATGATGATTGTACATTCTTTCAGCCCGGATAAAACCGGATTTGTTGATTACCAGGCCTTCCTGGAGTTGTTTGGCAAATCGTCGGATGTGGGGGAATTGGTGGAACTGCCTGTGAGCGGGAAAATCAGCTTGTTCTCGGGCTGGGTCTTAGAAAAAGGAGTCCTGCCATGAAAGAAGCCTTCCCACCAGTCATTTCTCCAAACGCCAGCATCCTGATCCTTGGCACGATGCCCAGTGAACTTTCGCTCAAACGACAGGAATATTATGGCAACCCGCTGAATAAGTTCTGGCATATCATGCAGGCCGTGTTTGATGTTCCGGCTGATGGCACTTACGCCGAACGGATTGCCGGGTTGCAGCATAACAATATCGCGCTTTGGGATGTACTGCATTCTTGCGACCGCGTTGGCAGCCTTGATAGTGCCATCAAGAATGCCATCCCGAATGACTTCGCAGGCTTGTTTGCCAGTCTGCCGGAGTTGCAGGTCATCGCATTTAATGGCAAGAAGGCAAGTGAGTGGTTTGAGCGTTGGGCACTGGTAGACTCATCTCACTTCCAGAAACTGGTTTTGCCTTCCACCAGCCCGGCCGCGGCAATGGCTTTTGAGAAAAAAGTTGCGGCCTGGAGAAAATTGAAAGGGATGGGGTAGTTCGATGAAACCTGCACAAAATGATTCGCCTTCTTCCCAGCCGGATGACAGGACGCCCTGCCTGTTGGGCGCGATTGCAGGCGATGTGATTGGCTCTGTCTACGAACACCACTCCCAGAAAAGCATCGATTTTCCGCTTTTCTCCCAGCGCAGCCGGCTGACTGACGACAGTGTGTTGACCATCGCGGTCGCCGATGCCATCTTGAATGGGGCTGATTATGTCAAAAGTATCCTTGCCTATGGACGGCGTTACCCGAATGCCGGCTATGGCGGCTCATTCCGCCAGTGGCTGGTGAATGATGATCCACAACCCTATAACAGCTTTGGCAACGGGTCGGCCATGCGTGTCAGCCCGGTGGCCTGGGCATTTAACACAGTGGAAGATGTTTTGCGAGAGGCAGAACGCTCCGCAGCCGTAACACACAATCATCCAGAAGGCATCAAGGGTGCCCAGGCCGTGGCGCTCGCCATTTACCGGGCCCGAACCGGGGCTGCCAAAGATGCCATCAAAGAGGAGATCGAGACCCGTTTCGGATACGACCTGTCCCGCAGGTTGGATGATATCCGCCAGGTCTATGTATGGGATGTCACCTGCCAAGGATCGGTTCCCGAATCGATCCTTGCCTTTTTAGAGTCGAATGATTTTGAAAGCGCCATTCGTAATGCGATTTCACTGGGTGGCGATGCCGATACAATGGCGGCGATCTCAGGCTCCATTGCAGAAGCCTTCTACGATGGCGTACCGGAAGATATCGCATCGGAAATTTTGAAACGAATCCCAGCAGAGTTGCGAGATGTTGTCGATCAGTTCAATAGGAGATTTTCTTGATGCATTTTTCGGTAAACAGATTATGATCAAATTTATACCTAGGCGGGCCATCTACAATCTATTTGACGGAAAAATATGTACGGAACTTCTGCTCAATCGTCAAAATTGTATATCATAGGGCTGATCCTTTGTGCTATAATTTCGTTAACCCTTGCCGTTAACAGTTTTCACGGGAGCCAGGCTTGGATATCTTATTCATCGATAAAAAGCTAGAGAAAATATGTAATGAATTCCGACTGTTGCAGAAAGTCCACGGTGAAAAGCGCGCTAAAAGACTGCGCCAACGACTGGATGAATTGCGCGCCGCTGACGCGTTGGCTGACATCAGCCACTTGCCCCCGCCCCGTATGCACCAACTGGTGGGCTCTCGAGCAGGACAATTTTCAGTAGACCTCGATCACCCTTATCGCCTCATTTTCACTGTTGCCAACGATCCCATTCCGCAAAAAGAGGCGGGTGGGATAGATTTATCAAAAGTAACCGCTGTTCTTATACACGGCGTGGAGGACACCCATGAATAGCCCATCCCGTAATCAATACTTCCCTGATTCTGTTACTCCTCCTGGGGAAACCTTGTTGGAAACCATCGAAGCGATTGGCATGACACAAGCAGAGCTTGCAGAACGTACCGGACGCCCGACAAAAACAATTAGTGAAATCATAAACGCCAAAACGGCCATCACAACCGAAACCGCATTGCAATTCGAGAAGGTATTGGGTGTTCCGGCTCGTTTTTGGACCAACCTTGAACGCAATTATCAGGAATGGAAAGCGCGTGAAGCTGAACGGGTAGTATTGGAACCTTTTCTATCCTGGATGGATGATTTTCCTGTAAAGGAAATGATCAAGCTGGGCTGGATCGAACATTCCAATGATCCCATCAGTCAATTAATTCAACTCCTCCAGTTTTTTGGGGTTGCAACCCCTGAACACTGGGAACCAGTTTGGGCAGGAGCAAACGTAGCATATCGGCGCTCACCTGCATTTACGGCACAACCTGGGGTTGTTTCTGTTTGGCTTCGCAAAGGTGAACTGGATGCACAAAAAATAGAATGTGCGCATTACGATGCAGCTCGTTTTCGTGCAGCATTAAGTGAAATTCGTTTATTAACCACCCGTGATCCTCAAGAGTTTGTGCCGGCCATGCAATCATTATGTGCTCAAGCCGGCGTTGCTGTTGTTTTCGTTCACGAGCTACCCCATTTGCGTACCAGTGGTGCAACCCGTTGGCTAAATCCAAATAAAGCTTTAATCCAACTCAGTCTGTTGTACAAGACGGATGACCATCTTTGGTTTACCTTCTTTCATGAAGCTGGCCACATCCTTTTGCATGGCAAAAGGGATGTTTTCTTGGAAGAGGGAACCGGGGCTGATGACAAGGAAGCAGAAGCAAACAATTTTTCTGCCAGTATATTGATCCCAGAAGAAAAATACCAGCATTTCACGCCACACTACGGCGGATTTAGCGAGGCCGAAGTGTTATCGTTTGCAAGCGAAGTAGGAATTGCTCCAGGCATCATCGTCGGCCGTCTGCAGCATGAAAAGAAATTGCCCATTACTCACTTAAATAAGTTGAAGCGAAAGTTGATTTGGGCCTGATTTTTAACATTAACTCGCGAACAGCTTTTGGATTAATTGCCAAGAGCACTTCCCCAGAGCCCTGGCATCACGCCACAAAGTTTGTAGTGTGACGGGTTCGTTCTGGGGGTCAAAGGCAGCCAGGTGAGGTCGCACCGCCAATTATCACTGACGAAATCCATCATGTATAGAAAATCGTTATTTTTATACATGACAACTGTCTCATGTATAAAAATAACGAAATCATGCGGATCAGGCTGTTTTGTCCGCGAGTGAAGCCTACTCCTACCTCGCCTCCAGTAGATTCCCAGACGTTTTCATCGCTTCCTGTTTCGACATCAGGTGGAAACCAAAGCGATTGAGCAAAGCAATCAGCCTCCAGTGCTCCCCTGGAACACCTTCTTCAGGGTGTTCCAGGGGTCTGGCTGTATTGCGCATCCAGTTCATATCATTGGCATCAGGTCAGCTTTTTATCCTTCCCACCATTTTAATCGAGTACTCCCACCGCTAACTCCAGATCCCGCTCGCCCGGCGTCACATACAACCTCGTGGTATCCAGACTCTCGTGGCCAAGCAGGGTGGCCACCTTCTCTAGGCTCACGCCGCTATCCAGCAGCGACTTGGCGAAGGTATGGCGACAAGTATGCGGGGTCACATCCTTCAACCCGACCAGTTCGGCCAATCTGGAGACAGCATTCTGAACGGAACGCACCTGTAACTTTTCGCCGCGCTGACTAATAAAAACCGCATCCCCGTTCACCTGCGGGCGTACTTCCAGCCACTCTTCCAGCATCTGGCGGGCTTCTTTGTTAAGCGGCAGGGTCCTCTGCTTGGTGCCCTTCCCTGCTCGAACCGTCAAGGTCGCCTTGCGTTCAGTAATCAGCAGGTCATTCAGCCGCAAGGCACACAGCTCTGAAACCCGTAATCCGGTATTCAGCATCAAAACCACGGTCACTGCATCCCGTAAACGCAGCAGCCACAAACGCGGGTAATGCATCCTGGATTTCTGCAGATCATCCTTCATAGTCTGCACAAGGGCGTTGCGCTGCTTCTTGTCCAGCCATTTGGGGGCCAGGGGCACCGTACCCACGCTCTTGATATTGAGCGCCGGGTTCACAGGCAGAATACCGCTTTGCGCTGCCCAGTTGCCAAAGGCGGCAATGGCAGCCAGTTTGCGGTTCACGGTTTGCGGGGCAGCTGCTTGCTCGATCAGATGCTGGCGGTAGGTGCGGATGTCGGATGCGGTCAGCCGGTTGGGGTCATCGATATCCAGCCAGCGGAAGAAAACTATTAAATCAGTCAGATAGCCGCGCACAGTGGCGGGCGAACGGTCAAGGGATTGCAGGTGGGCTTCGAAAGCAGTTAACGAGTGCATGGGTTCTCCGATCAGTGGTTTCTTCAATGTCTGGATGGTTTTAATTGGCTTAGTGCTCTCTCCCTGTATCTGCGGGAGAAAAGTACCGGGTTTGTGCCCCGTTTGATTAAACTTTTTGGCCTGGCGAAATGTCAATTTGCTCCAACCAGAAGCTCCCGTCCGGGCCGCGATAGCCTTTGCGCAGGTCGGCCAGATTGGTCAGGGTCAGGCGGCAGGCCAGGTTGCGTTCAAGCAGTGCCTTCTGGACTTCTGCAGCAATTTGCTTCTGCGAGCGGGGATACTGACAGAAAATATAGATCTGCCCATCAGTCAACTCGCAGAGATTGGCCCATTTCTCCGGGCGACTGGATTTCTTGCCGGAACGCTCGACTTCGATGTAGTTGATTTCACCGTCCATACAAACGGTCAGATCCGGCACCGCTTGACGCACCCCATCCAGATAGTGACGATGGCCGTGAGCCAGGATTTCGTATCCGGCATCCTGGAGTAAATCCGCAGCTTCCAGGTTGAGCAGCATGTGCGCATCCGAGACGTGACTGGACTGGGTTGCCAGTTCACTGCGCAAAGGCGGCTGATTGGTCAGCATGACGTAGGCCGCCTGGCCCAGTTCGGTCAACCAGGCCAGGTTGGGCGGACGCCCCTGCATTCCGGCGGATGCCTGACGCATGGCAAGCAAACCGTGCTTCTCCAGGGCTTCAATGGCTTTTGAGATGCCGCCCGCGCTGGGCTTGCTGTAGCCAAAGCTGGCCGCCGCCCGCTCCCGGATCACCGGCACCCGTCCCAGGCCGGTATCGCCGATAATCTGGAGCAGGGCAGATTGGGTGTTAAACCCAGCCTGAGCGCGCCACTCCATCATCCAGTGGGTCTGAGACAACTGGATATTGCCGATAGGCAGGTTTTTCTCCACGAGCAGGGGGTGCCTGCGGCACATTTTTACCTCCGATTCAAGCTGTTCAACGCGTTCTTCCAATGCGCTGGCTTCGTCAAGGGCAGCGCCATATTCTGTCTGCGCCTCCCAGGCAAGAGTCTTCCGGGTTTGGATCTCCTGTTCCAACATTGTGACGGTCTGATCGAGTTCCCCGGCGGCTTGCTTTTGGTCTTCAATTTCGGCAAACAAGTCATTCACCCGGCGAAGAAGATCACTGACGAGCGCAGATTTCCCGCCTTCCATTTTCATCCAGCCCTGGTTGAGTTCCAATTCGTGCGGGGACAATAGACGCTCAACAAGCGGCAGCAAAGTTTCGTAAAAGGCGGGTTTTGGCGGGCCGTACATATCAGCCAGCACACCACGAGAAGATGGTTCAAAAGCGTTCAAAGGGTTCATTGCTTCTCCGTAAAAATATTAGTCTGTTTTGATGCGGCTCTTGCGCACCGTTTTTAAAATGCCCGAACTGCGCGCGCCGCCGGGCTTGGCGCTGTTTCTGTTGGTTGGAAATTTTCCATCCGCGCGATTTTGCCGTGGAAGTTCAGGCGCGTCTCACCAACCTGCCCATCACGGTTCTTGGAGACTGTGACATGCACTGCTTGTTGTTCCGGGCGTTCTTCGCCTTCAAAGTCGTGTTCTGTCCACAAGAAGATGACCACGTCTGAATCTTGCTCGATACTGCCGCTGTCGCGTAAATCAGAAAGGATCGGACGGCGCTCACGGCGCTGCTCCACTGCCCGGGATAACTGTGAAGCGGCAATTACCGGACAGTCCAATTCACCGGAAATCATCTTCAATTGGCGGCTGATGTACGAAAGTTCCTGGACGCGATTGTCGTGGCTCTTGAAACCGTCCGCGTGCATCAACTGCAAGTAGTCCACAACCACAAAATCGAGAGGTCGTTCGGCAGCCAGCCGCAGACACGTGGAACGTAATTTTTCTGGGGTCAGGCCGGGGACGTAGTGCAAAATCAAATCCCATTGTTCCAACGCTTCGATGGTTTTTACATAGGCAGGCCAGTCATCATCCAGCAGCTTGTGTTTCTTGATGCGTGATAGGGGGATTTTTGCCTGGCTGGCCAGGATACGATCCAGGTTTTGGCGGTTCGACATCTCCAACGAAAAGATTGCCCCGCGCTTGCCCGACTGACACAATTGCGATGACAAATTGAGCATGAAGACCGACTTACCCGTTCCAGGACGACCCGCCGGGATGTACAACCCGGGTGTCAGGCCGCCATCCAACAATTCATCCAGGCGTGTCCAAAGTGTGGGCATGACGCTCTGTACAGGTTGCTCGATCTGGTTAAAATGCTCGCGGATGGCATCCGAAATTGAGGCAGCGCTGTCATCGCTGCCAAGGCTGCGCCCAGCCTCGCCCAGCGCTTTAAGCGATTCGGCATACGCGTTGTCCACAGATTGCTTTTCGTCGTAGCTCAGTTCCGCAATACGATTGGCGGCTTTAAGCATCTTGCGGCGTATCGAAGTCGCCGCCACGATTTGCGCATAAGAGTCAGCATTCAGGCTGGTGGGCACAGCATTGAGCAGGCTGGTAAGAAACGCTGGCCCGCCAATTTCATCCAACTGTCCGGTCTGTTCCAGGGACTCAGTAACGGTCAAGCTATCAATGGCGATGCCTTGTCCGACCAGGCGTTCAAATGCCTGCCAGACAAAACGCAGGCGATGAATGTAAAAATCATTCGCAGCGAGTTGCCCGGCCAGTTCGTGATAAATATCTGGGTTGATGAACACCGAGCCAAGTACGGCTTCCTCGGCTTCGCGGCTATGCGGAATGGTCAGGCTCTCAGTCATGGTTTGTCCTTTTTTATTTGGGTGGTTTTGGTGTTTTTCTTCCAGCGCTCTTCGAGCCGTTGGCGGGCTGATTCAGCCTGGCGCTGCAAGTCGGCTCGTTCTTCGGGCGTTCGCTCTACCGGTGTTTCAACCGGCATGTTGGGCAAGCGCACCATTTCCTGACGTTCCAAATCACCGACCACTGCGCGCATGGTATTTTCGAGTGCGCCGGGATTTCCAACCTGAAAGCCCAAGCGCTTCCACTCGCTGTGCGCCCTTTCAAAAGCCAGGCGACCATGCCGGTCCGCAATTTCAGTCAGGGCAATAATCCCCTCTTTCCAGCGGTCATACTCGCGGCCTTTACGTCCCTTCGGAACCGGCACACGAAACAATTCCCAGAACCAGGTGAGTGGCATGCGCAGCTCGGCGGGAAAGTTGGCGATTTGACCTGGTGGCAGATCTGGGTTTTCTGAACTTGCAAATTCATCCGCGCTTGCTTGTGTAGTAGTCTCTGTAGTAGTCTCTGAGTTCCTATTAATGTTTGGGGAAAAACCACTAACAAGTTTGGGGTTTTTCCCCAATCCAGTTTGTGGTTTTTCCACAAACAAGTCTGCAAGAAGTGCTGTTTCATCCACTTTAAAATACAGCCGGGCGGGCACTCCACGCAGATTACTTTGGAGGTATTTCTTGAGTTTCTTGCGCGCCGCATCCTGTTCGTAACGAGTCAGACCGGTTTCTTCCTGCCATTCATCGATCGTCTTGTAGAACCAGCCATCTTCAGACTTGGTGCGCTTCTGCCAGTACACAGCCTGGGATAGCATCAACGCAGCAGTTACCGATCCAGCCAACGTCACAAAAACGCGTTGAAAGGCAATCGGACGATCTAACAAGTCATAAATTGTGGCTGTATTTTCCATTGGATCTACCTTTTCTTGAAATTGCCACAAGCCACCAGGAAGGCCTGTGGCGAGCGATTTTTTGGAGCCATATCGCAGGTCAAATGCGAAAAATCAGGCCCCTTGCAAGGCGTTTTAGCGGGTAACTTATGCACGGACTGGTACACTGAGCTGGTACACGGCTGTACACGGACGTACACGGAGCATGTAAACGTACCGTGTACCAGCGAAATTCCCGCCAAAAAATTGGTGCGGAATTGGCGGAACCCGCAAAAACTCATACCACACTCCAGCCAGAAACATCGTGCAGAGCCACGTGTTGAAGGTCAAGTTTCAGACGTCCGCAGCGATATTCATTCACCGCATAAGCCAGTAGACGCGTCACCATTGCGCCCAGGGCGCAGTCATATTGTTCAGCCAGTGCCTTGAGCCTGGCGTGTATTTCGCGTCCCCAACGAAAACCAAAAGGGGCGCGCTTGCGAGCCGGGGCGATCAGTTTACGCTGACGCTTTTTGCGCTCCTTGTCTGGTTTGACCTCTTGTGGCCAGGCGCTGGTTTCTTCCCAGGTCAGCAGCATGCGTGTGCTGTGCACGTCCGGGTTGGGACGCGACTGCATCCAGATCTTTCCCTTGTCATGCATCGTAAGGGAAAATTCCATCATCTGCGTGGCGACAGTGGAAATGTTATTAATTCCCAGACTG
Organism: Chloroflexota bacterium; assembly: GCA_026390035.1. Lineage (GTDB taxonomy): Bacteria > Chloroflexota > Anaerolineae > Anaerolineales > Villigracilaceae > UBA5195. The sequence continues at coordinate 51,893 of JAPLGT010000006.1, forward strand.
GTGGCGATACCTGAGATGGCGTAGTAGACATCCGGGTCGGTCAGGTCATAACGGAAGGGTGCATGGATCTGATCCCAGGTGGGGGATCCATCCTTTTTGGTTTTGCGCGACTGGTTTGGAACAGACGACTTCACATTCAAACCATCCAGCAGTGTCGTCGCAGCGACCTGGATGGTTTCGGTGGGGGAACCTTTACGTTCAGCTTTTGACATGGCTTACTTCCTCAACATGGCTTTGCCCAGTTCAGAGAATTCTTGGGCTGCGCGGCGAGCGTAGGGATTATTCTTTTCAGCTTCGGCCTTTTCAAAAACAGTCATCTGGTTGGATGGCAGTTCGCGGACGGCGGTGGCCTCGTGAATGGGGGTGAGTGCTAATTTCCCGAACATCTCTTGAAGTTGATGCAGGCTCTCACGCCGTTCCACAGTGCGTTCATCAAAGAAGGTAGGCAGAACACCGGCCAGTCGTCCCTTCCAGCCGTGGGCAGTGAGCGCCTTGAGCGTGGCCACAGTCTGGCGCGCACCCTCGATCCCGGCTGTTTCACTGGCAACTGGAACAAGCACATCATCCGCGGCCCACAGCGCCATTTCCAGGATACCGCCCAGGGATGGGGCCGTATCGAGTATGACCAGGTCGTAGTTGCTGAACTGCTCGCTGACCGCCCGGCGGATCAGGTTCAAGTCACGCTCTCCGGAGAGCATAAAGGCCTGCGCCGTTGCAGTTTCTGCGTTACCGGGCAATAGTGAGAGATAGTCACGGCCAGACTTGCGGATGAAGGCATGGATTTGTTCCCCTTTGTCGCCGCGCATCAGGCTGGCCAGACTGGTGATGTAGGCAGCCAGCAGGTTGTATGCGCCGGGTGTGGGGGTAAAACCCAGGAAAGTGGCCAGGTTGCCCTGGGCATCGAAATCCACGAGCAGAACATTTTTCTCGGCCAGGGCAAGCGCCGCGGCCAGATTGATGGCGGTGGTGGTCTTACCGGTGCCGCCTTTTTGATTGGCAATGGTGATGATTTTCATGCGAGGGTTCCTTTATGGTTCATAGAGAGAATTGAGAGTGAGCCAACCTGCTCGGTGAAGCAGGCCGGGCTGAACAAAGTCAGGATGAAAGGGGTAAAAACGTTTCATCGTTCCAGACTTTCCAAAAAAGTCTTACCGTCCTTTTCGGAAAACTGTGCTTTCGGAATGATTACTACCGCCAGGTGTTCACCGTCATCCGAGCGAGCGTTGGTCCATTTGACGCCAGCCGCCGTGCCCAAGGCAGAAAGCAGGAAGGCCAGGGTTTCACGTGCACCGGGCAATCTCCGCTTTCCGCCTTGTCGAGCGGGAATCTGCACCTGGAAGGTCTCGGCCACGATAGGTCGGGCACTGTTCAGGTGCACGCAGCCTGGGCTGCGGACGGGCTGGCCTAAGTAGGGTTTTGTGGGTGATGTCCGTTGTTCGCATCTTTCGGGTTGATGCCAACCGGCTCGGTTTCCTGCTTTTCTGTTTCAGTGACTTTGGTCTGGTTGCGCATGGCCTCGATGTGGTTGCGCAGGGAGAGCATGCGATCCTTGCTATCTGCTCCACTGACGGCCGTTGTCAAACCGTGGATGCCAGTCTGGTCGCGCAAGGCCAGGCGCATTTCGCGTTCAGTCTGGTCTTGCATCATCTTGATCTGGGCCAGCGCCACACTTTTATCCAGCACTTCCTGACGTGCCAGGATGAAGGACTCGGCATATTGCAGGTCACGCTCCAGCTTGGCGACTTCCTGCATCTTTTCGCGATGTTCATTCCCGGCGCGGCGCAGAGAGCGGCGTTCCTTGGTTTGGGGGCTGGTCATGTGATAAATGAACCCGGCCACGGCATTAGCCACCACGATCAGCGGCACAACCACAACTGCAATGCCGCCCAACATCTTGGATAGTACGCCGTCTGCCTGGCCATACATCAGGCTGTCGGTCAGGGAAGTCAGAACGACGCCGATCAGGTCAAACACGAAAAAGAACATCGACGTCCAATCCTGATATTTGGTCGACGAGCCGAAAATCCAGACCAGCGACCAGGCGACAGCACCGATATCCAGGCCCCACAGACCGACCAGAGCGAGCAGTTCATAGCCCACCGGAACAGATGTGGTCAGAAAGTCGTAGGAGCGCCAGCCAGTGTAGATCAGCAAGACTGCATCCAGGATCAGGACGATCACGTCGCCGAAGGTCATGCCACCGTGGTCGGTGTTGATGTCACGACCCAGCAGGGAGTCGATCATGTTATTGGTTTGCGTGGTTTCACTCATGGTGTCCTCGTATTTTTGACAGGGTTTCTGGCAGCCAGGTAAAAGCAGGCTGTGCCAGGTGAAGGGATTGGTTCTTGCGCAAAATGCGCATGCGGATGGTGATGTAAATCAGCGCCAGCGAAAACAGAGCCGGGGGCAGGACTCGAAAGAACAGGTCAGCGTACTGCCAGTAAGCCTGAAGCCAGGGAATGCATCCCCAAACAATCGAGGCGGAAAGCAAACCACTGAGACCCAGACCACCCCAGATGTACTGAAAGTTGGCAAGCAGTACTGCGCCAACCCAGGCGACCATCAGGAAAATGACCGCGAACTGCAGGGCCAGCACTGCTCCGATGGGGGAGTGTGGCGCGTACAACACCTGAATTGACTGCATTGCCATGTACGCACCCATCAACCAGATCAACACACACGCCATCCGCAGCAGCCAGGGCAAAGCATACAGAAATGCAGTCAACAACCCCAGGAACAGAATGGTGAGAAACTGTCCGAGAAGCACGGCGGCCTTTCCGATGGCGATGAGCAGATTTGCGATTATGTTGAGCATAGGTTCCTGATTTCAGGTTTGGTACAATAGGCAAATGCGAGACACTTGCGTGTTTCGTTGGTGACGAGCGTCCGGCTGTCCAGGCTGTGTGGGCGCTCGTTTCTATTTAGCGGTGTTATCCCTGTGCAGCGCCTCCCTCCTGGGCAAACTCATCCAGGTCCTTGGCCACCTTGAGCAGCAGAAGTTTGAGACGACCCGGCAAACGCTGAAAGCGCTGCAAAATCTCAATCCGTTCGGGCGACATCATGGCGACTTCTGGAATTCCATGCAGCCCAGCCATTTGCAGGATTTCTTCTGCCGGTTTCCCGGTGATGTCCGAAAGGCGCAAGCAGGTTTCCACCTTTGGCTTTCGTTCCGGAAACTTGATCAGACTGCGGATGGATCCTGCGGAAAGACCGGCCTGTAACGATAGGCCAGTCGGCGTCAGGTCATGCTCATCCATATACTCAAACAGCCAGGCGGTGAGAGGAGTGGTGATGATTTGTTTCTTCTTGGACATTGTTGCCTCCTTCAAAAAATGTGGGTAAACAAAATGCGCCATCTGTCTTTTCAGACAGATGGCGCATTCGTAACAACAGAAGGTAGGTAGCAGCAGGTGGATGAGTTTAGAACTCATCCGGATGTTTCAGCCGGAAGTCAATAATTAGTAGAGCCTCTTTTACGGTTGTTCCTGTAGGCAGGATGATGAGTGCTGGCGCGTAGGTCGAGAACGGGCTCCCGCCCTCCCCGCAGTGACACGGCCAAGTGTTTATCATTGGCAAAAACGCGCTAGTCGGTTGTGCTATAACGAATGCGTTTCCGTGGATGAGAGCTGTTTCGATCACGAGTCGAAGCAGCTCTTTCCGTTTAAGTTGTGATAGATTATCCCACATAGCGAAAAGTGGGGCAACCCTATTTACGAATTCTATTTTAGTATCAATATTCTGATTTTGCAAGAGTTCAGAAATATCTGCCCAGCGCCGTTTTTCTTGATCATAAATCTCTCGGGAGATTTCACCTGCCAAATAGAGTTCCTGGGCGCGTTTAAAGCGATTTTCGTAGACTGCCTGATTGGCGTGGATTTTGGACAATTCAGAATTTTCCGCAGCCGCCAAAACCTGTTTGATCCACGTCAGGATCTGTTCTTCAATAAGATCAGCGCGAACTAGTTTTTGTGGACATTCGCAGATGCAGTCTACCTGGTTGGCATCCAGATAGTAACGCATTTTTCCATGTTCTTTGGAAGCCCCGCGCATGTGACCGCCACACTGGGCGCAGTATAAAATGCCAGTAAGGGGAAAGATCTGAATAGGGTTTTGGCTGTCATAGGGAATATTCGTTTTCAATAGGCAGATTTCGCGCGCGCGATAATAAGTTTCCGGCAAGATGATCGGCTGATGCAGTCCTTCGCAAATTTCCAGGGGTTGCTTTCGGTGCCGATAGCTTCCATTTTCGGTGGTGCCGTAGTAAGGAACTTTTCCGGTATAGGCAAGACGATTGAGCATGTCGCGGATCACATCGCGTGTAAATGGTCCTGGTTCGGATTTGCCTACCAGTCCTTTTTGGCGCACAGGAAGCTGGGTGCCATCGGCCAGCGGAACAGTCATCTGGTTCAATTGTATGGCGATGGAACGATGGGTCCATTCTCCGGTCATATACCA
>JAPLGT010000098.1:0-42591 GCA_026390035.1 Chloroflexota bacterium
ATATTGACTTTCGTTTCGAGAGGAAGTACTCTATTCATTAGGCCTCGCTACTTTGGATTGGTTTGCAAACTTTATCCTATCGCAGCTTGGCCTTTTTTTCAAATATCTCTTCTCAGTTCACAACTCATTGAACCATCCCCAATTAATACATTTAGCGGAGTGCCGGGGTAAGCCTGGCACTCCGCTAACAATTATTCGTTCAGGTCTCTGCCGTTGGCATCCGGCTGAAAAATCATGGGATAATTACCTTTTCAGCGATTAGTTTATCAATTTCAGCCGCTGAAAGCTGTAGTTCTTGTTCCAATATTTCCCGGCTGTGCTCACCCAACCGGGGAGGAGCACAAAAGATCTGCGCTGGTGTTTTGGATAACTTGGCAACTGGCCCAACCAGTCTGACGCTTTGACCATCTGCACGCCGGACTTCCTGTACCATCTGGCGGGCACTCGCCTGTGGATCATTCAACGCTGATGGAACGTCTTGGATCGGTCCGGCCGGGATGCCCAATTCATTGCAAAGAGCCAGCCATTCAGACGTTCTCCGCCCAACAAAAACTGCCTGCAGAATTGGGATCAGTGCCTTGCGATTGGCAACCCGGGCTGGGTTAGTTTGGAAACGCACATCAGCTGATAATTCCTGGCGTTGGGCAGCTGCACACAAAGCTTGGAACTGCTTGTCATTGCCCACACCAAGCGCTAAATACCCATCTGACGTTTGGAACACTTCGTAAGGAACAATGTTCGGGTGAGCATTCCCATACCGGCTGGGTGCTTCGCCAGACACCAGATAATTTTGGGCCACATTAACCAGCCAGCCAAGCTGGGAGTCAAGCAGAGCTACATCAATATACTGGCCTTCTCCGGTTACCTGGTGGTGATGCAAAGCAGCCAGAATGGCATGGCTGGCAAATAAACCAGCGGTCACATCTACAATCGCAACACCAACTTTGGAAGGCGAGCCATCCACCGGCCCGCTGACAGACATGATGCCACCCTCGGCCTGGATTATAAAATCATAACCGGTCTGAAGGCGCTTCGGTCCAGTCTGCCCATAGCCGGTGATACTGCAATAAATAAGCCCAGGATTAGATAAAGAAAGCGTTTCATAATCCAGGCCAAACCTGGCCATGGCACCGACCTTGAAGTTTTCGATAACAATATCAGCTTTGTCCGCCAACTTACGGGCCAGGGCCTGCCCTGCGGGTTGCTTCAAGTCCAGCGTCAGACTACGTTTATTGCGGTTTGTGCTCAAATAATAAGCACTCTCGCCCTCCAACCAGGGCGGTCCCCACTTGCGCGTATCATCACCTTCCAGGCTTTCGACTTTAATGACTTGCGCACCGAAATCAGCCAAAAGCATGGAACAATATGGGCCGGCTAGCACTCTGGAAAAATCAAGGACACGTATATCTGCCAGGGCGGAATTGGACAAGGAGCCTCTTTTCTTAATGGAAAACAAAGCCAAAAGTTGAGGTGTTACGAGTGCCAGGTATTTTCATCATAAGCAGGCAGCTCACAGCGCAGCGGCCCATCCTGTCGATAACCCAACAGATACCCCGCCTGCATCAATTGGTGAATTTCGCTGGTCCCTTCATAAATAATGGCACCGCGCGAATTTCGCAAATAACGCTCCACGTCATATTCATCGCTATACCCATAAGCACCATGAATTTGGATTGCTTCATTGGCGGCTTCAAAGGACGCATCCGTGGCAAACCACTTGAGCATGGAAGTTTCCCTGGTATTGCGCAAGCCCTGGTTTTTCATCCAGCCAACTTTTAGATATTGCATCCGACCCAGCTCATAGTCACGCGACATACGCGCAAGTTTTTGTTGAACCAATTGATGTTTGCCAATTTCTTTTCCGAAAGCCTTGCGCGTATTGGCATAACTTACGCTGGCTTCAAGGCTGGCGCGAATTAACCCAACTGCCCCCGAACCAACAGTATAACGTCCGTTATCCAGGCACGACATGGCAATTTTAAAACCCTCGCCTTCCTCACCCAGGCGATTTTCAGCCGGAACGCGCACGTCCTGACAACTTACCCAGCCAGTCGATCCAGCCCGCACGCCCAGTTTTCCGTGCAGATCACCACGCGAAACACCTGCCCAGCTGGTATCCACGATAAAAGCTGATAGCTGATCATGCGGATCGGGACGCTCCGGGTTGGTACGCGCCACCCATAAAATGTGGTGCGCCTTTGAGGCCAGCGAAATCCACATCTTTTCACCGTTCAGAATGTAATCACTCCCATCCCGGCGGGCACTGGATGCCATATTGGCTACATCACTACCAACGCCGGGTTCTGTCAGGCCAAACATCGCATATTTTTCGCCCTTGGCCTGCGGCACTAGATATTTTTGTTTTTGCTCTTCAGTTCCCCATTGCAAAATGGCCATGCTATTCAAACCAGTGTGAACAGACATTACGACGCGAACACTGGTATCCATGGCTTCAAGTTCCTCACAAACCAGGCCAAGCGTGATGTAATCAAAACCCTGTCCGCCATATTTCTCCGGTATGCAAATCCCCAGAATACCCAGTTCACCCATGCGAGGCAGAAAACTCGGCGGCATTGATTGAGAACGGTCTGCCTCTTTGATCACTGGTGCAACTTCCTTGCGGCAGAAATCACGTACAACCTTAACAACTTGCAGATGTTCTTCGCTTAATGTGAAATCCATTGGGTTCTCCTTAATGAAGGTAGGGCAGAAAAAGATACCTGCGTAAAAGTGGTCAGGGCGCGGGCAGCTGCTCCGGAAAATAGCCCAGGGCAGTGGAAATTTGATGCGTTACATCGAGCAGAGCCGGAACGATCTCGGCTTTGAGCCGCTCTAAACTGATCCGCTCTACTGTACCAGTCACGTTGACAGCCGCAATTACACTTCTGGAAATATCCCGAATGGGTGCCGAAGCCGCGCGTAGGCCTGAAGCCAACTCCTCGTCATCCAATGCGTACCCATTCTGACGGGCAAAGTCTAATTCGCCGCGCAACGCGTCTGGCGTGGAAACTGTCCTGGGTGTAAATCTGATCAACTCATTTGATTCAAGTAATTTATTTAATGCAACTGTCGGAAGATCTGCCAATAAGACCTTACCAAGCGAGGTACAATGCGCTGGCAAACTCGACCCAATCCCCAATATTACACCTACAATCATTTGGTTTCGAATTCGGTCGATGTAAATGGTTTGGAATCCATTCAATACTGCCAGACTGACCGTTTCTCCGATTTCTTGCGATAGCCGTTCAAGGTAGGGGTGAACAATCTGTCGAATTTCTATGCTATTTATGGCCGTAAAACCCAATTGCAATACTTTCAACCCGGGTCGATACAAGCGCGTGGATGGGTCCTGTTGCAAGTACTGCATCGCATCCAGAGTCGAAAGCACCCGATAAGCCGTACTTTTATTTATCTGAAGAGTTTCAACAATCTGGGTCAGGGACAGAGCTGGACAGTTGGCAGAAAACAACGACAATATTTCAAGCCCTCGCGCCAGGGCTTCTATGTTATAACGAGATTTTTGGGCAGGATCATCAAGTTTCATCTAATAAAACCATATATCATTTGATAAAACCTATTCTAGGCGTGCACAGCCTATTTGTCAAGGATGAAGAATAGACCAAAAACAGATTGCAGTCGGATAGGATCAACATCAAACTCCCGAAAGGAATTTATATTCTTCCCCCGGATGAGCCAAGTAGTTATTCCCGACAGCCAACCCGGGTAAAGGCATATAATTATGGTGCGATTAATTTTAATCAAAACCATCTACGGCTGTTTCTTTAATAAAAAATAAAAAGAGATTTTACGCAGTTGTATTTAAGCAAAACAATGCTAAGCACCCGGCAGGGCGAACATCTGCCAGGCAACATGAGCAATGGAAAACCCAATCTGCTCTTAATCGTCAAAACCACATTCGGTTCTAAAATGAAGCGGTTACCATAATGAAAAAAGCAGTGAAAAAACTATTTATCTGGACACCTGATGATATCTTGGCCTGGGAGAAGATCCGTCAGCAAGGTTTTTGGCATTTTGTCTTGCGCTCTGGACTGATCTTTTTCGGAATGATCTTATTTGTTCTGACCGGTGGGATAACCATCATTGCAAACATCCTGGCGCAGGCTAGCATTGCAAATCTACTTTTTCAGTTAGTCTTTGTCGGGGGTGTTTGCTTGCTGGGTGGATTGTTTGCCGGACTTCTGACCTGGTGGCTGGAAGATACAATTTACATGAAAATTAAGAAATCCCGTTCCTGACCCAGCCTCGGACTAGTATTCAGAACTCTTCTTTAATAATTTTCGAAGCACCTGGCCGAGCTCATCCAGGCGGATTGGTTTGCTGAGGTATTCATCCATCCCGGCGGCAAGACAAATGTCGCGATCACCGACCATGGCATTGGCAGTTATAGCAATGATCGGAATGTGTTGACCTGCCTTAGCCTCTTGCTGACGAATCTGTCGCGTGGCAGTCAGACCGTCAAGATCGGGCATATTTACATCCATCAAAATGATCGAGAAATCATCCGGGTTGTCTCGGATTAAATCAATTACATCAACACCTGAAACAACTGGAAGACCGCTTAGCCCAAAAGTGCGTAACTGTTGAACCATTAAGTTGCGGCTGCCATCATCATCGTCGACAACCAGGGCAGGCTTTTGGTCCTGAAATCTCAAAAAATACTTAATCGGTGGCACATTAAAACCATTTTCAGATTTCGGGCTGGAATCTGCTGGATCCAACGTTGGAATCAGCCCCAGTGGAACTGAGAACCAGAAGGTGGAGCCTTCGCCTTCGGCAGACAACACACCAACATCGCCATACATTAAATCAACCAGGCGTCGTGAAATTGCCAGACCCAGGCCTGTACCACCATACTTACGAGTAACACTGTCATCTGCCTGGGTAAACGGCTCAAACAGGCGCTCACGGGTCGCTTCAGCAATTCCGATGCCAGTATCACGGACAGTGAAAGTCACCAAAATAAATCCGTTCGGAATGATGGTGCCGTTTAGATCGACTGAAACCCGGCCTTCTTCGGTAAATTTAACAGCATTACTCAATAAATTTATTAACACCTGGCGAAGACGCCCGCTATCTCCCATCAATATTGCAGGAATGACGGGGGCAATTGCCAGGTTAATTGCTATCCCTTTTTGTTCAGCTTTGGTTTGAAATAAGTCGACAGCTTCACGAACCAATTTTTCAGGAGAAAATGGTTCCAGTTTAATAATCAGTTTTCCCGCCTCGATCTTGGAAAAGTCGAGGATGTCGTTCAAAATAGTGAGCAGTGCCTGGGCTGAATCGCCGACAACGCTGGCAAATTCGCGCTGGTCAGAATCAAGATCAGTATCCAATAGCAATTCATTCATCCCCAGAATAGCATTCATGGGAGTGCGAATTTCATGACTCATTGTGGCCAAAAAAACGCTTTTTAGATATGATGCTTCCAAGGCGCGATCGCGGGCAACCGCAAGATCTTTGTTTTTCTTCTCAATTTCAGCGGCATAGGCTTGCAAACGACTGGCCGCATTCAGACGATCAATTTCCCTCCCAACCCATTCTGCCATCAGACTGATAAAGTTTTTATCACTATCGTTAAATGGACGTTTGCGCATCTGGTGACTGGAGAAAGAAAGAGTCCCATAATTTTTCCCAGCTACACGCACAACGATCCCCAGGTAAGCCTCCAGTTTGAAAGCCCGGTAACACGGATGTTGCGCCCACTCGCTAACCGCAGCATGTTCAAAACCGAATGGGGTCTCAGAACGAAAGGTCTCAAGACAGAAAGTTTTCTCCATTTCCAAGCTGTCTCCAGGTTGAATAGAGTTATCTGGTGTTTCGACAGCAACAACCTGGCATTTTTCATCTTCAATCGAAGCAAGCATCCCCATCGGTAAACCAAAACGCTTCGAACCCATTTTTAAAAACGCCCGCAATTTATTCTCGAATGGTTCCTGTCTGGAAGCAATATCATATAACGCCCGAATGGCTTCTTCGCTCTCACGCAAAGAATTTTCCATTTGACGGCGTTCTGCCAGATCCGTGACAACTGTGATGAAACCATCCTGGCGGTTATCGGCGATTCTTTGTACATCCGTGATCAGCACAAACACTTCCCCACCTTCTTTGCGGCGCAGGCGCACCTCGCATGTGGAGACTTCCCCATTCAGGCGTTTCCGCTGACTTTCTCGAAAAATATTTTGATCTTGGGGAATGATCATATCAAACGAAGACTTGCCAATTAATTCAGACGGTTCATAACCGAGCATGGCAGCATAAGCAGGATTGACATATACAAACCGGCTATCAACCTCAGTAATCGTCAGACCCTGCCCCATATTGTTCATCACCTGAAATGACAGGTCACGTTGATCTTTTAGCTGCGACTCTACCAGTTTCCGGCCGGTAATATCTTGCAATATCCCGCGTGAACCAAGAAATTCCCCATCTGCCGATTTAATAGGCATCGAGGTGTCCGAAAGCCAGCGTGATTCACCTGCCTTGGTCAATATTCGGTAATCACAGCCCCAAACTCCATCATCTTCTGGCCTACGCACCCGCTGGGCTCCTTCGGAGGCTGTTATCCCTGCGAATTTTCCACGCATGATTGATTCCTGGATGATGGTTTTGAATTTATCAGGGGTCAATTCATCGCGGCTAAAGCCAGTGATCCTTTCAATCTCATCCCCGATAAATGAATATTTATTTTGGACATGATCGACAATATATGGGACTGCATCCGCAGCACTGATCGCCAGGCGATAATGCGCCTCGCTATCTCTGAGTGCTTCCTCGGATTGCTTCAGTTGAGTTATATCCGTACCAATTCCAATCAACAAATCTTTGGGGCCCTTGGCATCGGCCAACATAAAAACACGCCAGGAACCATCCTTGTGGCGCAAGCGATGCTCGTAGGGCTCTCCATCTGCGAAGGTTTCCCCGGATGCTGCCCGCATGACATACGAACGCTCGGTTTCGATATCACCACCAGACAAGCGCTCCATTTCCCACCAGCCATCACCCAAAAGCTCTTCTGGCTCGTACCCAATCAGCCTTTTCACCGAGGGACTGACATAAACAATTTTCCCGGCGCTGTTTGAAACCAGTACCAGGTTGCCAATCGTCCGTAAGACCATCGCAGAAAGCTCGGATCCAGCCCGAACAGCCTCACTCACAGAGATATCACGCAAAGAGATTATCGCTGTTTTTTTCCCATCCATTTCGCCCCGGCCAATCGAAGCCTCCAGCGGAAATTCCGTCCCATCCTTACGTTTACCAGTCAGTTGGCGAAAGTCGCCCATGCGACGTTGATGGTCTTCACTGTTCAAAAATAAAGCAAATAAATCTTTGTGACTGGCCAGAAATCGGTCTGGCAGTAGCGTTTCCAATGACTTTCCAACCAGTTCACCGGGCAGGTAGCCAAAGATTGATTCGGCCATCGGATTAGCCCGAACAATTTGCCCATCTACATCAAAAAGCAGAACAGCATCTGCCGTGATCGAAAGTAACAGGTCAAGCATTTGGTTTACAAATATCGTTCTTGATGATGTTTCTTTAGGTGCGCAACCACCGCGCGCACTTGCTGTGACTGGTCAGATTTACAGATCATAAGCACGTCACCCTTATCGACAATCACCATATCATCAATACCAATTGTGACGATCAGCCGCTCGTTGCCATTTCCAAAAACCAGGGTGTTATGAGTTTCAAGCGCAAGATGCTGGCCGTTGATGGAAATATTCCCATTCATATCCGGCAGAAGCACTTCAAAAAGAGAATCCCAGGAACCCACATCGCTCCAGCCCAGGCCACTGGCAGGCAAGACTGCCACACGTTCAGCTCGTTCCATAATGCCGTAATCAATCGTCTCCACCTTCAAATCATTCCAAACCGACTGGATGACCGCCTCGCGAGCATCTGCTTCTGCCTCGCCGATATTCGTCAACACAGCATTGAGATCGGGCATCTGGCGAGCAAACTCTGCCAGGATCCGCTCTGTTTTCCAGACGAACATACCACTGTTCCAGGAATGGTCTCCGGTACGGATCATTTGCTGGGCAGCCTTCTCGTCAGGTTTTTCGGTGAAACGTTTAACTGTATATACCGGGTAATTAAATTTTTCATCGATCAGCAAACCTTGTTGGATATATCCATAGGCGGTCGATGGAAACGTGGGAGAAATACCCAAGGTGACAAGATAATCCAGGTTAGCCACATCGAAAGCAGTGCGCATTAAGTAATCAAATAAATCAATATTGCGAATATGGTGATCAGAAGGCAAAATGGCCATGACAGACTGCGCATCGCGTTGATGCAGAATGGCAGCAGCCAACCCAACCACCGAAGCTGTGCCACGTGGCCCGGGTTCGATTAGATAGTTTTCAACCGGAATTGATGGCACTTGCTCGCGAATCTCAGCGATCTGATCCGAAACCGTCACGATCAGGATCCGTTCAGGCGGGAATAGGTTGCGAAGGCGCGCAACAGTACTCTGCAGAAGAGTTTCTTCGCCCAACAATGGGAGCAACTGCTTGGGTTTGTTTTTACGAGAGACTGGCCATAAACGTGTGCCGCCTCCACCAGCCATGATCACTGCATAAGTATGTTCCATAAAAGCTCCTAGAAAATTATTTTTGGATTTTCGCCTTATTCGTTACACGGCCTGCATGAGCACAAGCCGGGATTTATATTCGTTGAAAAAATAATAACCGAGCAAGAGAATAAACAGGACTGCCATTACGATTACCTGGACCCAAACCACCTGAGCCAGCGTACCATGGAATAACAAAATCCCCAGGACCTGCGCCAGACCCGCAGCAATTACTAATCCGGTACTTTTTCCCGCGCCTAACGAAAGCCGATAATTAACAATGACATTCGCCAGCGCATAGAGTGAAGTTGCCAACGCATACAACCAGAGCAATCCAGCCACACCCAGGTATTGTTTACCAAATAAAATACTGACAATCCAATCTGGGAATGACAGTGTTGCCAATACAACCGGTGCTGAAATTACAGCCACGATCCCCAAGGAAACCCATAACAAGTAAACATGCGGTTCGCCTTTTTTATTTTTTTGTGCCACGATCGGAAACATGGTAGTCACGACTGACCATGTCGCAAAAAAAACAATCCGCCCAATCAAGGCCAGTGCGGCGTATTGGCCCGCGAGTTCGGCCGGAAAAAAGCGCCGCACAAGTAGTACATCACTATTATTTATCAGAATTTGCCCCAACTGAGAGACCAAAACCGGAAGCGCAAACAGGCTGAGAGTCACCTGCATTTCCTTATCCGGGAAAACAGCAATGGGCAGACCTCTAACCGCTAATTTTGCAGTTAACCAGGTGGCCACAAAAGACAGGCTAATGCCCAGCACTGCCCCCACGATCGAAAACCCCAACATTACCAATCCGATCCCAATCAAGAACCGTGTCCACATCTCCACCTGGTAGGTAACTGCCAAAATGCCAAAACGCGTTTGGCCTTGAAGAATACCACGCTCAACCCCCTGCAACAGGCTGAAAGGCAGCGCCACTCCAAATATAATGAACGGAATGGCCGAAGCAGTATTAAAAAAAGACTGCCATAACTGTGAACCCAGTGCGAACACAACCACCAGTAGTAACCCAAATCCTATTCCAACCCGTTCGGTCCACAGATGAACCCCAGCCAGAGCGGCAAAGTCACCGTCGGCAGTATAAATTGCAGTGTAACGGGCAGTGGTCATTTGGAGTGGAACTGTAATAAAAGTAACGACGAGTAACAGGGTAACGATCAGCGACAGGTCTGCAAACAGAGCCGGACCAAGCCAGCGGCCAAGGATCAGGTTGTATACATAATTACCTGCATTGACCACAGTCATACTTACCATCAACAGAAGGCTGGCAGAAGTAAGGGAACGATTCATGACCTGTTTTTATCTCCAGGAATTCTTCCAACGGGAACCCACCCTGGCTTATAAACGTTGGAATTTATGATCGAGTCAAAGCAGCTTCTACAGTGTCGAGCAAGACACGTGAACTGGATGGCTTGGTCAGGAATGCATGGACACCAATCTGTGCGGCGATGGCAATTTCCTGATCATCCCCACTCGCTGTCAGAATGATGACAGGCAGGCTGATTAGATTCTGATCCGCACGGATCAGACGCAGCAGACTCAGCCCGTCCATCACTGGCATGGAAAGATCCAAGATCGCAAGCTCAACTTGGGAGCTGCGTAAAATATCCAACCCACTTTGTCCATTGGATGCCAGCAAAACGGTGAAACCAGCCTTCCGCAGTGTGTAACTGAGGATGCGCTGGTTGTTTGGATCATCGTCAATAATTAGAATTGTAGTCATGGGTACCCAAAATATCTATCGATCACACCCTAGAAAAATTTAAAAACCCTTCGGAATGATCTGAGACGCTTCGATGGAAGTGAAGACCTGATCAAACTTGGTCAATTTCAGAATACGAGCGGCGGCCTCCACCTGCGGCCAAATAATCCGCACGTCGCCACCGCCCAGACGTGTTTTTTTCAGCGCACTGATCAAAACAGCCAGCCCAGCGGAGTCAATCATCGTGACATTTCCCAAATCAAAAACGATATGGATAATACCATCTTCGATAAATTTATCACACACTTTCCTCAAGGCTGGGGAAGCAAACGCATCCAGCCGGCCAGAAAGTGCAATAGAGATTATCTTTATGGTGTACTCTATGGGATCAATTTGCAGAGACATTAATACTCCTTGAGCAAGTCAGCATTACCAAAAAGAACCGGATAATTAAGATTGAGACCGCAGTATTGTTAGTACAGTTAATTAACTTTTTTTCTCAATGTCCAGATATTCTGGTCACCAGTTCTTTGATATTCCAACGTATCGACCAGCGATTGAATAATTGCCATCCCATAACCACCTTCTGCCAGGCCATCCGGGTCAGGCATGGAAATGGCATCTAAATCAAGATTGGCAGATTTCCCAGTATCAAAAGTCTGTATTTCCAGCGTATCAGATTTAATACCCAGCCAAACAGTGATTGATTGGGTTTGATCACCACCGTATGCATGGTCTACCAGATTAATGAGCAGCTCATGCAGAGCCAATTCACAGCTGCTTATGATCTCTTCTGGAATCTGCACTGCAACAAGCGCTGAACGTAATGCATCATCGGCAATGCGAGTGTCCTGGTAAGAAGATGAGATGACAATTTTTTGAGTGGGCATGGTTAGATAATTTTCAGAATGATAAGGGTACGATCATCGTCCTGGGGATGGTTACCCGAGAATAAATTGATCGTGGCGAAAAGCATTTCACTCATTTCCCTGGCGGATTTCTGGCGCACGGTACCAAAAAAATCTAACAACCGCTCATAACCGAACATTTCGCCACCTGGATCCCGAGATTCCGGAAATCCATCCGTGGCCACAACAAATACATCGCCAGGAGAAACAGCCAGGCTGTGAGAAGTATAATCATATCCATCGAAGATTCCCACCGGAATATCATGTGCTTCCAGCATGACTGGAGACCCGTTTACCGGGATGTATAAAATGGGGCTCTGCCCGGCATTACAAAAAGACAAACCTAGCGTAGTCCGATCGAATATTCCGATGAATGCAGTCGTAAACATCCCAACCGTGGAAAAGTCATCCAGCAAATCAGCATTTAATCTTCTCATCAACTGGTGCGGTTCCGTGAATGGCATATTGCGCGCCGCAGATCGGGCAACCGTACGAGTCATACTCATTAACAAAGCCGCCGGCATACCTTTGCCTGTTACATCTCCCACCAAAAAAATTAGAGGCTGACCAGGCAGTGAAACAATGTCAAAAAAATCTCCTCCAACTTCGAGAGCCGGGCTGGATGTCGCATAAAGATCAGTACCCGGGAAGGATGGCAATTTTTGCGGCAAAAGCGCCGTTTGCACCTGGTTCGCAAGTCTCATTTCAGTTTCCAACCGGGTGCGGGCCAGGGCTTCCTGCACAAGCATGGCATTTTCAATCTTTGCCCCGGTCTGTCCGGCCAGAGCCTTCGCTAGTTTTATATCAGGGGAAGTAAAATCACTGGCCTTATTATATACACCCATCGCCGCGAAAATATCATCGCGTACCTGGATGGAGACGATCAGCATGTTACGCAGATTCGCCGGCAGCAGGTCTGAATCCTTGATAATATTCTGCCGTGGAGTGCTGCGGTAAACGTCCGCCGCAGCGTAAATTTGCTCTTCGGGAAGTGGGACCGGACCAACCTGGCGAATGATCACAGGCTGACCAGACTGTATCAGAATGGCAAAAGCTCCTTCAACATCCAGCAGGCGACAAGACTCACTAACCAGCAAATCAAAAAGGGCCGGGCTCTCCAGGGGTTGATGGGTGGCCTTACTCAAATCATAAAGCGCAACCAAACGGTCCTGAGTTTCAACCAATGCAGCAGTCAGGCTTTCAAGTTCGGCCTCATTATTCAGGATGCTGGAAAATAACTCAAGCATCGTCTCAGCAATGGCCTGCCAGAATTCGCCGGACAGACCATAAACTTGGATGGTAAGCCCCGATTCCAGACTTGAAACCAGGGATGGGTCTTTGGGCACTCCATCAGCAGGATAAGTGTCGAGTATGATATCGTTTTGAGACAGGCGCACACAGGTTGCACCTGCGCGAATACAGACCGAGGCAATCGAATGAAATCTATCCTGCTGATTGGAAAAGGTATCAAAAAACATGTTCGTTAGTTAGCCAGTTCGCCATTAACCATTGCAAGCTGACTCTTCGTCAGCATAAATCGAAAAGGCCTTGTCCAGTCTTGTCAGTTCAAAAATTACACGAACTGGCTGCTGAAGCACACACAGCGACAACTCACCACCTTTTTCCCGGCAGTGCTTCAAACCTTGCACCAGTGTTGATAAGGCGGACGAATCAATAAAATTTACTTCGCCCAGATTAACAACCAGGTGCATCCGACCAGCTTCAAACTGCTCATTAAACCAGGCCCGCACCGGGGCGACCTCATGAGCGTCGAAACGGCCTTTCAGCTGCAGAATAGGCGTGTTACCACGAGATGATTTAATAATATCCATGGAAGCTCCCTTTCAATAACCTTGTCGCGTATAAAATTCAAGCTATTTTACTTCCGTTTTAATAATTGTTGGAAGTGAATGATGTACCAATCTACCACATCACTGATCGGCAAACCATTGGCTGCCAGAAAATTACAAGATCCGATTTCCAATTGGCGCTCAGGGTAATCGATTACTCGACAAATAGCATCTGCCAGGCTCTTGACGTCTGTCGGCTCAAAAAACTCGCCATCATAACCTTCCTCGAGCACCAGCTCTGCCAGGTCGCCCAAATTCGGGAGCACCACAGCTTTACCGTAACCACCTGCCTGGTGCAGCACACCCGAGCTGCCGGTCGTGCTTGTATAGGGAAATACAACCACCCACGCATCGCCAAAAATCCGAGGCACATCTTCCTCAGAAACATATCCACTAAAATAAATATCTGGAACATGGGCAAACTGAGCCTTGACACCATCCAGGTAACCCTTAACATTAGGGCTATCCGTCCCGGCGATCACCAACCTGGCACCGGGGTGCGCGGGCAACAGCATCTCAAAAGCCTGGGCCAAAATTTCCACTTTTTTGTATGTGCCAAATTTTCCAAACGTCATAATATTCGGCGGGCCAGCAGGCATGGTATTTGGCTGGATATTGGTCGGCTCTTCAAAAGAGCCATGCGGGGCAAGGATTACATTTTTCGCCCCGTATTTTCCTTCCAATATTTCAACGTACTTGGGTATGGTCACAGCTACCAGGTCTGATGCAAGCAGGAAACGCGTAACGATGTTTCCAAACCAACGGATGGCAGCCTCAATCACCGGATTCCCGCCAAATCCAGCCGATTTCAGGTTAACTGTTTCTACGATATTGTGCAAAAGTACCACAACCGTGTAACCGGCTTTCTTAACCAACCAGGGTGTCAGCAGTCCGAGCGTAGCTGGGATTTTTTTATCGGCAAAAGATGCAAACTGAATATTAAACAATACGATATCGGGATTCACTTGTCTGACAGCAGCACGGATACGCAAAGCGTTGTTGATTGCCCCGAATTTCCAACAGGGTATCAAACGCACCGGGATCGAACCGGTTTCATCCGCAAGCATGAAAACCTGCCCCTCCGGAAGTTCGTCCACCAACAATATAAGCTCTGTAACACTTTCCACTTTCAAACGTAAGAAACGCACAAAATGATATGCATATTCATTCAACGAGCCCTTGGATGGGGGGTGTGTGGTAACCATTGCTATGCGCATGTTTCGCTCCTTAACGGTAGATACCTTTGATATCGTTCACCCATATCTTGATCAAATCACGCAAAAAACGTTGAACTTCCTTACGCGTATTGACCTTCGAGCCGGGCGCATCAATCCAGGATACGGGAACCTCAGCAATTTTATATCCAAAATTATATGCAAGGTATAGGATTTCAAGATCAAATGAAAACCCCATGATAGTTTGCTTACTATGTAACTTGTGCGCAGCCTCTGCAGTATACATCTTAAAACCACACTGGGTATCCTTAACCCCAATGTGCATCACATACTTCACAATTAATCGCAATCCACCACTCAGTATCTTGCGCAGAAGAGATTTCTTGCCTTCTTCAGCGCCATCCGCTGCCCGTGAGCCAACCGCCACATCGAAACCCTCTTTCTCTAATTTTACAAGGAGTTTTGAGACTTCCTCAATCGGTGTGGAGTTATCAGCGTCTGCAAAAAGGATATATTTACCGCGTGCTGCCAGCATGCCACGCTGGACCGCATTCCCTTTGCCACCATTTTTAGGCGCCCTCAATACAATCAAATTTACCAACCCCAATTCCTCACAGAGGCTGGCGGTCTGGTCTTTGGAACCGTCATCAGCAATGAGCAGTTCCCACGCAAACCCCAAATCCGAAACGTGTGAGGCAATTGCGCCGATGGAAGCGATAATGCGCTCCTGCTCGTTGTAAGCCGGAATTACGATGGAAAGATGCGGCAGCCCTGTGAGCGGTGTTATCTTCCAATTAGCATAATTTTCGTATGGCATCCCTATCTCCTTACTATGCGTTATTCAATGCATCAAACGGCATTCAAGCAACAAAAACCCAGTTCACAAATATTGTCACAAACATACCAAGTAGAACAGCAAAACCAATCGCCAATATTCGGTCGACACTATCGCGCCGCCCCCAATACCCAAGCAGCATAAATGCAGGGAATAAAGTGACCACATAACGGATTATGCTCCCGGTGGCACTGGCAGCAGGCACAAGCAACATGATCAAAACATAGATGGCGTAACCTTCACCAATCCGCACCCAGATGAATGGGACCAGCGCCAGGAAAAGAAGAAGAGAAGCCGTATTCCAAAAATTGGTAAACCAGCCTTTGTTGAAGGCTGTGCTCAATAACATCTTTACGCTTTTTGTAATTACCGCCACCGGACCAATATTATCGCGGCCCCAGGCTGCCTGGGTTTCAATGAAGGCAAGTGGACGCTCAAAATTTCTTTGCAAAAAGTACATGTAGGCAAACAAACCGAGTGGGATGATGGCAATAATGAACAAATCAAACCAGTGCAACCGAAAACCATCCCACAGATTGACCCAACTTTCTTTTTTATAGCAGTTTTTTATAGACCAACCCTGCGCACGCAGCCACTCCCACATAACCAGTGCCCAGAGCAAAACACCCAGGTTCCGGGTAGCGGCGGTCAGCATTCCCAGCAGGGCCGCAGGAAACCAGTGATGTTTGCGCGCATAAAACATGGTTGCTAGCGAAAGCATCAGAAAAACGCTTTCAGTATAAACGCAGCTGAAATAAAAGGAGGTCGGAAACAAAGCCAAATAGAAAACTGTCCGCCTGGCAGATTCCGAGTCCAATTCGAGTTCAGCCAATTGATATAGATACATCAACGCAACCAAAAAAGAAATGTTGCTGATCAGGAAACCAGATAGGATCACGCTGCCCCCCGTAAGCGGGGATGCAAGGCGCATCAAAACTGGATAAACTGGAAAAAAAGCGACATTGCTCTGCTGTTCCGGGCGATACCAATAACCATTTGTTGCAATATCAACGTAATACTGGCTATCCCACTTGGTCCACATCGAAAGGAATGGATGGTCCGGCGCAGCAATCCAATGGCCCTCATCGGAGGGAAGCATGGTGTCCCCGATCATCCCCACGCTAAAAATTAACAGCCGCGAAATAAGAAACGCGAACAAGGGGATGATAAACCACCGGGCTGATTTCACTGGATCACTTCCAGCTTAACATCCTCGAATATTACCGGACCGCCATATGAAAGTAAACCGATCCAACCTTCGACACCTGCAATGGATAAATTAGTGGCAATTTGTTTATCGTCGACAAAAATGGTCATCTTGTCACCATCAACGATCACCTTCAACAGGAAGGGAGTCGACCTGGCAGTCAGAACAGCAGAACCCTGACCTTTAAATTTTCCATTTTCATCGTTAGAGCCCCACCAAATACCCTGGCCGCCATTAGTAAACCTGACGATGTACGATTTATTTTTGGTGCCGCGCTCCGCCATATGCAAGACAAAGCCAGCACCAACGGTGGTCGAATTTTTTGGCAGCGTGATTTTCGCACTGACTGTATATTGCGCAGCTTGAACTCCCGAATTCCAGACGTAATCGGCCAAATCCGGAACAGATTGGACAACTTTGTTCGGACTCAGCGTCCATTTACCACTGACGATACGCTGGTCGGTAAATCCATCCAATGAAGTGTAATTTCCTTTGAAAGCCGCACCAACTCCATCAACAGTGACCTCGTCATAAGTAACACTAGCAACCGAGGTCAACAGACCAATATAACCATTGTTCTGTTTCGATCCAAAAGGAACGCTTTGGACAACCAACCGATCATCAAGGTAAATGGAATAAGAAGTTTCGCCGCTTGTCACGCGTAACGTATGCCGGTCATTTCCGGCATGGTTGACTTCAGCGTACCCTTGGTTTTTATAAACCCCGCTAGCATCAAAGTAACCCCAGACCAGGGCATTATCGCGCTTATCTGAGTAGCGTATCATAGTCGAGCCGCTAAGCCTATCATTATATGGTGAATTGAACAACAATCCGGCACCGCTGCCCTGCTGATGCGTCAAGCCAACCTGGAAGCTGAAGTTTTTGAAAGCTGTTTTGGTATAGATGGCGGTCAGATCGAAACCATCGGTCCGTGTCTGGACAAAATTTCCGTTCTGGAAACTCCAATCGCCATTGATCGCAACCCAATTCTGGTCTGACAATTTCCCGGTAAAGTTCCCATGATAAGGGGCCTGGCCTCCAACAACCGCACCGGTAACAATCGCTGTGGTCGCCGAGCTATTGGGTAAATTTGTTAAAACCGGAATTTCAGTCCCAACTGGTTGGGTTCCAGCTGATTTGGTTCCAACAGGTTTGATAACAGGTGGATTGATGACAGCAGGTTTTGGCGTAACGGATTTCGTACCGACAGGCTTAGTGAGATCTGCCTGGGTGGGACTCGATTTGGGTGGCGCAGGAGGCGTCCCAGAGAGAGTTACTGGCCTAAGTTGACCGGTTGGAGCGCCAGTAACGCCAAATAATGGGTAAACTTCTACGAGCGTAAAACCCGCAGAAGCGGCCGAAGTAATCAAGCCGATACTGCCCTGCTTGCTCTGAAGAGGCACATCTCGAATCAGCAGCTGATCATCCATAAATATATCGAATGAATTTTCACCAGAAAATATTTGCAATGTATGCGATCCAGTTCCAGCCGGGGGCATACTGGTATATCCCTGGCGATTGAAGCCACCTTTTGCATCGTAATAGCCCCAGATCAGAGAATCCGTTTCATCTGAATACCGTACCAACTCGGCACCGTTAACCTGATAAGGTGAAGGCATATTAAATAATAAACCCGCCCCTTGCCCGATCAGATGGTTGAAGGTTGCCCGCAGGGTAAAGTTCTGAAAAGTACTGGTTTCATAACCCATGCCAGCATTTATCATAATAGGGTCAGTTTGTTGCATCTGTTTGTCTAGAATTTTCCAGGTTCCGGCAAAAGGTACCCAACCAGCGCCACCAGGCTCCTGGTCGAAATCGCTGGTATAAACCAGGTTACCAGGATTGGGGTTATCCGCAGCCGTCAATTTGAAGGTATCAAAAATCGCAGGGCCAAGGGTGTAAAAACCGATCAGCCCGTTTTTGTAGAAAAGTGGTCGATCCTGGATAAGCCGCTGTCCATTCACTTGAACAATAAAGGTGTTCTGATATACATACAAATCAACCCGAAATTCTGTGGTGTTAATCGAAAGCGGCACCTGCACCTGCGTAACAAAACTCCCGGTCTCATCCATATAACCAGCAACCAGCTCAAGCGTATTCTTATCAGGTCGAGAGAGGTAAACACGCTGCTGCTTGGCAGACATGTTTGGATATTGGGCGTTAAAAGAGATCCCAGCCGCTCGCGAATCTTTTTTAAGAGTGATGTAAACGCTCGCATGGTAAGAAGAATCTTCGATCAGCTTGAATGGGATGAATGCTTGAGCCGGAGCGTCGCCGCCAACGGTCTGGGCCAGGGCTGCATCGCGAATTGTCCAGACCCCATCGCCCACAAACCAGCGGCGCAGGTTTACATCGTCAAAGTTTTGTTCATAAGGCAGAACAAAAGATGTAAATTTTTGCTTGGGGGCTAATAGCACTTGGACTGTTGCAAATAGAATCAAAGCCGCCAAAACCAAAACTACAACCGCAAACACAGCGCGATTGGACGGCAAACCGGGAATACGCGCGCGAAGACGGTTGAGAAAGGCTTCAATGCGGGCAACGATGTTCTTAATAAAAACAACTTTCATATTGGCTTTATTCGTAATTTGCCTTCGAGAAGGAAAGTACCAGGTGAGATCAAAAAATTATGGTTGCTGATTTTCAATTATAACCGGACCACAACATAAATCTTTTTCTTGCACAGCTTGAACATTGGGCGGCAGAGCCAGCGACCGGTATTCTTCTTCTCCAATCAGCAGCAACCCTTCCACCAAGAGAGGCGCATCGTCCAATTTGTCAAAATAAAAGGCGTACTTGCCTTTGGCTCCAGTTACCGATCCCAAATCAAAATACTGATATTTTCCATTAATCACAACCACATCGGTCGGGATCAGCTTTCCCAACTCTGCTGGAGAGTAGGTGCTAACATCCAAAGGTTTGCGAGCCGAAGAAAAGACCAGCTTTTTATCATAAAAACCAAGGTTGGCCGGGTCAGATTGCAACAATAAATATTGTTTTTCAGTATAGAGTTTCGATTGCATCAAGAGCTCAGTCTTTGAAGCCGCACCTCGTAAGAGCAGATGGTATTCGCCCGCTTCGGGCAGAGTCACGTCGATGCGAATAGCCGTTGCCCTCGGAACACCGATAAAACCACCTTCTATTGTACCCCACAGACCGGGAGTAATCATGTTCAGGCGATTGTATTTGCTATCCGAAAAAAACTGAAACAGGCGGAACATCGGCGAGAGATAATAGGAGCTTGAAATAAGGTCAGGATTAAAGGCTAAAATCGTGCTGCTGGGGCGAAAAAAACTTTCTCTGTGCGCTTTCTCGTAGAGATTCAGGATCGAAACATGCATATCACTCGTCACCAAGGTCAACTGGTCATAATTTTCCAGGTCCCCAACTACATTCGAGTGTCGCAAGTCATAATAACGGGTTAATTCCAGATTACGTGAAAGTATCTGAATAAAAGTATTCCAATCAGTATCAATAAACAGCGGTACCCGCTCTGCCTTTGGCAGATCGGTAAATTCGAAGAGCGCATAACTTTCGTTTTCCATCAACTTTTTTACATAGGCGCTGCGCTGCATAAACTCTGGAATCAGAACGCGCTCTACATCACGCAAATACTCCTGCCCGCCAACAGTACTGGCGACTAATTCTTTGTTGACCACAATATAACGCAGGTTTAAATCACGGGCAATATTAATCCACCAGGCTTGCTGATAATATAATGCACGCAATAGAAGAAAAAACTCATGTTTATTGTCAGAATCACCGGTTAAACCGTAATAGTAACTGGGCAGATCGAGGTAATAGATATGGAACTTATCGATAAATTTATGCTCAACCCCATTAATATCAACTTCTACTTTGGCCGTTTCCGTGGGCGGTAATACCACCACCTTGCCAGGCGGTAATTTTAGCAAGGCATCTTTTACTTCCTTGAGCGGGCCAACTGGATATGGGGCCAGAAAATTACTAAAATTCCCGGAAAGAAAAACCCTTGTGTATGCCGTGTTGGAAAATATCGGGACAAGCGCCAAAAGTGTCACCACCAGCGGCAGGTATCCGGCTTTCATCAGGCGGCTAACCAATTTTTTGATATTCAAGATCAGGCTCGCCAACCTGGTACTTTGGTTGCCGGCTGGCGTAACTGCCCAATCCCTGAGTTCCTGCTCCAACCACACCAGTGAAACAGGTGCCATTACACAGCCCATCACAAACATGATGAATTCAAAACGATGTGGAAATCGCAGCACCTGCACCACGGTTGCAAGCAGGCTCACCACCAGGTCACCAGCAAAAGAACGCGTTCCATTGGCATAATTACTTATCAATGAAATAGTGCGGTGGAAGGTAGGCAGCCAGGCAGGATCCGTATATCCAAGTGTTGCCCACATTGAGAAAAAGGTACTGATATAAACAACCACCATTAAGCCACGCATCGGTTCCGAATCGAACAAGCTTTTACGCGCCTTTTTATAAAACAGCGGCATCAGCATCAATGCGGTATAGATTGCATTCGACCAACGCGGAACCTTGGAGAGATAATCTCCGGTGGTGAACTTGTCCATGATGCCAGCCATGTCAAATGCCAGCAAATGACCAGGTGCGATCGAAGCATCAACGATAAAATAATAATCAGCCGGAACAGTCTCTGAGAGATTAGCCACACCAGCCAGGGCATAAAATTTGACGAACAAGGCATAAGGGATCAGAGTAACAAAAATCAAGATGGCAAATGACCCAATACAACGCCAGAAACGAACTTCCAGGAATAATCGCTTCCACTGGGTACGTAAAATAAACCAGCCAGCACCCCATTTTTTCGGTTGGGTTATCAGCCGCCAGCTTCCATCACGGACGACTGCGATTGCATCCAACACAACCAGGGTGGCAACCGCCAGGGCCATATACAAACCAAATAAAACCAGGTAATGAACGGCAGGATTGAGGAGTGTAATTAAACAGGCGCTGATAACCGGGCGGTAGGGGTGTTTTTGCGGGAAAATCAGCCCATAAGTCATCAAGACGATCGCGATCAGGTACATTGCGAAACCCAGGATAAGCGTGTAAAAGTGCGTTATCTTGGCATAATCCATAATCAGAAATATCGCCAACACCGGCGCAGCAGTGATGGTGTAAACCGTTTCTACTTTAAATCGCGGCAGGATCTTACTGACAAACCAGGCTACCCCCAGGTAACCAGAAAAAGCAATCAGTGGCACAACTATTGGGATGGCAAATGGTAGAACTTTGTAATAACGCATCCAGGTGGTATGAAAAGAATAACGCACCCGGAATTCATAACCGTTAGTCAGCTGATTGAATTTCCCCGCAGCTTGATCAATAAACTGGCTGTTAGGATTGAAAAACGGGACAAGTTCGTCGGCATTGATAACAGCCTCGCCTCGCAAAATGGAAGGAATACTGGCAATCACTCCCCGGAACATTATCGCCGAGAGCGTATAATAACAAATACCAACGATCAAGATAATCTTACGGATGGAAGTCATGGTTTTGGGCCTCGGCGCAGTTTGGGCAAAACAGACCCAACCGGTCGGTCCTACTGGATTTTCGTTCTGATCTCCGAAAAATAGGCATCCAATTCACCCCGAAGTTCTCCACTTCGAGTTTTGAGATGTCGTTGGATCTTTTCCCGCTCGCTGAGAACACCCTTAATACCATTAAACAATGTTTCCACCAAAAATGGCTGGTTGATATTCAAACTATGTTCAGACATACCGAGGTAATCAACCAATTCCTGGACCTTGACATCATAAACCAGCCCGAAAAACGGTTTTCCTAAAATAGATGAAATCACCAGGGTATGCAAGCGCTCAGCCAGGATCAGGTCACAGCCCGAAATAATTTCTCCCGCTTGCTGGGCTGTCTGCGGATCATGAATGATAAATGGAATTTCAGGGATCAGCCGGGAAAAATCTTTCAACACGGACAGATCATCATTCGCCTTGAATTTACTTTGCATGGGCAGAGCGTGGATGGTTAGCGCCGTGCCGGCATTTAGCTGGGTCAGACAGGCCGCCAGGTTTTGAAGAAAACCATCCCAGGCAGCCCGATTCTCGATATCGTAATTTAGATTGAGTGCAATATGCAAACTGCCGGCGGCAAACGGTGGGGTCGCCTGGGGTAAAAAAACTGCCGGGGGATTGGCAAAAACCGCATCTGGTACGCGACGCAATTTTCCAGGTTTTATCCCCAATTTCTGGCAGGTTCGTAGTGATTTATCATCACGCACTGAGAGAAGATCAACCTGATTGAGAATCATGCGCGCCAGCCGCTCCCCACCTGCGGAGAGCAGCGGTCCCACCCCAATGTTACTCATGAATACCTTTTTCCGCGCAACCAGCTTTGTAAAAGTAACAGAAGCGAGAATCATCAACAATGTGGAATATCGATTGCGCCCAACACTGGCGTATAGTTCCTTGATAATACTGCCGCCTCCAAAGAATAAAATATCGGAGGTAAGCAGGTGTTTCAGAAAACGCGGCAATTCGCCGGTAGTATGAAAAGATTCTATATCAAATTTGTTATGCAGGTATGCAGCTGTAAAGGCCGGGTCATATGAATTGACCGCATATTGGTGCTCCGGGCCCAACTGGGTCAGGAATGTCTCCAAAAGGAGTTCATCACCGATATTAAATTGTCCATGAGTACCGAGGAATGTGATTTTCATAGGTCATTTCTCATTTCAAAGGATTGTAGTCCTGATCCAGGCAAAAACCCTATCAGGATTATTGCAATGTCATTTAAACATTTTTAGGTACCCAATGATACCAAGAATAGAGGGCTTTTGGTCGATTTTTCACAATCGGCTGGGCTGCAATTAAAAAATCCATGGCTAACCTGCAATAAAAAGCAAAACTACTCCCAGAGATTGCCAACCTGCAATTTGTAGCTAGTAAAACCATCATCCTGGGCAGCGCCAGCCCCACCAGGGACGACTGTCCAAGCACCAACACCAACGATGGCATCAATCCGCGCGAAACCAGAACTCGGGGCATAGTTACCACCAGAACCAGCTACCGGATGCGTGGCTTCATCAGCGGCGTTCGAGCTGATGAAGGTTTCAGTGCCACCTGAGCCAAGATTAAATGAACCTGCGCCAGGAGATTGGGCAGGCCAGACGGTGAAACCGGGCTGGGTCAGGCCAGCATCACTGGGGGTATTGATTGCGCCGAAGGTGTCGAGACACTGCCCCCATGCAGTTCAGCCAAACGATTGACCAGCACCGGCCTGGACCGGTGGTCCAGCATCTATCCCACTTACACTTCGCTTCGGCCAATGCCTGCTGGTGCATGCTGTTAAGAACAAGAGCAAAGGTAAGCGACGCCGCCACGACAAACACAATCCCGATAATCACTCCAAGGAGAGCACCAGTTTTGAGTGAGCCGAAGTGCTTTTTCATTGGCGCATCCTTCTGGTTCGGAACCAAATTGGCGATTGTTTATCAGGCGATAGGTTAAACCATTCTGCCAATGGCAATAATAACAAGCACCAGTCTCTGTTCCAAGTGCGCCAGATGTTCATCAACTAAAAGCGCATCGCCTTTCGATATGACTGTTTCCAAATCCTTTGCAGCCGCGCGCAGGTCATCGGCGCCGATGGTGCCGGCCAGTCCTTTGAGCGAATGCGACAGGCGCTGGGCAAGTTCGATGTCATCGGCCTGCAAGGCTGCTCGAATAGCATGCACATCCCGGGAATGCTCGGCATGGAACATCAAGAGCAATTTCCGGTAGAGCTTTTTGTCGTTCCCCAGGCGGGCCAAGGCGGCAGACATATCGATTGATTCTAGCGAGGCAGGCAGGTCATCTCGTCCCGAAACTACAGGGTTCTTCGGAAATGATTCGGGATGATATTCTGGTGCCGCGATAGCATGCGCATCATCCCGTACTAAATCGGGGATTGCATCATCAGAATCCTGGCTGATGGCCACTGCCGCAGGCTGTGCCTGCGCACGCTGAGGGTGCACCCAGCGCAGCAGGACATTCGCAAGATATGTCACATCCACTGGCTTGGAAACGTAATCGTTCAGGTCAGCTTCCAGCGATTTGCGACGGTCGTCCTCCAGGGCGTGGGCGGTCATGGCAATGATCGGAAGGCGGGCGGCGCTGAAACGCGGATCTCGACGGATCTGGGCGGTGGTCTGGTAACCATCCATACCGGGCATTTGAATATCCATCAAGACTGCGTCGAAATGTTCGCTCGCCACCATCTCAAGCGCTTTCTCGCCGCTATCCGCCAGCGAAACCCGAAGGCCCATGTTTTGGAGCATATCCAGGGCCACGGCCTGATTGATCTCATTGTCTTCCACCAACAGGATGCGCCCGCCGCGCAGGTTGTTAAGCTTATCAGCGGATAGAGGCCCGGTTCCTGGCAAGGGCAGGTTCGGGTTCTTTCGCCCAATTACTTGCAGAAGGATGTCCAAAAGCTGGGCGTGTGTGAAGGGCTTGATCAAGCAGGCATCCAGCCCCACATTTTCTTCGAGATGCACAAATTCTTCGGCGCTGATCGTCAGAACCGTTGGAATGTGCGCCCGTTGGGTAAGCTGTCTGATGCGCTGGATGACCTGCAGCCCATCCAATTCGTAGGACGGGTTGTGGTCCACAAAAATAAGATCGTAGGCTGTTTGCGGTTTTACCAGCTTTTCCAGGGCAATCCGAGCAGAATTAACCACCGTCACCTGACAGGCATGGAATTCCAGCGCGCTTTGCAGCGCGCTAAAAGCAGCGGGGTTGTCATCCACAACCAATACCTTTCGCAGACCCAACGCCAGGAGGCCAGCCACCGGTTCAGACTGCTGCGGCGCCTGGCGGCCAAATGCCACTGAAAAGGTAAAGACACTTCCCACCCCGGGCTGGCTTTCAGCGCTGATCTTCCCATTCATCATTTGCACCAGGCGCTGGCTGATGGTCAAACCCAGGCCGCTGCCGCCATATTTACGGCTGGTGGAGCTATCAGCCTGGGTAAAGTGCGACCGGGTTTCTACGGTCATGCCGATGCCGGTGTCGCGAACGGAGAATTCGAGGGTGACCTGTTCAGCGGTCTGCTGGGGCATAGCTATTTTCAAGATAACATCACCCGTCTCTGTGAATTTGATGGCGTTGCCCAGCAAGTTGAGCAGGACCTGGCCGAGCCTGGAGGGGTCGCCCAAGAGCAGGCGCGGGATTTCAGGTGCGGTATCAAAGACCAGTTCGAGGTGTTTTTCCCAGGCGCGGTGAGCCACGTTGCTTGATAGTGTAGTGAGGACATCGTCCAGTTCGAAAGGGGTGATTTCGAGCTGGAGCTTGCCAGCCTCGATCTTGGAAAAATCCAGGATTTCATTGATCGTCCCCAGCAGGGACAGGCCAGAGAGCTGCAATTTCGCCAGGTAATTGCGTTGTTTGTCCGTCAAGACGGTTTGCTGCAGCAGATGGCTCATGCCCAGGACCCCGTTCATGGGGGTACGGATCTCGTGACTCATGACGGCCATGAAGTCGCTCTTGGCGCGGTTGGCCGATTCGGCTTGCTCCTTGGCAAGCTCAAGTTCGGCGGTACGATCGCGGACGAGATCTTCGAGGTGGTCACGATGCTGCTGCAATTCAGATTCGGTGCGCTTACGTTCTTCCAAGGCTTTCGCCAAACCAATATTGGCGTGGCTGAGCGTGGAGAGCATATTTGCAAACTTTGTATAAAAGGTCAAAGCAGTCTGAATAGCTTCTCTATTCCAGGTGGGCACCTGCCTGACAGCAGCCATGTATTTCTGCTCGTCAAAGCCATAGCGCGCGGCTTGTGACCGGAAAACTTCATCGTCAGGTTTTTCACCCTCGTAGAAAAACTGGCCCGTGAAGATGTTCCCGACATGCCTTCCGCCTATCATCAGCGGGGTAACGTTGTCCCACAGGTTATTCTTGCATAAATAGGATTTAAATGTGCCTTCGGAAACACCTTTTGTCAGGATAGTATCGCATTCCAGGCAGTTTTCGAGAGTCGCGGGATGCACACGATGAAATTTTGTGCAGATGTCCTGCCAACCGGTTCCAACCAGCACCTTGCCCTGCAAATCAATAATTGATACAGGTACGCGGGTGAATTTGTAGAAGTCATCCATCATGGTCTGTATGGCATCGACATCAATGATGTCTACAAGATCCAGTTCACTGATATCGCCCTCGGCGGAAAGCAAGTTCTTGAGCTTTTTCTGAATTCGCGTTTCGCTTTCCCGCAAGGCGTCTCCAGCGAGTTTACGCTCGGTGATATCAGATGCCAGACCCTCGACCAAAACTTCACCACCGCCGATATCGCGCTTGATGGAACGGTCGCGCAGCCAGTGCCAGTTTCCTTGTGAATCTTGAATACGATATTCAATATCGAAGGATTTGCCAATTTCAAATTCACCGATAATTTCGGCGATGCGGGGACGGTCATCGGGGTGGATGGATTCATTCCACAGCATAGGATGGGCAGATAAATATTCGGCTGAATAACCCAGGACCTTCTGCACACTTGGCGAGTAATAGAAACCCCCGTGCTGCCTGGAAAATGTGTAGACGATATCCGGTAGATTTTCCACCAGGCGGCGATAACGAATTTCGCTCTCGTTCAAGGCTTGCGCAGCTAATATCCGCTCAGTGATGTTTTCGTAGACACCCAAAACGCCATAGACCTGCCCTTGTTCGTTAACCAAAGGTAATTTGGATGTATCAGCCCAAATGTGCCTGCCATCGGCCAGATCTGTTTGCTCAAGGATGTGCATCTTGGGGGTGTTATTTGTGATCACATACTGATCATCAGCACGATAGGCTTCGGCTTCTGCCCTGGGGAAAGGCAGGTCAAAATCGGTTTTACCAACGATGTCTGCATGGGAATGTAGGCCCACAGCCCGGGCATAAACCTGATTGCAGCCCAGGTAAACACCATTTTTGTCTTTCCAGAACATGGTTTGAGGGGATGTATCCAGTACATATCTCAACATGCGCTGGCTTTCACGCAAGGCATCTTCCGCTTGCTTGCGTTCGGTGATATCCGAGATGATACCGTACCAGAGGGTGCCGCCATCCGCCAAGCGCTCCGGCTGCGCCTGGGACCAGCGCCAGCGCAATCCTTGGCGAGGCAGAATGACCCTGAATTCGCAATAAAAAGTCTGCAAGGTACGGGCCGATTCCTGAATGGAACTGGCAACACGGTCGTAATCTTCTGGATGCAAGCGCCCAAACACAGGTGTGGCATCTTCTTGCACTTCGGCGGGCGTAACCTCATAGATGTCATTCATGCCCGGGCTTGAATAAGGAAATGCAGAGCGTCCGTCGGGATATAACCGGTACTGGTAAATAACACCGGGTACCAGACGGGCAAGGTTTTCGAGCAGTTCGTGGCTTAGGGTCAGCTTTTCTTCTGCCAGTTTACGCTCGGTGATGTCTTCCAGAACTCCCAAAACGCCGTAGACCTGCCCTTGTTCGTTCGCCAAGGGCAATTTGGATGTATCGGCCCAAATGTGCCTGCCGTCAGCCCAATTAACTTTTTCAAGGATGTGCAACTTGGGAGTGTTATTTGTGATCACATGCTGATCGTCAGCGCGATAGGCTTCGGCTTCTGCCCTGGGGAAAGGCAGGTCAAAATCGGTTTTGCCAACAATGTCTGCTGGAGAATTGAGGCCCACCGCCCGGGCATAAACCTGATTGCAGCCCAGGTAAATACCATTTTTGTCTTTCCAGAACATGGTTTGAGGGGATGTATCCAGTACATATCTCAAGATGCGCTGGCTTTCACGCAAGGCATCTTCCGCCTGCCTGCGTTCGGTGATATCTCGGTGAAATGACTGAAAAATTTGCTTCCCATCGATAGTAACAAGGCTCGCAGATACTTCCAGCGAAATGATATGACCATCCTTGTGAACATGTTCGACTTCAAATTTCAGGGCACCATCCGCAATTAACTGGGCTACTCTTGCAGACCTGAGTATGGCAGCTTCGGGAGTTTCCAAATCCTGCAGATCCATCTCCTGTATTTCAGCGACACTGTAACCGTGCATCCTGGCAAACGACTCATTTACCTGGACAATATTCAGGTCGGGGGATAGGTATAAGATACCGTCACTTGCATTATTAAACAGCGCCCGGTAACGAAGTTCACTTTTTTGAAGCGCATCCTGGGTCAGTTTGCGCTCGGTGATGTCGCTAACGCTGCCGATCAACGCCAGGGGTTGGTTATTTACATCTTGCAGAACAACGTACTGATCATGAAACCAGCGGTATTTTCCATCTTTGTGCTTAAAACGATATTCGACCTGGTAGGGGAGACCGGCAGGGCCGGACAGGGACAGAGCAAGCACGCGATCGACTTCAGGCTTATCGTCCGGATGCATCAAGCTCAAGGCTGTTTCAAGGGGCAGCGTTTTCATTTCATCCGGGCTATAACCGGAAAGCCGAGTGAAAACGGGGCTTAAGTAATCATAGCCGTTAGTTTTTAGATTGCGCTTGTAGGATGCATCCAGCGAGTTCTCCAGCACCTCACGCAGGCGTTTTTCGCTCTCGCGCAGGGCAGCCTTGTTTTGTCGGATGCGCAGCATCGTTTGCACACGCGCGAGCAGCTCAACGTTACTGATAGGACGCGCGACATAACCATCTGCGCCGCCTTCGAGTCCTTCCGCCTGGCTCTCAAGATCGATGCGTTCGTCTGAAAGGAGAATCACAAAACAGCCCACCAGGGCCGGGTCAGCTTTAATGAGATGGCAAACCTCGAAGCCGCTGATCTCGGGCAGATTGATATCCAACAATGCGAGATCGGGCTGTTGTTCGCGGGCCATTTGCAGGCCAGTGCGACCGTCAGCGGCCTGGCTGGTGCGATATCCGGCCTGATCCAACACGCGCACTGTAGCCGCTCGTAAGAGATCATCATCGTCAACAACTAGAATTAATGACTTTTCTTCCATACCGCTTCCTCCTGGCAGGTCAGAGGCACGAACATAAAAACAGCCCGGCAAGGTTCAGGCCGATTGTTCTTTACCCATCTCATTATTATAACATTCTACAAATCCTTCGCCAAAATTAGTCATTTGGATAAAATAGGGCTTTCCGAGTAAAGTTGTGTCTCTCACAACCCAACCTACTCGGAAAGCCCATGACAGAGATTTTAGCGCTTTTGCAAAATATTGCACTTCATTTTGAGCCGACGACTTTTCACCGGATGAACCAGGGTATCTTTGGGATGCTGGGTGACAACCATCGAATTACCATATTGGGCCTTTCCCGCTAAACCGAAAAAGGGGGCAGTTATTGCCAGTGAGACAATAAAAATGCTTTGATAAAAACCTGATGCCATTTTATTGGCTAACATGTTTCAGCAAATCGCCCGAATGGGCGCTGCTCAACCGGTTTTACAACCTCCAGAAAATACTTAATTGGCGAAGGTATTGAAAATATGTATTTACTCTCAATCTCTTCGTTTTAGCACTGAACCATCCTGGTCCTGCTGCTCGGGCGATTAAAAATCGATGGTTTGCCCCGCGAGTGGAGTTTTTGCGCCTGTTTTTGGCGCAATACTCCACAAAAAAGCTCTTTCACCCCCTTCCCGAAAACGGGAAGGGGGATGGATTATCCGCCTAAAACTGGCACCCCGCGAGTAAATACGAAAATATCGCACTTATTTATTTTTGGTATCAAGAGGTTAGCTACTCAAGTGCCCAACCCCTGCAAGTATCTGCACACTGGAAACCATTATTTCAAAAGTTGAACGGAAGGCGGAACTGGTTCTTGGGGATGTTCGTCAGCTTTGTAACAGACATTCACTTCGGCAGAACCGCTGGCATCCACGGTATACCCGATGATCTGCCCATGGTTTTCAGTGAGGGAATTCCCCAACATCGATATGCAGGCAGTTGGAGCCAGCACGGTCCCGAAGATCCCAGTATCTCCATTGCCACGCATGTCCATTCTCGGCGTGTCAGATGAACCATCGCAAACAGCGATAGTTTGTAGGCCCGCCTTAAGCTTTTCAAGGTCACACACAATATCCTTGGCATGCGCTGTGGCGCCCTTGCAGGTCAAAGGCAGGATAATGGCATAACCTCTATATTCATTTGATGAAACCATTGGCGCAGTAATATCGAAGCCTTCACCGTTGGTGCCACTGCCAGCAAATTTCAGGTCATAGGTTGCATTATCGATATAAAAAGTCACATCTCGCCCGTAGAGCGTTCCGCTGTTCCAGTTGGCATTGTCCTTTGTGACACAATACAAGCCTGCGGCATAATTCTGACCACCGTTAAGCGCCACCGGAATGACGCTGCCATCCTTGCCGGCTTCCGGGTGGTAAGCACCGTCGCCTGGGTCCAGGTATGCCGTGCCATCGCATTTCGGGATGCGTGGCATTTTGGAGATAATGTCACCCGGAAAAGCAAGCGGCGTCCCTTTAAGGATTTCACCGATGGGTTGGCCCACAAACATATCGCCACCTGTTCCGACCACTGTCAGTGAAGGCGCAGTCGTATTGGAAGTACCACCTCCATAAGCATCGCCATTTGCAAAAATCCCGCCACTGGGAGTGCCATCATCACAGGCCACATTCCAGGTGCCGGTACCCCCGGCATTAAAACCACTCGTCCCAACCGGGGCCAAGGATACAACTGCATTGCCCTCAAACAAACCCTTCCAATGAAATTCACAACCGCGCGCCACAGCGCTGACGGTGTTGTGCATTTGACGAATGCCCAGTATTCCGGCGAACCAGGTGTTAATATTGGACTGGATTGTCACCCGAAAATCCTTGCCATTGGTAATATCAGGACATTCCCCAACGACGGCTGTCCCATTTGGATCAATCGCGACACTGCTGCGAGGCAGGCTGTCAGGATATCCATTCGACGTCGTTGAATCAAGTACCCGCGCTCGTATGTGAGCCGTACTCCCGTTTTCTAACTGGTAAGTCAGCGCAGCAGCCATGGCGGCAGTATCGGCTGCATTTTGAGCCTGACGCCGGTCTGAGAATGCCTGTCCGCCATCCAAAGCCAATGCAACCAGCGCAAACATCCCAACAATCGCGAATGCGATTAGAACAATAGCCTGACCCTTCTCAGACCGGTAATTAATTCTCATTTCTCCTCCAGCATTTTAGCCCTGTCATTCCGGAACCATACCAATTCAACACACATCACAAGTTTTTCGTCAAACCAGATTTTGCTGGCAGCAGTAAAAAAGTACGATAAGCATATTATCAAGCCGGCGAGACAACCGAAAAACAATCACCAACGAGATGCGCACAATGTTACTGATTATGCTGTCTAGCTTCCAGAGCAATCGTAGCCATTGGCACCCTGCAAAATGGTATTCGTCACGCTGGCAGAGACTGGAATGGTAGGTGACCCTACAAACTCACTGATCATGGGCGAAATCATATGGTAGTCATACGTCACTTTAACACGCACACTGTAGCCCGGGCAAGGTTTGGGAACAGAGCCAAGCAACTCAACTTCGATTTCATCATCTGAAATATCGTTAAAATTTATAGGTGCCAGGGAAGCGCTTTTCACCCTGGTTCGAATGGCCGCGACGCTGTTATTGTTGAAAGGCGGGGAGACCGAGGCGTAGGTCACGCCTTCTTGAGCGGCATCACGCAGACTGATCCACGAAAAAAATGCCAACCCAAAATCGCTGACACCTAACATCAGGAAAATCATGATAATCAGCGCCAATTCAAACTCGATAAGGCTCTGACCTTTGCTGGACTGCATCCGTCTTTTTTGTTCCGTCAATTTTGTTTTCATCTTGCATCTCCATCAAACCAATAAATTAATAAAAAGTGAGCCGTGCAGTTCCCCGGAAAGCGGGATTTTCGGAAAATAAAAATTAATTTCCGGGAACCGTTATCGTACATTCATTCTGTACCGTCACAACAATGTTTTCGCTCGATGACAGCGCAGGTAAAACATTATTACCACCATTAAATAAAACTTTAAGCGTGACACTGCCAGACCCCGAACCACTTCGCGCCGGGATGTAATATGGATTAGCAGGCTGGGAAGTAAACAGGCTGTAGGTGTAATTTCCGCTATTATTATTAATAGTACTAACAAATAAATCGGAGGTCGAGGTCCCCAGGACATTTATTCCGAACAAGTTTGCCCAGGCGTTTCCCATTTTATTCCAACGCACCTGGATCTTATCCAACTGCGCCAGGAACGAGCCGCTGTTCAAAAGGGTAATCGTCCAAGAATGTTCCGATGAATTATCCACCTGGCGGATAGTAGAGGGCGATACCGATATATCTGAACAGCTAAAATGCGGGGTTGGTGTTTGGGTCGGGGTGCTGGTTAATTTCGCCGTCGCAGTCGGTGTCCGGGTTGGCGTGACCGCAATTGTCTGTGTGGGTGTGGATGAGTGCAGCGGCGTCACTGTTTTCGTTGCTGTGATGGTCGGGGTGTGCGTGATTGTCCCGGTTGAAGTCACAGTGAAAGTGGGGGTGACTGTGGCTGTAATTGTGGCGGTAGATGTGACTGTTCTTGTAGCCGTATTTGTAGCTGTGCGCGTGGGTGCTAATGTCGCAGTTTTAGTGATTGTTGCCGTTGTTGTCGCGGTTGCAGTTTTCGTCGGAGTTCGTGTTGGAGCTTGCGGATATAACGTCAAATCAATTGTAGGCGGGGCGGCAGCTGTGCTGCCAATCGAGACACTCCCCAGGATCGTACGAGAAGAATCTGATGACACAATGGTCGCAGCAAGCGGAACAACCGCAAGCATCGGCTCGTAAGGAACAGAAACATTGACCAGGATACAGGTCCCAGTTTTAACATATCCGAGCGCAGGGACCGTGCCTACCAAACATTCAGCCGTGACCGGGGTGTCAGGACCCTGGTCATATCTAATTTGAATATTTTCATCGAGTATGGGTGTTATAAACGACATTTTGCGAGCAGCATCTTTAATCCCCTGGCAATCGCTGTATTGTGGGTTTGTATTCCCATTCCCAACAATGCCAGTCGCCGTACCATATCTGGATGCTTCGCGAGATGCACTGATCACTGAGACATAAATGAAGACCAGCCTCCCGATTTCCAGCGTGCCAACCACCACCACTAGTAATAATGGGAAAATCAAAGCAAACTCAAGCACAGATTGCGCGATACCCAGCTTTTTTGTTTTCATACTTACCTGTCACTTTGTCACTAGCCAACAGAAAATTAGATAATGTCGTGCACTAATTAATCTACCAATAAAGTTCAGTAATTACATTTCACAGCTACCAGAAAACAAGCCCATAAAATAATTTTAGCGACCAACAAAAGCTTATCCTGGTACAACAAGGAATCCGTTATTTATTTTTTCTTTGCGTTATCCTCCGATTTAGCATTATCGTCATTGCTATTTTTGTCAGTATTTCCATTATTGCTCTTATTACTCTTATTACTGTTGTTGCCATTATTACTGCTGGTACCGTTATTGCTGTTATTACTACTGTTATTACTACTATTGTTGCCGTTGTTTACCTTTTCCTGGTTGGCAATCTTTTGGATTTCGCCCCAGCCAAGACCTGATTTTTTCATTGCGAATAATTTATCTACCGCACTTCCGGTGTTGGTTTTGATGTCATAAGCTTCCTTGATCTCTCCAAAACCATAACCTTCACAAAACCAACCCATAATTTCATCGTACTCAACGCCATAATCACTTGCCAATGATTGGGCTTCTGGCTGCGGGTCTGCGCCAGTACAATTCGGGTTGGATGCTCCAGAAGAAACCGCTGGCACCATATCCGAAGCCGTCGCTGTCATAGCAGCTAGAGTGGAAGTCTGCGTCGCAAGAATCGCAGCATCAGTAATGGTGGGATGCACAGACATAGTATTTGCGGCGCTCTTGATCTCACCCCAGCCCGAGGGTTTGCGACGCAGGTCAAATATGTCAGCGATGGGCGTATTTGTCTCCACGCTGATGCCATAAGCCAGGTCAATTTCGCCAAAACCAAATCCCTGGCAGAACCAGCTTTTGACATCATCGTAAGCTACGCTATATTTTTCGGCCAATTTTTGTGCTTTTGGTTGTGGAGCCACACCTACACAAGCAGCACCCATAACTTCCGAACCGTTTTCCAAATCAACGAGCTTGGTAATCTCCCAACGCTCACCACCAACCAATGCCAGTTCAGAAAAAACCCGATCGCCATTTTTCAATTTAGCAGTCAGCGCATCATCCATCCCGAAAGGGATCCCATTCACCATCCAAGCCGAACCATCACCAACCTGAACCAGCCCAGCGAACTCCAATTTTTGGCTATTTTGATCACCAACCGTAATCAAATCAGCCAGCCACAGATGGTCTTTATTAATGCGCCCCGCCACAAAGATGGTTTGCCCAATATGGGGCTCTGTTGCAAAAAGTGTCTCTGCATTGACTTCGAGAGTTATATTTTTTGACAGCTGCCAATGATTGCCATCTACACCTAATAAAGTGCTGTTTGCCGAAAATCTAAAATCAGCTGCGCCAGGAATTACACCGGGGCTTGAAGATAGAGCTTCTCCCGCCAGAACATCCACCTTTGCATTAGCATTGCTGACCACAACTTTTCCAGTATCCACCATCACCAGGGTCTGGCCCTGCTGGCGTACAGAGATTGAAAATTTAGTACCGCGCACACTGGCCATCCCGCCTGGCGTATTGACAGTGAATTCGCCTGTGCTTCGGCGAAGTGGTATGACGGTATAGTGAACAACACCAGCCTTTTGGGCGAGTTCTACCTGGAGCACATCACCCCACTGGCCAGACAGGTGAGTAAATGCCACTTCCGAATCAGGTTCCAACGAAATTCGTGTACCTTCAAAGAATACCAGAGTGGCATTGCCATCTGAGTTCGTGCGAATCCGGTCACCTGCTCGTAGTACGGTCCCTGGCAAGGCAAGCCCCCACGCCTCGCCGCCATTCGCGGCAACCTCTACACTCCCGCCTATATCTGCAATCGAGGCCGCATGCGCTGGAATTGGTCCATACAACCAGAACCCTGCACTGAATATCAAAATAAAAGAAAATAATAATGCCGCAGTAAATAAAGGCTTTCTAACCGCCCAAGCCCAGCGATATGCCGAGCTTGGGGGATTTTTGAATGCCATTTCTTTTGCCATCAGCGCCAAGCGCGTCTTGGCAGCTCTTGTTGCGGCTTTGGATGGTTCTGGGTGTGAAACATCCTGCAAAGATGCTGCAAAACTTACCAGCGTCGACAATTCCTGAGCTTTGTCCGATAGATCAGGTCCAACATTAAAAGCTCGCGGATTTTCTATCGACCGCAAGGCTTCTTCGAAAATAGCATCTAAATTCTGATCATTTTTCATATTTGCATTTTCTGCCAATTTCCTATCGCTTCGCAAGTTATTTGCTCAATATATCCTGCAACGCCATCAAAGATCTACGTTGCAAACCCTTGATTGCATCCTCGCTTTTACCAAGCACCTGGGCCACCTGGGAAATCGGTAATCCCAAAATAAAACGTAAAATAACCACGTCAGATTGCTCACTTCTTAACCTTGAAAGGCCTAGCAGTAATTCTGCAGAAGTAATACTTTGCTCAACAGCCTCTTCGGGCAACGCAATTGTGTCCGGAATATTTTCTGTCAATTCTTCACCGACACCGGCTTGACGGAAATAATCCACAATCAGGTTACGGGCAATTTTGAACAACCAACCCTGAAAAGAAGCACTCTGCATTTGCTGATAAGACGGCAATGAACGCAACATACGCACAAAAACTTCTGAACACAAATCCTCTGCAGCCTGGCGATCACCGAGTCTGTAATACAGGTAACGAAAGATACTCGGCTGATATCGTTCAAACAGCCAACTAATAGATTCGCCATCGCCCTTTTGGGCACGTTGAATCAAATCTGGGTTCGGCGCCCCCAGGCGCGAGATTGTATCTTTCATGCTCTTCTTATAATGTATAACGTAAGAAAGGCCGAAAAGAGTCGCATTTTACAAAAACTCCTCCGTGAATATTCCCAACCCAGGTTGATTTATATTCCGAGACAAAAACACCCACACTCTGGCACGAGAGGGGTACCAGCTGCAAACAATTCGAAAAAATTGAGGGCTATTCACAACCTTTGATTTCAGCTTTTTCCCAATAACATCAACCATTCTTCAATACAAGGCGGAAAAGCTCGCTATCAAAAATATGAGGTCGTGTTTGGTCCACGCCTCACCCTCAGGCAACCCTGCATTATTTATCAGTCACGAAATTCTGTCCTACTTATTGTAATCAATTCACTTGGGATTACAAGCAATAAACCTGGAAAATTCGCCACCCTTCAGCCCTGGTTTTTTACAGATCAACCAGGCCCCACAATCAAACTATCGACTTGGTCACAAAGGCTTTTTTAACCACCCACTTCAGGATGCATCAATTTTCCCAAATAACCAGCGGCACCCGTCTTCAATACAAGTCATTATTGTACAATTTTTCGCGACTCTGGCGGTTGAGAAAATATGCCCGGCAGTCTGTGCCGCGCCGAACAACGCGACCATTTAACAATTATTAGATTTTCAACTTAAGCACAACTTTCCGGATCAGCTCTGGAGTATTGATACACAGCCCAGGCATGTGCCCGTCTTCAGGGAAGAAGATCGCAAAAGACCCGGCAAATACATCTACATGATTGCCAGGCCCGGTCATGGGTTGGAAATCCTTCTCTGGGATGTACTCTCTCAACCGCATTGTGCTCAGTTGGGCAAACCCTATCCGTTCCTTGCCAGTAACCATATATTGCACATCAATGTATTTACGATGTGCTTCCCATAGACCTTTCTCGGCAGGCTTGGTTGTATATTCCTGCACCAAGGCGAATAAATTTTCGCCATCTATATCAACACGGCCCACTGGAAGAGTATTAAGATTGTTTTCCAGTAGAAATTTCATCGCACTCGGAAGGTTGTACCCAAACCCGGCGTAACGGATATGGTGATCAAGGCTGTCAAATATCATCAAGAACTCCTTTCATTATGGATCGATTTACTTACCACCTGTAACCTGGCTCTTAATACTGAACGT
This sequence comes from Chloroflexota bacterium, assembly GCA_026390035.1. Classification (GTDB taxonomy): domain Bacteria; phylum Chloroflexota; class Anaerolineae; order Anaerolineales; family Villigracilaceae; genus UBA5195. The sequence continues at coordinate 37,304 of JAPLGT010000098.1, forward strand.
ATGCTGAGAAGAACGACCCGTAGCAGCGTCACGAACGGCACATTACCGAGCATGGAAGTGATAGAAGAATCAATCACAGCGCCAGGGCTACAAGTCTGCTCGGAAGTCCATGCCGAAAACTCATCCCCGAGTAATGAACGGACTCTGACACGCACTTGCTGTCCATCCATCAAACCATCCAGGTGCCCACGTGAGCTTGATTCGATGCAAGTACTGCGCCAATCAGAATCCGGTTCAACACGCCATTGGATTTCATAACCTGTCACAATTCCGGCACGCGGTGCATCCCAAACCAAATCCAGGGCCCCAGACGAAGGATTAACCAAAAAGGCGCCTGGAGGTTGCAGCAGGTTACCTTCGGCCAACCAGGCGCGACGCTGTTCAGATTTTATAAAACTTTCAATATCAGCACATATTTCAGCGTTAATTTCAACAGGCGCAGAATGTAGGACAACGCCAGGCGGGTAAAAATAGGCACTTGCATCGTTTTGAAGTTCCTGGGCTGGCTCATCACCCAGGTAGGGCGCCAGCATTAATGAAAAATTCAAAGATTCTCCATTGAATGAAGGCCCATTCGGTTGAAGCGCGCCACTGAAGGCCTGCATAAAAACTTTCCCGTTACCATTGCCACCCAGATGAGAATAATCGAATTGTTCGCCATAATAAGAACCAAACGGGTTTAAGGAAATAGACTGGACCCCTTTGTGCTCGCGCAGGCGCATCGGACAAAACGCCATCGACGTCAGGGTTTGCGCATTTTCCGCTACAAGCAAACCTGTGTTTCCATTTGAAACCGCCACCCAGCCCGCAGTGACCTGGTGATTGAACGAATCGAGACTGCGGTTTTTGGGATTGATTTTCCCATAATCCAAATCATAATAAGCTGTCTTACCCAGGTAATTATGTTTCCAGACTCGCAATGGTTTCAATCCAGGTGCGTGCAAACTAGGCGTCAGCTGAAATGGAGCTGTCTCAATCCATCGTAAATCGATCAATCGTCGTAGCTTCTGGGTCAGATTGTGGATCACCTGGCGTGGAGGCGTATATGCATAATGCACATCCACATCTACAAATAGATAGGGTAAGTCGTCAAAAAGAGTAAAAGTATAGGTCAGATAACTAACAAATTCGCCATCCGCTGTTTGCATCGGCAGGCTTGTCTTCAAGCGCACACGCTGCAAACCAACCCAGCTTTCAGCATTCATCGGTTCAATCGAGTATTTGACCGTACGGAAGGTGCGCTTGTCGTAAGTGATAAAAGGGTTAAGGAAACCTGCAGTACCAATCACCTCATCGCAAAAAATGAAATTCTCGATACCGGCCTCTTCCGAGAAGGCTACATTCAGCCATTTATTTTTCAGCTGTTTGACTAGCGCGGATGATGGCAGCCTGGTGGATGGCCGGACTCGAAAACGGGAATGGCTTAAAGGTCCAACATCCGCAATAAACCGGAGCCGGGCAGATAGACGCCCATCGGGCAGAGGCTCGACGTCAGTCAGCGAAGCTGCCAGCTGCTGGCCCACTTCGTTTTCCAGGACAATAGACCTTACTCCGGGCGGCAGCACCAGTAGCAAGGAAATTGCAGAACGTGCCGAGACAGATTCCGCGTCGCGGGCTGGCGGGGTCGCAAAAAGCTCAAAATCGTAGAGACATGATTTTTCGGCATCTACCGGCTGAGTTGCTGAGCCCATTTGTCGGCAGGCCATACCGGCTGTTCGCTCGGCATCCAGCGCGATCTGGCGAGCTCGGCCCAGGATGGCAAAGGCTCTGTCCTGACGTTCTTCATTGATGACAGGGGTGGACATACCAAAATGAGTGGTGGTCAGACCAATCAAACGCTGAAAGAAGGCTGACTCCATACCATTCCAAAGTACAGATTTCAGATCCAACCCGGACCGGTTGGCAAAGGTTTCGGCCCGATAGGATGCCAGGCGTGATTGCTCAAGCAAAGTCCAGGCCCGCAGGCTGGCAGATTTTTCCGCCCAGGAATAATTTCCATCGAAACCGCCATCAGCGAGGTCTTGCCTGACGATGATTTCAGCCCTGGGCGGGTGATTGGCAACATATTCAGATGGCACACTAAAATCGGCCCATGGATATTTATTGACAACCCGGATAAATTCTTCCAAACCGCCCATATTGGGGAACCACTTAAGCATGGCGGGCAATTTGACTGGCAGCCATGTTTCCAGATCAGCATCTTCATTGAGGTTGATGAGCACGTCTGACTGGATTTCGCCACGCTCCTGGCGTCGATGCAAATCGAGCATCAAATTTTCGAGTGATACCTGTTCAATTAGATCTGCAGCGGCAATACAGGGTAATAAAACTAGCGCAGGTTGGTCCTCATGAGACCGAAACCAGAGCGGGTTATAACGCTGCTCATCTTTGAGCACCGGGATGAAATTGGAAATTGTATTAAAAGGGACCCCAGCATAATACAAGATCAAGCCTTGCACGCCATATTCCTTGAAAATAGTTTCCTGACCAGTGGTAAACATGGTCTCCTGGGGTCGGTAGTAGGGCGCCACCTTTCCAAATAATTGGCGCAGACCACTACCCCATTCATTCTCAATCGCCCAGCCAACTGAAGCACGGAACTCATCCGCCGTGGCGGCATGATTGGCACCGTTATTGAACGGCCCCAGCACGATTTCATCCAGCCCGGCCTCCACTCGCTGGCGCATCCCTTCAAGAATATCAGGTGAATGTTTTGGAAGAATTTCCTGAAAGGTCCAATAAACTTCAGTATCCCAGTAAGCGCGCGCTTTTAATCCGGCCTGATTTGCGGCGTTAAGGATTTTCAATACCTCGCGCATCACGCGAATATCCGTACCAAATCCGGCCTCATCAGGAGTATCTCCACGCCAGGAATGGTAGAAGTTAATGTGAAAACCAAGGGTGACATAAACTTTAAAGTTCATTGATCCTGACCGTATGAAACCAGATTACAAAAATGCCATACCCTCGCCACGATACGTGCGGACCTGCCCGCTCAGTCTGCCATTCTCAACCAACCACAAGTCATTGAAGCGTTCGCAAAGCTCGCCTGCCTTGGCGTGCTGGAGGAAGATTGGGTCGCCCAATCCCAGTTCGGGACAATTCTCAGGCAGAATAAATGGTGTCTGGACTTCACCCGCCCCTTCCAACGAGAGATAGCTTAGCCCAATTGGGTAGACAGGCAGAGGCAGTTTCTCGGGTCCGATTGCACCTGAAGCGATGTACCCGCCGCCCAGGCAAGTGACCATCCCTTGCGTTGGAATCCGCACGATTTGAATGGCAAAAAAAGCTGAAGGTTCAAAATGGACTTCCTTGTAATGGTGAAATAAGCCGGAAGCATAAAATCCCGATCCAACAGTGATTTCCGTGACCAGCGGGTCCTTGCCAGTTGAAACCAAACTACCGCTACCGCCCCCGTTAATGACCCGAAATTCGGCTCCTTCAGCGCGCAAAGACTCAACTATTTTGTCACGCCTGATCGTCAATTCTCGCACAGAATCTTTTTTGATCGCCCGCATCAAACTATTTTTTAGTCCCGCTCCGGGCACATCATCATTCATCCCAGCGATGTGACCTTCGTAACCCATCAGCGCATCCACCGCGACACCCTCATATTTTTTGGCGGCGCGGATTAAATTACGGGCTTGTTCTGGTGTTCGCACCGGGCTGCGGCGTAACCCCAGGTGGACAGATGATAGATCCAGGGGCCGATAAGCCATGTCGACTTCAAGGCAGGCGTGCAACACTAAACCGGCTGCATGACCAGCGGCAGATAAAACCCGAATATGTTCGATACTATCCACCATCAACCAGACCTGCTTACCAGCTCGAGTCAGATCCAGTAACAGGGAAATATCGCCCGGCTGTACAGATGGGTAGGCAATGATCATATCGTCGAAGCCCTGGCTGGCCAGCCAGGCGGTCTCTTCGACGGTGAAGGTCAGTAAACCACGATAAATTTCTGGGGCAGCGGCTAAAATTCGGCGCATCAATTCCAAGCATCGAATTGACTTGGTTCCAAGCCGGATTGTCTTGCCCGCCGATCTGGCAATCTCGGCTACATAAGCCACATTGACGTCGAACTTATCTAAATCAATAAAGGCAAGAGGCAAGCGCTGACCACGAAAAATATCCCTATATCTGAGATAAATGTCGTTCGGATCCATCAAACCCGTCCCATTTCCCAGCAAATTAGCCGACACGATTAAGCTGATAACCCAATACGTCTAGCGGATTACTGCCCTTGTTGCCCGCGCCGCCATTGCCAGAGTAATAACAAGCGAATATGATGCCGCGCAAACCAAGATTCAACTGCCGCAACACTGCGGGAAGCATGCCAACCCGGTCGAGTGATTCTTCCATGGTCCGCACAAGCCAGCGTAAGAAACCTGAGGGCGCAACCGAAAATACTGGGAGAACAATATTTAGCAGTTCAAGATCTTCCTTGGGTAAATACACAATCACATCATCGATGTTTGCGATGCCATCAAACTGCGAGAAAGATGGCATATCATCATCTTCAGGGATAAACACATCCCCGATGCGATTTAAGCCCTTTAGGGAGGCGACCGAGAAATATTTGGATGTCATTTCGTCAACTCCTCGCTTAATTTATGCGACAAAGCCATGACCGTCAGGCCCGGATTAATACCTGGCGCATTCGGGTACAGGCTTGAATCACACACAAACAGATTCTTCTGTCCATGAACACGATAATCGGGCCCAACCACCGAGTTTCCCGGGTCTGTACCCATCCGTGCCCCACCCATCAGATGAAGCCCAAAATAATACGGAGATTCGATCACACGCCTGGCACCGCTCGCCATCAAGATTTCCTTAAGCGTTTCTGTACCATCCTTCATGCGCTTTTTATCCTGGTCGGTCATGACCTTTTTAACAGTCAGCTTGCCGGTTTTATCCGCGGAAATCTCGCCCGCATTCTCATCGCGGATCGCCACCTCCGCACAGGTCATAAAGCGATATCTGCGCATAGTATCTTGGTGCTGCCGCCCCGAAGCATTGAAAAGCATGGCTGTCGAGACTGGCCCGGCATATACATTTTCCAATTTGAAGCCACGCGCACGAAAATTAGGATCCTTGGAAGCCACCGACTGGAACATGCCTGGTTCTAATGGAATTTGTGGTTTTGACAAAAATGAGGCAAAATTGGCTAAAACTCGACCAAGAGAATTGCCAAAATGCCTCAACGACAGTGTACCAAAGAAAGGCCATCATTACAAGCCCTATAAAACGCATCACTCTTCCTATGACGATAGAAAAGTATCGAG
>JAPLGT010000011.1:0-22780 GCA_026390035.1 Chloroflexota bacterium
CTCAAACAGATCGAGAGTCTGTTCCTGAACCTCATGCAAATGCTTTTTCTGGGTCTGGGAGGTCTTATTCTTACAACCATGCTGTATAGATCAAAACTCGTTCCGCGGTGGATTTCCGTGATCGGGATCATTGGATACGCCCTGCTCTTGCCGGCTTTCGTACTTGCCCTATTTGGTGTTTTTGATCCCACGCCCGGTGCCGGTGGCTTAGGATCGCTTTTGGCGGTTCCCGTCGCAATTTGGGAAATCATCCTGATGCCGATATGGTTGTTTGCAAAAGGATTCAACGTGTCTGCAATCGCTTCGAAGCCTGCGAAAATGGAAACAAACGAATTACTGAGCGCGGCGTAGATATGGAATATGAATACAGAGAGGGTTGAATGTCCTCTCCGTATTCATTCCGCTCATTCTCAAAAGAAAACTCTAATAAAGAAAGCAATTGTTGCAACCCAATCCAAACAAAAGTCCTATCACCATGGAAATGAAGAATGTCAAATGAACTCAGCTCAGAAAGCTATTCAGACCAGCTAATTGTCTATCAAATCAGGATCAAGGGTCATCTTGGTCTCCCGTGGATGGAATGGTTTGCAGGACTGATCATCACACTGGAAGAAGATGGAAATACTCTCCTGACTGGCACAGTGATTGATCAAGCCGCATTACATGGATTGCTAAAAAAAGTGCGCGATCTGGGAATGCCCTTACTCTCAGTCAATCGTGTTAATCCCAATGAGGTAGATGTGCCAATTGTAAAACCTGTATTGGGCGCAAACAATCAAGAAAAAAGTGACTTATGAATGATCTGGCTCTCTCCCTCGCTCGTGCAATCCTCATTGGACTTGGTGCAACGCTCACCACAGATCTGTGGGCGCTGTTGCTTAAACGTGCATTTAAGATACCAGCGCCCAATTACTGTTTAGTTGGGCGCTGGCTTCGATACATGCCAGAAGGAGTCTTTACGCATTCGAATATTGCATCTACCCCACAGAAGAGCGCAGAATGCATGGCAGGATGGATTGCCCACTACCTGATTGGCATCACGTTCGCCATCACTTTCGTTGCATTGGCAGGCAACAATTGGCTTCAACATCCGGCGCTGATTCCTGCCATTGTCTTTGGAGTCGGCACAGTTTTGATGCCATTCTTCATTATGCAGCCTGCATTTGGGCTTGGCTTTGCCGCATCAAAAACATCAAGTCCCATGCAGGCACGGATTCGTAGTTTGATGAATCATACCGTGTTTGGTGCAGGTCTTTATCTGTTTGCATTGTTGGTCAACTGGTTGATATGAACGCCCAGCCTACCATGCGACACGATTAAAGCATGAACAAACAGAATCAGAAGGACACTTATGCAACTTACAGTTAATAATCTCGGCAAACAATACAAACGTGATTTCTGGGGTCTCAAGGATTTTTCTCTTGAGATCACACCCGGCATTCTAGGTTTGCTCGGACCGAACGGTGCGGGTAAATCGACATTCATGCGCATGCTCGCGACCATCACCAAACCAACCAATGGAACGATAACCTGGAACGGTGCAGACGTTGTCAAATCCCCTGACACCTTGCGTGATGTGCTCGGATATTTGCCGCAGGATTTTGGAGTTTACCCAAACCTCAACGCGGTTGAATTTCTCGAATACATGGCTGCCATTAAAGGATTGGATGCAGTTACCGCAAAAAGAAGAATTGATGAACTATTGCAACTCACGAACCTGGTCGAAGCCGCGAAGCGACCGCTGGGCGGGTATTCGGGCGGCATGAAGCAAAGAGTGGGCATTGCGCAGGCTTTGCTGAACGACCCGCAAGTGCTTATCGTCGATGAACCCACCGTTGGGCTGGACCCCGAAGAGAGAGTCAGGTTTAGGAATCTGCTCTCAGATCTATCGGGAGAAAGAATCGTGATCTTGTCCACGCACATCGTTTCAGATGTGGAAGCCACCGCCACACAAATTGCTCTGGTCAACAAGGGACAGCTATTGCGTGAAGCCGCCCCGGAGAACTTACTCAACGAACTTGAACATAAGGTCTGGGAATGGACCGTCCACAGCGATGATCTGCCCACCCTCAAACAAAAGCACATCCTCAGCGGAACCATCCGGCGCAGTGACGGCGTGCAGGTGCGCGTGGTCAGCACGGACAAGCCTGATTCTAACGCACAAAACGTTTCGCCAAATCTCGAAGACGCTTATTTATTTTTCATCGGCGGCAAAAGATGAAATCCGTACACATCATATACCATTTAGCGCGCGCTGATTTTCTTGAACGCATACGCCGGTATAGTTTCCTGGTCATGGTGGGATTGGTGGTCTTCCTGGGCTACCAAACCGCCATTGGCAACATGGCCCTGGAACTGGGTCTGTATCGCGGCGAGTTCAATTCGGCGTGGGTCGGCGCGATGATGTCGCTGATCGCGACCTTTTTCATCGGCTGGTTTGGCTTTTATCTGGTAAAGGGCTCGGTAGCGCGTGACAGGGAAACCGGCGTTGGGCAGATCATGGCTACAACACCGCTGACGCGGCTACTTTATTTGACCGGCAAAGGGCTGAGCAACTTGGCTGTGCTGATGGCCATGGTGGCAGTGTTGGCGCTGGCGGCAATTGTGATCCAATTTTTGCAGGGTGAAAACACGCAGATCAATCTGCTGCCATTCCTTGCCCCGTTCGTCTTTCTGGTCGTACCGCTGATGGCGCTGGTCGCGGCAGCCGCAGTTTTGTTTGAAGCCGTGCCCTTTTTACAGGGCGGTTTCGGAAACATCGTGTACTTTTTCGTATTCATCAGCTTCATACCGCTTTTCATGGAAAATCCCACGCTCAAACAGTATCCGGCCTTTGAACCAACCGGCCTGGGACTGCTGGGAAGCGAAATGGGCAAAGCGGTCACGGCGATCTATCCCGCCTACGACGGAGACTTTTCCCTGGGCGGCGGCTTTGTGCCCGCAACCAGGGTATTCACCTGGAACGGCGTGCATTGGACGCCGGAAATACTCATGGCGCGCGGCTCCTTGATCGTGCTTGCGATCGTGTTGATCCTGCTCGGCGCGCTTTTCTTCGACCGGTTTGATCCATCGCGGGGAAAACCGAGGAAGATGAAAGCCGGCGCGACAAAAGCGGAGACAGCCGCAGTCATGCCAACGCAGGCCTTAGCCGTTGTTCATCTTACGCCTATCAACAAGGCTGGCAGCAGATTCAGCTTCTTCAACGTCTTGATGGCTGAAATAAAACTTTTGCTCAAGGGACAGCGCTGGTGGTGGCTGGTGGTGATGGCTGGGATCAACATCGCCTGCCTGGTTGTTCCATCAGCGGCGGTGCGTGAGTACGCACTGCCGATCGCCTGGGTCTGGCCGATCCTGCTGTGGTCCGCGATTGGCAACCGTGAAATTCACCATAACGTGCAGCAGATGACGTTCTCATCGGCCTCGCCGCTGTTAAGACAACTGCCGGCACAGTGGCTGGCCGGATTTATTGTGACCGTGCTGGGCAGCGCCGGCGCGATCGCGCGGCTGACAGTTGATGGGGATGCGGCTGGCTTGGTGGCGCTGCTTTCGGGTGCCATCTTCATCCCATCGCTGGCTCTGGCCTGCGGGGTATGGAGCGGAAACAGCAAGCTCTTTGAGATCGTGTATATGCTGTTGTGGTATCTTGGTCCTTTGAACAAACTTATGGAGCTGGATTATATAGGGTCGCATGGAAATGGACGGCCTGAGTTCTTCATCCCATTTTCGATCGTGTTGATTGTCGCGGCGGTGATTGGCCGCGCGAGGCAAATTCGAACGTAGATTGCGTTTTGTGCATTGAAAGAAGGATCAGCAGGTCAAGGGCCCGGGATCAGCGATCTGTCTATTACCCACAAGTCTATTTTTGGCGTTTTTTGTGGGTAATTGTCCGGTATCTGGCCGATGGCATTTTGGAACATGAGTGTCTTTACGTTACCGCCGATAATGTTTAGGGTATGACACCGAAAGAGAGAGGTTTTTTTGTGGTGTTTTTGGCGCAAGTGCTTGCGCCAAAAACACCACATGCAGTGAAAACCACCGATAATCCAGCGTTTAGACAAGGGCAAGTGATGCGAATTTGTTATCCTTTATTCAGGTAAAAAGATGTGGATAACAGATAGATCGGCGATCCCGGCTACAGGTGGTGATGGTGTGTAACGGTCATTCGTGAAGAGGCTGAAAGACAGAGCAAAGGCGAATGAGCGGGAGTGGTTTGTCGATGTGTGATTTGAACTGGCTGATCAGGCCAATTCAACCCATGTAAGCAGGAGAAAATATGAGCGCAATTTTAGAAGTCCGAAACCTTGTCAAGAATTATGGTGATTTTCAAGCCGTTAAAGGCGTGTCATTCGAGATCGAGGAAGGTGAGATTTTCAGCCTGCTCGGTCCGAATGGGGCGGGGAAAACCACAACCGTCTCGATGCTATCCACTTTATATACGCCTACATCAGGCGACGCAAGCATCGGCGGATATTCGATCACAAAAGACCCGATGGGTGTGCGCGGCATTATTGGTGTTGTTCCGCAGGACCTGGCTTTGTACGAAGACCTGAGCGCCCGCGAGAATTTGATCTTCTGGGGTCAGATGTACAACATGAGCGGAAAGCCACTGAGCATGCGCGTGGACGAAGTGCTTGAGCAGATCGGCTTGAGCGATAAAGCCAAAGACAGGGTCAAAACGTATTCAGGCGGGATGAAGCGACGCGTCAACATCGGCGTGGGACTGCTGCACAAGCCGCGTTTACTCTTCCTGGACGAACCGACCGTCGGCATTGACCCGCAGTCGCGCCGCGCAATTTTGGACACGGTGAAAGACCTCAACAAGCAGGGCATGACGCTGCTGTACATCACGCATTACATGGAAGAGGCAGAAGAACTTTCCGACCGCGTCGGCATCTTTGATCACGGCGAGATGATCGCGATTGGCACCCAAAAGGAACTTACCCAACAGGTTGGGCAGGCTGAAACATTGATCCTGCATGTTGGCGAAAATGACGACTCGGAAGCGCTCGCCAAAACATTAAAGGATATTCAAGGTGTTCAACAAGCGACTGCTGTTGACCATGAAGTCTCGGTGGTGTGCGCCGAAGCCGAGGAGGTGCTGGCGGCAGTGGTCACCAAGGCAAATGAGCGCGGCATAAAGATCCGCTCCATCGATATCCGCGAGCCGAATCTTGAAGCGGTGTTTTTGCATCTAACAGGGCGCGCCTTGCGCGACTGACAATAGTCGATTGACCGTAGACCGCACACGATTGTCGATCGTTAAATGGAGCAGGCATGTTAAAAACTTTTATCATCGGTATTAAAGATGTACGCCTTGCATTTCGTGACCGCGCCGCGCTGATCCTCATGCTTGTTGCGCCATTCGTGCTGACGGTTGGTCTTGGTCTTGTTACGGGACGCTTCAGCAGCAACACGAGCAGCGGGATTTCGAATATTCCCGTCATCATCGTCAATTTGGATCATGATCAACTGGGCAACGCGTTAGCAGATGTCTTCAACTCGGCAGACCTTGCCAATTTGCTGGAACCAAGCAGCGGGTCCGACCCCGAAGCGGCTCGTAAATCCATTGATAAAGATAAAGCCGCGGCGGTCGTCATCATCCCCGCAGGTTTCACAAAATCGATCATACCGCAGCCAAGTGATTTCGCAAATGGAACTGTGGCGGCGGCAGACCCAGTAAAAATTGAAGTGTATGCAAATCCGTCACGCTCGACCGGCGCGGGCATTGTCAAAGCCATCGTGGACGAATTTCTCAGCCGCGTGAAAGAAAGGCATGTCAGCGATGCGACATCGATTGAGCAACTCATGTTTAGCGGTAGAATCACGCCGCAGCAAGCCCTCGCCGCAGGCTCCGCAGCGAGCCAGGGCAACCATACCATCTCCCCCGCAAGCACGCTGGCTGTCAAAATAAATTCATCCACCGCGAACGGCGAGGCGGTCAAGTTCGACGCGCTGGCTTATATCGCGCCTGCCATGGCGTTGATGTTCCTGATGTACACGGTCAGCTACGGGGGGCGTTCGATCCTGGCCGAACGCGTGCAAGGCACTTTGCCGCGCCTGCTCATCTCACCGACAAACACTGCACAAATTTTGGGTGGTAAAGTGTTCGGCATCTTCCTGACTGGCGCAGCGCAAATGTTAATTCTGATCGGCGCATCCTCGCTATTCTTTCAACTCAAATGGGGCGACCCGCTCGGTGTCATCGTGTTGGTGCTCGCGGCAGTCTTCGGTGCCACGGGCTGGGGCATGCTCATCACTGCCCTGGCGCGCACGCCGAGTCAAGTGGCAAGCGTCGGTACCGCCGTCATGCTGATTTTCGGCATCATGGGAGGAAGTTTCATCAACCTTGAGCAAATGCCATCCTTCGTGCAGACGTTTAGCAAGATCACGCCCAACGCCTGGGCATTGGATGGATTTACTACATTGGGACTCGGCGGGAGATTGACCGATCTTTCCGCGCCGATAATTGCTTTGGTCTCAATGGGCGGTATCTTATTTTTGGTTTCTGTCGTGTTGTTCGGCAAAAAGAATTTGGTGCAAAAATGAAAAAAATATTTGCCATCATGTGGAAGGACGCCGTCGTCCGATTTGCAAGTTCATCGGAGTTAACCTTCTTTATCATTCTGCCGCTCATCTTCACGTTCCTGCTCGCAGGCGGAACACCAAAAGCAGACGGCGGTGATACGCGCATACGGCTGGTTGTCGTGGATCAAGCCAATACAACCATCTCAAAAAACATCATCGCCGAGTTGGATAAATCCACAGCGGTAAGACCTGAAACTTTGCCTCTTGATGAAGCCGAAAGCCAATTTAATTCGCGCCGCGCATCGGTTGTATTAATACTGCCCGCAGGCCTGGACTTGCAAGCAATTCAAGATGGGACAGCTCAAGTTGATTTCCGCCAACAGCCTAATAACTTAAACGCCACAGTCGCTGAACGCGCCGTGCAGACCGCCATTCGACAGGTCAGCAGTGCGATCAACGCTGCAACCAATGCGGTTATAGACGCGCAGAAGAAAGCGCCTTTTGCAACTGAAGCAGAACGCCTGACCTATTTCGACACATCACTGAAACTCGCCCAATCCATTCAAGCAGACGCGCCCGAACGCGTAACCGTTATTGAGGGCTCCACACCAGACAAAGTGGCTTACGATCCGCGCGCAAATGCATCCGCAGGGCAGCTGGTGACGTGGGTGTTCATTCCACTGTTTGCCATCTCCGCCATGTTTGCTTACGAAAGACAACAAGGAACTCTGCGTCGCGTTTTAACAACCCCAACCAGCAAAGGCATCTTCTTGCTGGGAACCATTGCAGGGCAGGTTGTGATGGCGCTGATTCAAATGTCTTTGCTGATCATATTTGGCATCTTCGCCATGAAATTAAGTTGGGGACGTGACCCATTGGCGCTGTTCGTCATTCTGACCGCAGCGGCATTGGCAGCAGGCGCAATTGGGACCACAATGGGAACCTTCGTCAAAACCGAAGGTCAAGCCAGCGGCCTAAGTATCATGATGGGCATGATCATGGCTCTCCTGGGTGGCTGTTGGTATCCGCTGGAATTATTCCCCGCCGCTGTACAAACCATCGTTAAGATGTTACCAACGACCTGGGCTATGCAAGGATTGCTTACACTTGTTCTGCGTGGCGGCGGATTGATTGACATCCTTCCCGCCGCAGGAGTCTTACTTGGGTTTGCGGTTATTTTCTTTTCAATTGGTGTAATGAGATTCAGGTACGAGTAGTTCTTAACAACAGAAGGTTGAGTCAGTTGATTGCCCTGTTGTGCTGGCTGCTTACTGCATCCGCCAGGTTTTTAGACAAGGTTTATGGATTAAGGTTGTATTCGTCTCGCTTGTAATAAAATGTACCAAACAGTGGTATCTCGGTCCCTTGAATAAAATCAGGGAAATGGCCGTCAAATAGGCGACCGAACTAGGTTAGATCTAGCCGCACAAAAGCACCACACTTAACCCTGCCAGGTACGCCAGCATTTCATGGTGTATCTGGCAGGGTTTTTCTTTGGCACCCTGAAATATTCAACCATACTTTACCTTATATCCCCACATATATCCCCACATATGGGGACGACAGCTCCCCACATTTATTTGTATATTGTACTTAGTCGAACCCAAACAGGCAGTGATGCCTGGCGCAAGACTTCAACACTTATCCGTATCGTTCAAACAAAGGAGATAACCAGATGGACACCAACAAAAACACCGTAACCAGGGAGAGCAAAATGAAAGTAACGACCCCCAACCTCATCCGCGCGGCAGGTTTGTCCGCCATGGTGGCAGGGACCATTTTCGCGGTCATTCAGCCGATCCACCCGCCAGACGTTCTTGCGTCTGTCACCACCAGCGCATTCATCATCATCACCTCCTTTAAGGCGGCCATGTCCATCTTTGGCATGATCGGCATTACGGGGCTCTATGCCAGGCAGGTGGAAAAGACCGGTTGGCTGGGTCTGGCCGGTTATCTCCTTCTGACCATCTTCTATGCAATCCAGATGTGCTATTCTTTCGCCGAACCCACGCTCCTACCGCTGTTAGCCAAGGTGGCGCCAACGTTTGTGGATAGCGTCATGGCGATGTCAAGAGGCGTGGCTGGCCCGATGGACTTAGGCGCCTTCGCAGTGGTATTCAATATCTTGCCGGTACTTTATTTGCTTGGCCTGCTGCTATTTGGCATCGCGATCTTCCGCGCCCGCATCCTGTCCCGCTGGGCGGCTGTCCTGCTGGCCTCCTCGGGACCTCTGGCGATTGTCATGTCGCAACTTCCGCACCAGTTCGCGCGGTTTGCAGCGGTACCGATGGGGATCGCCCTGGTCTGGCTCGGGTTTTCGCTCCTCACTGAGCGGCGCGCGCCAGTCTCAGAACCCGTTCCTGGCAAGATTAACTCCCTGCCTGTCCAGACAGGCGCCGATTAAGTTAGCAGCAGACCGCATGCAATGGATAGGCGGCCACCCCGCCGCCTGTCCATTTTTTTCTCGATCGTCACCCCATCCATCACGAATCCCGGGTTCTTGGGAACGCATTGTAAACCACACGCACGACCGCTCAAATCCATCCAGGGAGCTCAAAATGAATGCAAACGTCCACGATGAGGCTCGGTCCTCCGCTGTGTCTCAGTCCAACATGCTGGAGAAACCTGCACCGCAGAAAGCCAGGATACCGGTGAGAACACGTTCGACAGAGTGGCTCGTGATCGCCGGACTGCTGGCGCTGAGCTTCATTCCAATGGCCGGCGGCGCTTTCCGCCTGACCCAGCTGACCGGCGGCGCGCAGATCACACCGGCCAACGCGCGTTTCTTTGCCTCGCCCTTGCCGGTTGTGGTGCATATCGTGAACGCCAGCCTGTTCGCCATCCTGGGCGCTTTCCAGTTTGCAGCCAGTCTCCGGCGGCGCTGGCCAGCCTGGCACCGCGCGGCCGGGCGGGTCCTGATGGTCTGCGGGCTGCTGGTGGGGTTTTCGGGTCTGTGGATGACCTTGTTTTACACCTGGCCGGCCGGGGACGGCATTTTTCTTGCCGCACAGCGGCTGTTCTTCGGGTCGGCCATGATCGTGTCCATCGTCTTAAGCTATGCCGCGATCCGGCGCGGGAACGTTACAAAGCACCGCGCGTGGATGATGCGCGGCTATGCGATCGGTCTGGGCGCAGGCACGCAGGCGCTGGTCCTGATGGCCGGGGAGATGATCGCCGGCAAGCCGGGCGAGCTCAGCAGAGCGCTGCTGATGGGCGCCGCCTGGGTGATCAATCTGGCCGTGGCCGAATGGGCCATCCGCAAGCAGCAGGCTCGTCCGGCCCGCAAGGCATCAGCCGTCCTTTCCCATTTGTCCTGAGCACAGCACGGCCATGGAATATGAACACAGACAGGGCTGAATGCCATCCCTCCCTGCCACCCACTCCACTCATTCTTAAAAAAAGGAAGGTTCGAAAATGAAAGCAATTGTGTATACAAAGTACGGCTCACCCGATGTTCTTCACCTTGAAGACCTGGAAAAACCCAGCCCCAAGGATAATGAAGTGCTGATCAAAGTTCATGCGGCCTCGGTAAACCCGGCCGACTGGCATACCATGCGGGGCGCACCGTTCCTGGCCCGCCTGGCAAATGGACTTTTCAAACCCAAAAACCCCAGGCTCGGCACGGATGTAGCCGGGCGCGTTGAATCGATAGGCCGCAACGTAACGCAGTTTCAGGCCGGTCAGGATGTCTTTGGGTGCCTGCCGCTGAATGCGATGAGCAGTTTTTCCGAATATAGCACTGCCAACGCGGATGGATTGGCGTTGAAACCGGCCAATATCACATTCGAGCAAGCCGCAGCCATCCCGTTGGCGGGGTTAACCGCGCTGCAAGGTCTGCGTGACCATGGAAAGATCCAGCCGGGACTAAAAGTTTTGGTGAACGGCGCGTCTGGCGGCGTGGGTACGTTTGCCGTGCAGATCGCCAAGTCATTTGGCGCAAAGGTCACTGGCGTATGCGGCACGCAGAACCTGGAGATGGTGCGCGCGCTTGGCGCAGAACATGTTGTAGATTACACACAGGAAGATTTCACCCAAAACGGGCAGGTTTATGACCTGATTTTTGACACGGTGGGGAATCTTTCCATGGCCGATGCCATGCGGGTATTGAGCCCCAATGGAATTTGTGTCGTGGCCGGGTTTACGACCCTGCCGCATGTATTCCAGCTCATGATCATGGGGCCACGGGTGTCAAAAAGAGGCAGTAAAAAAATCGGTCTGATGTCGGTGGCGCCGGAAAACCAGAAGGATTTGCTTGCGCTCAAAGAACTGCTCGAAACTGGCAAAATTGTGCCCGCCATCGATCGGTGTTACCCCTTATGCGAGACGGCCGGAGCCATGCGTTACCTTGAAACAGGACACGCTCGGGGGAAAGTCGTCATCAGCGTGGAACAGAAGAATGTCAACTGAACGCAGTCCAGAAAGTGATGCGGGCCAGCCAATGCTGTATCAAATCAGGATCAAGGGCCATCTGGGTCGCCAGCGGGCGGACTGTTTTGAGGGCCTGGTCATCACGCTGGAAGAGGACGGCAATACACTTTTGACCGGAGCAGTGGTCGATCAGGCCGCGCTGCACGGATTGCTAAAGAAGGTGCGCGACCTGGGAATGCCCTTGCTCTCGGTCAACCGTGTCAATCCAATCAGATAAATGCGGCCAGTATCAAACCTGTAATAAAAGGAAAGCCGTTCCATACAAATATGAATACCAGCATTAGCGCATTAAAAAACCGTGAAAAATCCGCAGATCAAATGTGCACACAACCAAGCGCTTAGCTGCGTTACACTTCGTTGTACCGGATGTCACCACGCCACACCGCCTGGATAATTAGCAGAGCTAGGGTTCACTATTTAAACCAACATACTTCTATAGCGCCTCGCTGAAATTGGTCAATCGCAAGCGCACAGCAGCCACGCTTTGGCCCTGATTGGGTTGGGCTCTGTCGGTCTTGAACTGGAACGCCTGGACGCCTATTCGGATTTGGACTTTTTTGTGATTATTGAGCCAGGATGGAAACGTTCCTTCTTCGACGATCCACAGTGGCTGAGTGCGCGCTGCCCTGTCACTTACTGTTTCCCGAACACGGAGGATGGATATAAGCTTCTCTTGATGATGGGGTTTTCTGCGAGTCTGCAATTTTCGAGCCGGATGAGTTGCAACCTGTCTCTTTTTCAGAGGGGCGATAGTCTGGAAACGATCAAACGTTGCTGAGACAATTGGCCAACCGGGCAAGAAAATTTCGAACCGGCCAATAATGAATCAGGAATGGCTGTTAGGGGAAGCGCTGACGAATCTGTATGTGGGGATGGCTCGCAAGAAACGGGGCAAGCGCTTATCGGCCATGCGGTTTATTTAGGGATATGCGCTAGCCCGGCTATTAGAGTTGGCTGAAAATACTAAAGAGGCCCAGCCGGAGCTGCGTGATAAATTTGCACCTGAGCGGCGTTTTGAACAACGCTATCCTGAAGTAACCCACTACGTGCATCAGTGGATGCAGGGCTATGAACGAAATCGCGAGTCTACCTTGGCGATCCTGACGTTCTTGGAAAAGCAATATGAAGTAAATAATGCAATCGCTCAAGCCATCCGCGAGCTGTGTGTGCGACCTTCTTTTGTCTTGAGCGACTCTCAAAATGTCATGTGATCAGTGTATACCGATCATATTCTATCTTTCCAAGTCTTTTAACGGTTTATTCGCTGAAATTGAGATGGAAAACCCAAGCTATGGCGATATTCATCAAAAATTGCATAATCAACTGTATATTGACGCCATAGGTGGCAGAATTAGCTATTTTGGCGTTTTGACCCCACCTATGTGCATTAGCGAATAATGGGTTAAATGTCATGAAAACTCACTCAGCCACCGCCCAAAGCTCGCCGAATATTGCTTTGGCGAAGTAATCTCAAGCGACAACAATATTTGGTGTTCGCTCGGCTCGTCATCCTCAGATATGGGGGTATTCCGCTTCAAAAAAATTTAAACAATTACGCTCCCAATTTTTCGAGAGCGTAATTGTTTAAAAAATGCCTGGTATTTGTGCAATGCTGATAACGCCAACAACCTTATTACGTTTGGTGCAGTGCTCTGGAATATGGGTATAAATTCCCGTATTCCAGAGCACCACACCTGGATGATTATGGTGACGTTGTAGTGTCGATAATTGATAAACCCTGCGAAAAGTAGGACGATCAGGATTAATGGATGTTTTTAGTCCAGAATCACTTGTGAATTTACCTTTGGCCGATATTTTATCAAGAGATTTTTGGTGTTTGGCGCGCATCATTAGGAGCCTGCTGAAAAAGTCCCCTTTTGAAAAACAAATTTTCGGGAAGTGGGTGATTTTATCGATATTAATGCCATATCTGCGGTCATCATCCCAAAATATGGCCACTTTCTTGGCCTGTTATGGGAAATATTTTCACGGGATTTTCCAGAATAGGGGTTTTTCATAGCACTCTTAGCGCAGGCACTGTCTTCTCGCATTTGACCGAGGTTTGACCGCTAGTGTAATAAGGACATTTTTCTTTTTAGTGATGGTAACTCCTTTCAGATGACCTATCACGCGTAATGGGTGCTTGATAGGCAAAATGGCTTATACCAAAACGGGTAATTCGGCGGTGACCGAAATTGGTGTTTAAAATTAAGATTAAATACATGGCACCTATAAGTAAATCCCGAAAGCCCAAACATGAAAAAAGCCAGATAGAATTGCCTGGAATCGTGTATATCATCGCCTTCTTAATTGGCGTTTTGATTTTTTTGCTGTTTGGCAGTTCGTTGTTCGGAGTAAAGCCAGAACCAATTTGGGTTGCAGGGCTAATGGGACTGTCGGTCGCAGCTATTGTGTTCTGGGTTTGGGGTGAAATTCCAAAGAACAAGGATGATGACAGGCATGCCTGAACCAAAAACTTCGGAATTCAAAACCGCTTGCGGCGGGAGCATCACAGAGCCATCCAAATATCCCAGCGCTGAGTATCGTGGCGAGATGGTGTACTTTTGCACCAATGCCTGCAAGCGTGCCTTCGATCAAGCCCCGGATGACTTTATGACAGGTGAAATAGTGCACCCAATAGATGATGATTAACCCAAAAACGTCATGCTCTGGCATGACGTTTTTTATCCAGTTCAAAAATTGCGAAGTATGTTCTATCGTGCTTGCGTGGGTAGCGCGGTCGGTTAGCCGGGGGTACAAGCCGCGAGGAAGAGAACTGCCACATCGCCTGAGGCAGCAAGAGACCATCTGTTTATATACCGCCCAATTTGGTGAAACAAGCAGCCGTATAGGCAATAATGCCTATATGTGAATACGACAGATGGCGGTTTCATTCCCCAGCGGGGGATAGTATCCTTGAGAAACTATTCGTATGTTGACTGGAGATCCCGATGACAAATTCTGCCCCTTTCATAATTTTACGCCAATCTTGTGACGAAGCGGTTAACTGGGCCTCCTGCAAATTGGAACAGAATGGTTTCCAGACGGTCAGGACTTTTGATCTGCAGGCCGCCCGCCTCGCTCATCTGGATTGTCCCTGTCCTCACCACGGGATAGCGCAGTGCAACTGCCAGATGGTGGTGCTGCTGGTCTACAAGGGAAATTCTGCACCGGTGACGATGGTTGTACATGGAACGGATGAAACCAGCTGGTTCTACTTGATCAACATCCTGCAGCAGTCTGTGGAACAACAGCTGAAGAAAAATATCGAAGAAGCACTCAGTCTGGAAATTAGCGAAAAAATATAGCTCAACGTAGTTTCCATACCCTTCACGATCACAAATTGTGATTTTTTGCTAAATAATTATGCCCGAACCACAGAGAGGCTGATCAATAATGAGGAAAGTTTTGTTTTTATTGGTTTTCTTTACAATAGTGTTGGCCGCATGTGCGCCCGCAGTTCCAGCCGCGAATGCCGGCGCATCGCAAACGCCTGCAGATGAAACGATGGTAATGAATGCCACTGCAACGCCAGGCTCGATGACGGCCTCCAATCCAGCCGCGGCGCACATGATGGAGCCCATCACAGCACCCGACGCCCAGCCTGCCAGCATTGACCAGGGCGGTCAGCCATTGGATTTTCGTCTTGAAAGTGGCGTGAAGGTTTTTGAGCTGACAGCCAAAGCCGTCAAATGGACACTAACCGATGGTGTGGTTGCCACGGCTTATACCTATAACAGCACTGTTCCCGGCCCGATGATCCGCGTCCCGAAGGTGACCAGGTGCGGGTAATTCTCAAGAACGAGCTGCCATTCCCAACCGCCATCCACTGGCACGGCGTCGAAGTGCCCAACGCGATGGACGGCGTGCCAGGTATGACACAGGATCCCATCCAACCTGGAGAAACCTTTACTTATGAATTTACCGCCAAATCGGCGGGCACGTTCATGTATCACTCTCATTATGATGGTGATGTCCAGGTTGGAGCGGAACTGTATGCGCCCTTTATCGGCGAGCCAAAGGAACCGGAAGCCAACCCATCGACAGTTGACAGAACCCTGATGCTTGCGGAGTGGCTGGTACGGGACGGCACGACCTATGCGCCCATGCCGATGAGCGGCACGGAACCCAATTATTTCACTATTAACGGCAAAGCTTTCCCATCCACAGAAACGATCAACGTCAAGAAAGGCAACGTGGTGCGTTTGCAGCTGATCGGGATTGGCCAGTTCATCCACCCGATGCACCTGCATGGTTTCTCTTTCAACGTAATCGCCACCGATGGGTACCCAGTGCCTGAAGCTGCGCAACTGACCAAGGACACGATCAGCATCACCCCGGGCAAGCGCTACGACATCGAATTTGTCGCATCTGAGCCAGGAAAATGGATGCTGCACTGTCATATCCTGCACCACACTACGAATGACAATGTTGAGCCAGGCGGCTTGATGTTGGTTATCAATGTAACCGGATAACAAATCAAAAGGAAAAGGAATAGACCACATGAACCTCCGTATACGAAAGACCCTGATCATCACCACCGTGTTGGCCCTGTTTGCACTCGCGCTGGCAGCCTGCGGCGCTCCGGCAACTCAAGCTGCACCACAAGCCAATGTCAAGCTTGAAACAAACCCAAACCCTGCCAGGGTCGGTGATGTTCAGTTGATCCTGACCATTACAGATCAAAACGGCAACACCATCACAGGCGCAAAAGTGGATGTCGGCGCTGAGCACCCATCCATGAGTGGCATGGGCATGAGCGGGGCAGCCACTGAACAGGATGGAAAATACGCCATTAAAGCTAATTTTACCGATAGCGGCACCTGGAAAATCACAGTCAATGTCCGCAAAGACGGACTGGACGTGAAGCAGGAACTTTCACTCGAAATCAAATAAGTCTTACAGGGTGGCGGGAATACCCGCCACCCTGTAGTCCATTGGAGTATTGATGAAAGCATCATCCAAACGCGAGCAGAGTCGCATCCGCCAGCAACGGCAAAAATGGATTACTTATGGGATTGGCGCTGGTGTCGCCTTGATCATTCTGGGCATTCTGGGCACCCTGGTTTGGAAGAGCACCAAAACACAGTCCGGTGAAGTTATTTCGATTCCCGTCGGTTACCAGACCCACATGGAAGTTGGTACTGCCATCACCTATCCGTCGGACCCGCCGGCAGGTGGTTTGCACTATGCTGAAGAATTTCCAAATGACTTCTTTGATGAAACTTCTCTGCCCAGCCGTCCTGGGGATACACCGGCTACCTCGTCCATAATCTTGAGCATGGCTATGCCATTTTTTAGTACAACTGCGCCAAGCTGGATGAAAGCGGCTGCAACAGCTTGAAATCTCAGATCAAAGCCGTCAAGGATTCAAAAACAATTTCAAGCTGATTGCTGTTCCGTGGAAATCGGCTGACGCGCCGCTGGTGATGACTTCCTGGGGACGACCGCAGCGCTTTGATATATTCAATGAACAATCGGTGCGAACTTTCATCGAAAGCAATCTCAACCATTCTCCTGAACCGGATGCGCAGTAGCACATGAACACGGCCCAGGTCAGCCAGTTACAGCACAGGCGTCTCCCCTCTTGGTTCACCCTGTTTGGAGTGGTCGCCGGGGGATATGTTCTTTTGCCATTCCTGGCTCCAGCCCTGATGGCAATTGGCTGGGTTGGTCTGGGAAAAGCGATATACTTTATCTACTCTTTCCTGTGCCACCAACTGCCGGAACGGTCTTATTTTCTTTTTGGCCTCAAATTCACTTACTCGCTGTCTGAAATCCAGGCCGCCTGGCAGAATACCACTAACCCATTGATCCTGCGCCAATTCATCGGCAACCCGGAAATGGGTTGGAAGTTAGCCTGGTCGGATCGTATGGTTTCGATGTTTACCAGTATCTGGATTTTCGGTTTGCTCTGGTTCCCCTTCGCCGGAAGTTACCAACTCTTCCACTGTGGGGATTGGCGATCTTCCTCTTGCCAATGGCGCTGGATGGCACGACCCATTTCGTCAGCGATATCGCCGGGATTGGTCAGGGTTTTCGAGACACAAACCTGTGGATGGGAATATTGACCAATCATGCCTTCTCTCCGTCGTTCTATGCTGGTGACGCTTGGGGTTCGTTTAACTCCTTGATGCGTTTGTTGACCGGTATTTTATTTGGGTTGGGCATCGTCTGGTTTGGCTTTCCTTACCTTGATGATTCGTTCCCAGGGTAATGAACAGTAATTTGCAAAGTCAGAAATAGCTTTTCAGGAGAAATATCATGGCATCCACCCTAAACAACCCCACAAATTCCGAGGTCCAACCGGAAAACCAGGGTCATTCCATTCGCGTGCTACTTGCTGATGATCACAAGATCGTTCGCGCCGGTATTCGTGCCATCCTTGAACAGGCTGGCGATATCGAGGTTGTTGCCGAGGCGGAAGATGGCGAGCAGGCCAGGGATATGATCCAAAAGCGCATGCCGGATGTGGCGGTATTGGATATTCAGATGCCCAAAATGAGCGGCATCGAAGTCACTCGTTGGGTGCGCGCCAACCTGCGCGGCGTTGGGTTGCTCACCCTGACCGCTTATGATGACACTCCTTATGTGCTGGGCGTGCTGCAGGCGGGCGCAAATGGCTACGTGCTCAAAACTTCTTCGCCAGAAGATTTAATCCAGGCCGTACACGATGTCTATGCTGGAAAATCTGCAATGGATGCGACCATCACCCAAAAAGTCATGGCGCATTTGTTCGACCAGCAGGCTGTATCCACTTATCAGGAATTGACCGAGCGTGAGATGGAGGTTCTGAAGTTGACAGCCAAGGGTTTTACCAACAAAGCCATTGCCACCCAGCTCAACATCAGTGATCGCACAGTACAGGGGCACCTGGCGCATATTTTTGACAAACTGCAGGCCAACAGCCGCACCGAAGCCGTTATGCGCGCGGTGTCGCTGGGTTGGGTTTCAGAATATTCGGCAGATGTGTCCAAAGATTAATGATTGCTACCTTGAATAACCTTCTCAAACGCTTGTTTGCCCGCTCCACGTGGCGCGGCTCCACGCTTCAAGTGATTGCGGCAATTGTCCTTCCCCTTACCCTGCTTTTGGTGGCCAGCAGTTTTGGCAGTTTTTTTATTCATCAAAATGCCATGCGCAGCATGGTGGGAGAACGCGATGAGCGGTCTGTGTGGGCTGCAGCAAGCGCCATCGAATCGGAGATCCACCACCGTATGGATAGCCTGCGGGGACTGGCTTTTCTTTCAGGGGATGGCTCGCTGAATAATCTTAACCGGGCGTTGGATCAATCGAAGTACCTGCTGGATGATTTTGATCATGGCCTGGCCTTTCTCTCACTGGATGGAAGCCTGTTGGTTGCAACGGGGAATACGGGGTTCTGGCAGAACGTTCATAGTCAAATTAACCTTACTCCCTGGAAGAATCAAAACTTCCAGGGAGTAAACACGCTGAATATCGATGGCAAACCGGTGATCCTGGTCGCTTTCGCTGCGCCGGATGGAAATGTTGTAGCCATTGGCGCTTTCTCTGCCGAAAGCGTGCTGGTAGGGGTGTTGGGAAAAGACTTCCCTGCGAATGGCACTGCCGCGGTATACGTTTATGATCAGGCCTATAAAACCGTCTTTCAAAGCGGGCCGGGCACCATTGAAGGCGACCCAGCTCACCATGCTGGCATCCCGGATGCCCTGGCTGGTAAAAGTGGCACAACTTATGTCCAGGTTGGCAGCGATGAACACGTTCTCGCTTTCAGCCCGGTCATCATCACAGGTTGGGCGGTTGTGATTGAGGAATCTTGGGAAGCAGTATCCAACCCGACCCTGCAAACCTCGCAAATCACGCCCATGATCCTGATCCCTGCCTTACTGCTGGCAATGCTGGCGCTCTGGTTCGGCGCAGAACAAATAGTGAAACCTCTGCGTTCATTGGAAGCCAAAGCTGCCAAATTGGCCTGGGGAGATTTCGAGGAGATCGAGCAGCCCGTACAGGGGATTGCCGAAATCCGGCATCTGCAAACCGAACTGGTCCACATGGCGCACCGCGTGCAAGCTGCCCAGCAAAACCTGCACAGCTATATTGGAGCCATCACCCGGGGTCAGGAAGATGAACGCCAGCGTCTGGCGCGTGAACTGCACGATGACACAATTCAATCGTTGATCGCGCTCAAGCAGCGCGCACAATTGACCCGACTGGCGCTTCCCAAAGACACCCCGCTAAAATCATTAACCGAGCTTGAAACGCTGACAGAACAAACCATCGACAACCTGCGCCGGACAATCCGCGCCCTGCGGCCCATTTATCTTGAAGATCTCGGCCTTGTGGCAGCGCTTGAAATGCTAATCAACGAGGCAGGAACGCCCGCTGATATGAGATTTGACTTTCAACGCATCGGAGCAGAGCGGCGTCTGGCTCCCGATATTGAATTGGCGCTTTACCGTATGGCACAGGAAACGCTCAACAATATCATCCGTCATTCCCGTGCAAACCAGGCTTCACTCAAAATTGAATTTACCACCCAGGACATTACAGTCTTGGTATCTGATAACGGTGTCGGCTTCAAGGTACCGAATAACCCGGCAGAGTTCGCCCCCAGCGGACATTTTGGATTGGTCGGCCTGTACGAACGCGCGCAGTTAATTGGCGCCGACCTTGAGATTGATTCTGCTTCAGGCAAGGGCACATGTATATCCATCACTATCACAAGCATATACTAAATTTAACCCCAACGAAAGTTAAGTTGTAACACTGAAAGAGAGAAGTTCTTTGGGGAGTTCTTGAGCCAAAGATGGTGTAAAAACTCCACCGGCAGTGAAAAACACCGATAATCCATCATTTTGACAAAGACAAGCGATGCGGATCCCGTTATCGATTGTTCAGTTAAATTTAGAACTATTGGGAATTTCGATCACAGTAACACAGAAATCGTGTGATTCTTTTCTGTTATTCTTTCCCTGTTGAACGCCCGTCACTTTGCAAACATCCCGAAACTAATTCATAATTCAGCCAAGATGGAAGATGGCATAAACCATCATCTTCCATCTTGGCCACTCTTGCTACATCCAAAGCCATGGCTTCGGATGTTTTTATTTTTTGTCATACTCCTAATATGACAAATGACATGAGCCATTATGCTCACATCAAAAATGCGCAATATGGCGCTCTGTCATTTTCGTTGTGGCTGATAAGATACCCCATCTTAATTTACCGAAACAAGGAGTACCCATGAAAAGACCCGCACACAAAACCGCATTACTTTTTACTGCAATTCTGATTGTCCTGATGGCGCTGCCGATTTCAGCACTGGCGGACGGCGGAGCCGGTGGAAACGAATTTACGCAAACGGTAAACGGCTATCAGGTAACACTGTCTTTTGACAAACCCGCCTTCGTTGGCGAAAATGATATCCACGTTTTGGTGAAAGATGGCATGGGCATGCGCGTTCCCCAGGCCGATTTGGAAGTCAGTGTAGCCGAAGCGGGTGCAGAGCATGTTGAATCGGCCCCTGTTGCCGAGGCCGGCACAATGACCGGTATGTCCCCCGAACCATCCACCGAAGCTGACACAATGTCTGGGATGGGAAGCATGGACGCTGCCCAGCCCACTCCGGAAACCGGAACGATGTCTGGCATGGGCAGCACGGATGCGCAACCGACAGCAGAAATCGGCACCATGACCGCAGTGACCGCCATGGATGATCAGATGAGCATGACCGTGCTGACAGCCGGTCATGAAAGCGGCGAGTATGATGGCCAGCTTGCCATCGAAAGCGATGGCGACCAGACCGTGCTGGTGCACATGACCATCGCTGGAAAATTGACCCAGGTCGAATTTCCCCTGCATGTGGCCAAATCAAAAACCGGCGCCATCGTTCTTGGAAGCTTTTTTACCTTGGATTTCGCGCTTATCAGCGCAGCAGTTGTTATGAAACGAAAATCCGGTTCCGCAACTTTATCGAAGAAGGCATAATCCCATGACCAACCTGATCCACCCCCCTGTGAAAGTCAAACTCAGTGATATCCAGGTAGCCCAGACCTCCATGCAATCCAGCGGCCCCAACCTGCTCAAAAACAAGTATATTGGCGGTTTCATAAAAAGCAAGTGGTATCCTGGCATCATTCAATGGCCCACCCTGCTGATTTTCATGATGATCATGTTTGAGCTGCTTCTAGGGCCCTCCGCTGCGCATGACAACTTTGGCACTGCCCTGACCTGGGTGCTGTGGTGGCCAATTATCCCGATCATGTTCCTGTTCCTGGGCCGTTTCTGGTGCGCCATTTGCCCGTTTGCCACGATCAATGACCTGGTCCAGAAATTTGCTGGAAACAACCAGCCTGCGCCAAAATTCCTGAGAAAATATGGCATCTGGATCATCGACGCGCTCTTCATCTTCGTCACCTGGAGTGACCATGTGTGGGGCGTGGTGGAAAACCCGGTCGGTTCGGGCATCTTGCTGATGACCCTGACCACTGGCGTGGTCGCCTCGGGTGCTTTCTTTGAGCGCCGCACCTTCTGCCGCTACGTCTGCTTCCTGGGCGGGCTTTCGGGCAACTACGCGCGCAACGGCATGCTGCAGTTGCGCGGCACACCCGAGATCTGCGCAACATGCACAGTGGCGGCCTGCTTCAAAGGCACCGAAAAGTCTCAGCCTTGCCCACTTTTTGAGTTCCCCAAGACCATGACATCCAGCGCCAACTGCAATATCTGCGGCAGTTGCGCCAAGAACTGCCCGAATGACTCGATCCAGCTCACCCTGCGACCGCCATCCAAGGAATTATGGTTTATCCGCAAGCCCAAAGTGGAAGAAGCCTTCCTCTCCGCAGTCATCATGGGTATCGTCTTTGTGCAGAATGTGACCATGCTCAAGGCCTGGCCGGGCATGCTGGCCTGGTTGGAAAATGCAGTTGGCACCACAAACTTCTACGTGACCTTCTCCGTTGCGTTTCTGATCTCGATGCTGATCCCGATTTCGCTTCTGGGGCTGACTTCACTGGTCGCGCAGCAATTCAACAAAGAGTCAATGCTGCAAAACTTCACCCGCTTTGGCTATGCCCTGATCGTGCTGGATATGGCCGGGCATATGGCTCACAACCTGTTCCACCTGCTGGCCGAAGGTAAAGCGATACTCTTCACCGGTCTGGCTTTCTTTGGGCAAGGTGTGGGGCATGGCCTTTCCACCGCCCTGATGGAACCCGGTACCATTCACGGGCATATGGCTCACAACCTGTTCCACCTGCTGGCCGAAGGTAAAGCGATACTCTTCACCGGTCTGGCTTTCTTTGGGCAAGGTGTGGGGCATGGCCTTTCCACCGCCCTGATGGAACCCGGTACCATTCAACTGCTGCAGTTTGGTCTGGTCGGGATTGGTTTTGCCGGCTCGCTTTACACCGCCTACCGGATTGCCAAAGCCAACTACGCGCCGGAGAAACTGTGGGGTACCTTCATCCCCTATGCGGTTTTGATGGTTGTGCTCGGCATCATCAACATTTGGATGTTTGTTCTGCCGATGGCGATGCGCATGTAAGCCCGGTAAAAAAAGCAATAGCTTTGCACCAGATGACTTATGCTATGTAAGCCATCTGGTGCTTTTATTTTTAAAGAAATTCAACAATACATGGGCTGCCAGGGAATTTCGCAGCCGATTATTTTTCCAAACAAAAAGACCAGATTATGACTTGATCTTTTGTATAAAAAAGTGAATTGGTGGAAATCGCACGTGCCCGATATGCAAGGTGCTAATAAGCAGAGTACCAGCAGTTATTAGTAATGGTACCTGGCTTGTAGGAAATCTATACGTTCATCGCGCACCAGGTAAACAATACGGTGCTCA
>JAPLGT010000055.1:0-54896 GCA_026390035.1 Chloroflexota bacterium
ACGATAAAGCTTGATCGCCTCTATCAAGCTACCTTTCCGTTTTAAATCGGCCACATCCGGATAAATGCTTGCGGCTGGCCTATCTACATATGTCACACTTGCCTGGTTCAATAAAAATGCAACCTGGCGTTCAAGTAGTTCGACACGTGCATTCAACTTCGCAAACTGGGCATCTTCTACCATGGCTTTCCTCTCTGCACTTATTTTACGGATAAGGAAACGACATTACACTGCCGTTGGACGGAAAAAACAATCCGGATGAACCATCATACCAAATTGAAAACCCACAGTCAAATGTATGATTATGGCAATGTGGTTGTTCCCATTAAATAGCGGTCACATTCGCGCGCTGCTCCTCGCCCTTCGTTGATAGCCCAGACCACCAGGCTTTGTCCGCGCCGCATATCACCTGCCACAAATACACCTGGCTGATTGGTGGCAAACTTGCCATATTCTGCTTTTGCGTTGCTGCGTTCATCGCATGCCACATTCAATTGCCCAAGCATGGTCTCTTCTGGCCCAAGAAAACCCATCGCCAGCAGCACCAGCTGTGCCGGATAAATCTTCTCTGTGCCCGGGATTTGTTTTGGGCCAAAACGACCGTTGCTATCTTTGACCCACTCAACTTCCACTGTGTGGACTTCTTTTACATTTCCAGCGTCATCGCCGATAAAGCGACTTGCTGTGACAGAATAATTACGTGGATCTTGCCCATAAATGGCTTTGAATTCTTCCTGGGCATAATCGAGATTGAACACCTTTGGCCATTCGGGCCAGGGGTTATCTGGCTGGCGAGTTGCAGGCGGGCGGCTCAAGATTTCCAGCTGTGATAAGCTGCGGCAGTTGTGGCGTAGGGCCGTGCCCACGCAATCTGTACCGGTGTCACCACCGCCGATTACCAATACATCCTTGTTTTCCGCGGAGATGAATGGATGCTGGAAGGCAGTCGCGTTTTGAGAATCCCCCGGCTCCAAGTCTAGCAAATGTTTGGTGTTGCCGTGTAAAAAATCCATGGCGAAGTGGATACCCTTCAAATGGCGGCCTTCCAGGAGCAGGTCGCGTGGCTGCGTGGCGCCGCCACACAGCACCACGCTATCGAATTCCCTGATTAGCTTGTCGGCAGGATAGTTTTTACCCACTTCGGTGTTGGTGATAAACGTGATACCTTTGGCAGCCATGAGATCGACCCGACGCTTCACCAGGTTTTTATCAAGCTTCATGTTGGGGATACCGTACATCAGCAAACCACCTATCCGGTCGGCTCGTTCAAAAACAGTGACGAGATGCCCGGCAAGATTAAGCTGGTCAGCGCAAGCAAGCCCGGCAGGTCCCGACCCCACCACTGCCACCTTTTTTCCGGTTCGCGCAGTGGGTGGTCTTGCTTCAATCCAACCCTCGTCAAAACCCTTTTCGATAATTGCATGTTCAATGGTTTTGATCGTAACTGGATTGTCATTAATTCCCAATGTGCATGCGCCTTCGCAAGGCGCCGGGCATACCCGCCCGGTAAATTCGGGAAAATTGTTGGTTTTTAGTAACCGTTCCAGGGCCTGACGCCACAAGCCTTTATATACCAGGTCATTCCATTCCGGGATCAGGTTGTTGATTGGACACCCTGAGGCCATGCCGTTCAAGATCACGCCTGTATGGCAAAATGGGATGCCGCAATCCATGCAGCGTGCGCCCTGGATTTTGAGTTTTTCTTCCGGAAAATGCAGATGGAACTCTTGCCAATCTTTTATGCGTTTTCTGGGAGCGCGGTTGGCGGGTAATTCACGCCCATTTTCCATGAAACCATTGGGTTTCGCCATTGTCTCATCCTTTCCTAATTACCGCTTACACGGGTGCGGTCATTTTTGTTTAATTCAAAAGCTGCCATCACGGCCTCGTCACCGCTCAGGCCGGAAGCTTCCACC
Source organism: Chloroflexota bacterium (assembly GCA_026390035.1). Lineage (GTDB taxonomy): Bacteria > Chloroflexota > Anaerolineae > Anaerolineales > Villigracilaceae > UBA5195. The sequence goes on from JAPLGT010000055.1 coordinate 1,917, forward strand.
TCTTTAAACGCTTCCAGCATGCGTTCATAATCTTTCGGGATTACGCGAACGAATTTTGGCAGAGCAGTGTGCCAGGAGGTAAGTATCCGGCGCGCCTGCGGGCTGTGAGTATGCTCTTCGTGACGCAGGATCATGGCTCTGACTTCATCAATTTCGCTTTGATCAGTGATGCGCTGCAGCGAGACCATTTCCTTGTTGCAATTTTGGGCAAAGTCACTTTTTCCATCGTATACATAGGCGATGCCGCCTGACATGCCAGCCGCAAAATTGCGCCCGGTGGAACCAAGCACAACCACCCGACCGCCGGTCATATATTCGCAACCATGATCGCCAACACCTTCCACCACGGCATGGATACCGCTGTTGCGCACGCAAAAGCGTTCGCCGGCTTTGCCGCTGACATAAGCTTCGCCGCTGGTTGCACCGTAAAAGGCCACGTTTCCGATGATGACGCTGTTTTCTGGTGCGAAAGTTGATCCTTGCGGGGGATAAACGATGATTTTGCCACCAGACAGACCTTTTCCAATGTAATCGTTCGAATCACCTTCCAGAACCAGGGTCACTCCCCTGGGTATGAATGCGCCAAAACTCTGCCCCGCGGATCCATTGAATTGTAGTTTGATCGTATCTTCCGGCAGGCCCTTGGCGCCATACCGGCGCGTTACTTCACTGCCTAAAATTGTGCCTACCACACGGTTGACATTATGAATCGGAAGTTCAGCTCTGACGGCCTGGCCTCTATCGAGAGCGGGTTTGCATAAGTCCAGCAGAATTCGGTTGTCGAGTGTTTTTTCAAGACCATGGTCTTGTTGGGTTTTGCAGAATGGGCTGTTCTCTTCATCCGTATCTGGACGATACAGGATTTCGGAGAAATCCAGACCCTTGGCCTTCCAATGTTCAATCGCCTCGTGCATTTGAAGCCGGTCAGAACGGCCAACCATCTCTTCGATACTGCGAAAACCAAGTTGAGCCATTAACTCGCGCATTTCCTGGGCGATGAAGCGCATAAAATTGACGACAGATTGTGGGTCTCCGCTGAAATTTTTGCGTAACTCAGGATTTTGGGTGGCAACCCCCACCGGGCAGGTATCCAGATGACAGACACGCATCATGATACAGCCCAGTGCGACCAGCGGCCCGGTTGCAAATCCAAACTCTTCGGCGCCGAGCAAAGCCGCGATGACCACATCTCGGCCGGTCTTCAGCTGTCCATCTGTTTCAACAACGATACGGTCGCGCAGATTATTCAGCACCAGGGTTTGGTGTGTTTCCGCCAAACCAAGTTCCCAGGGCAGACCGGCGTGTTTTATGCTGCTTATCGGTGAAGCGCCCGTGCCGCCATCATACCCGCTGATCAGCACCACATCTGCATGCGCCTTTGCCACACCCGCAGCAATCGTGCCAACGCCTACTTCGGAGACCAACTTGACATTTATCCGTGCTTTCTGGTTGGCATTCTTCAAATCAAAGATCAGCTCAGCCAGGTCTTCAATCGAATAAATATCGTGGTGCGGGGGCGGGGAGATCAAGCCAACGCCGGGAGTCGAGTAGCGCACCTTCGCGATCCACGGATAGACCTTACGGCCAGGAAGCTGACCGCCTTCGCCCGGTTTGGCTCCTTGCGCCATTTTAATTTGAATTTCATCGGCACTCACCAGATATTCGCTGGTCACGCCAAAGCGTGCTGATGCAACCTGTTTGATGGCGCTCTTCTTTGAATCGCCATTTGGCATCGGTTTGTATCGCTCAGGGTCTTCTACGCCTTCGCCAGTGTTGCTCTTACCGCCGATGCGATTCATTGCGATTGCCAGGGCTTCATGCGCTTCCTGGCTGATCGAACCGTAACTCATTGCCCCGGTCTTAAATCGATGGCAAATGGATTCCACTGATTCCACTTCTTCCAGGGCAATCGGATTTGACAGAAACTTGAACTCGAGCAGCCCTCGCAGGGTACCCAGCTGGGTGGTTTGTTCATTGATGAGCCGCGAATATTCCTTGAAGAGATTGTAATTATTGGTCTTGCAGGCTTGCTGCAAGCTGTGAACGGTTATTGGGTTGAACTGATGGTATTCGCCATCATGGCGCCATTGATATTCGCCGCCGGTTGCAAGGCTGTTATCGCTGGCAGCTCGTTTGGGATAGCCATCTTGATGGCGCATTTCGGCTTCTCTGGCGATCACATTCAAATCGATGCCGCCGATACGCGAAGGCGTCCAGGTAAAGTATTTATCAATCACGCTCTGGTGAATGCCAAGCGCTTCAAAAATTTGTGCGCCACAATAACTTTGTACCGATGAAATACCCATCTTGGAGATGGTTTTGACCACACCTTTGGCTGCCGCTTTGATATAGTTTTTGACGGCTTGTTTGTATTCAAGGTTAAGAATGATGCCCTGCCTGATCAAATCTTCAAGCGTATCGAAAACCAGGTAGGGATTGATGGCGGTCACGCCGTAGCTGATCAGCGCGGCAAAGTGATGCACTTCACGCGGTTCAGCGCTTTCCAGGATCAGGCCAATCTGAGTGCGGGTTCCCTGCCGGATCAGGTGATGGTGTAGACCCGAAACAGCCAGTAGGGATGGGATGGCGGCGTGTTCGCGATCCACATCACGATCTGAGATGATGATCAGGTTGAACCCGCGCGCGATGGCGGCATCCGCTGCCTGGAACAGTTTTTCAAGTGCCAGCGCCAGGCCCGGTCCTCCAGAACCCGCTTTGAATAAAATTGGCAGGGTTGTGCTTCCAAACCCTGGAATCCTGCTGTGTCGAATTTTTGCGAGGGCCTGATTGGTTAAAAAGGGATAATCCAACCGGATTTGGTGGCAGCTCTGAGGGGTTGGTTTGAGCAAATTGCTTTCTGCCCCCACCATGACTTCGGTTGAAATGACCAATTCTTCGCGGATCGAATCGATCGGAGGGTTGGTAACCTGTGCAAAGAGCTGTTTGAAATAACTGAAAAGCAGTTTTGGCTTATTGGATAATACTGCCGGTGGGGCATCATTGCCCATCGCGCCGATCGGTTCGATGCCGTCCTGGGCCATGGGTGCAATCAGCAGTTGTAATTCTTCGGATGTATATCCAAAAGCGCGCTGGTGCGTGATCAGGGTTGCCGAATCAGATTTACGCACATTTTCGGGTTTTGGATCGGCCACGTCCTGGAGGCGCACCTGGTATTTATTCAACCAGTCACGATAGGGATGCTCGGATGTGAGCTTGTGTTTGATCTCCTTATCATCGATGATGCGGCCTTCTTTTGTATCTACCAGCAGCATGCGCCCTGGTTCAAGTCGTCCCTTGTAGGCTACTTTTTCGGGAGGCACATCCAGCACGCCCACTTCAGAAGCCAGGATCAGCTGGTTATCGGTGGTGACGTAATAGCGGGAAGGTCGCAAACCATTCCGATCAAGCATTGCGCCGATAACGACACCATCGGTAAAGCCCATGGCGGCCGGGCCATCCCAGGGTTCCATCAGGTTGGCATGGAATTCATAAAAGGCGCTTTTTTCATCATCCATGTTCTCATGGTGCGACCATGGCTCTGGGATCATCATCATCATGGCGTGTGGCAGCGATCGTCCGGTCAGCACCAGGAATTCGAGGCAGTTATCGAACATGGCAGTATCACTGCCGTCCTGTCGTATGATTGGTAGGATTTTCTTGATATCACTGCCAAAAAGCTCAGATTCAAACATGTTTTCCTGTGCTCGCAGCCAGTTAACATTTCCGCGCAGGGTGTTGATCTCGCCATTATGAATGATATACCGGTAAGGGTGTGCGCGTTCCCAGTTCGGGAATGTATTTGTACTGAAACGTGAATGCACCAGGGCCAGGGCTGATTCCATGTCTGGTTCGGCCAGATCTTTGAAGTAACCTTCCAGTTGGTCCGAGACAAGCATGCCTTTATATATCAGCGTTTTGTGTGACAGGCTGGCGATGTAAAAGAATTCACCGCCCTCGAAAATTCCGCCATACCTGATTTCATTTTCGGCGCGCTTGCGGATGATATACAATTTGCGTTCAAAAGCCAGGTCGTCACTGATCTCAGGATTGCGGGCGATGAAAATTAACCGCATCTTCGGCTCTCCGCGTTTGGCTGTACTTCCGATGGCAGTATTATTAACCTTGACTGTGCGCCATCCAAGTACACGCTGCCCCTCGGAAGCAATCACCTTTTCAAATTGGATCTCTATCGCGCGCCGGTGATTGACATCTTGAGGCAGAAAGACCATGCCCACGCCATATTGGCCTGGCTCCGGCAAGCTAAAACCATGCCGCTCTGCTTTCCGTTTCAAAAAGGCATGTGGAATTTGCATTAAGATGCCTGCCCCATCCCCGGTGTTAACCTCAGCGCCGCGCGCCCCGCGGTGAGTCAGGTTGCCTAAAATGGTCAGGGCCTGGCGAATAATTTCATGGGTCTTTTTTCCATCGATGTTGACCACCATGCCAACGCCGCAGGCATCATGTTCGTATTGGGGGTCATACAAACCTTGTTTTGGCAGCTCCCCTGGCAAGCTTGTTCGCAGGTCACTAATCTTTTCTTCTGTATTCATAACGCCTCCTTACAAAACAACCATGCACGGTTGCCACAAATTACAGCGATTCAGGTGCAGAAAATTATCCTATCTATCATTCCGAGAGCAGTGTGGAGTAATTGCGGTAATTAGGGTACTTAACACCAAAATTGGAAAAACGATATGGTTCGTTTTTTCCTGGTGTGGTTTGCCAGTGTTGATCAGGCAACTTACTCAAAATTGCCTGATCAATTTAGGGTAGTTTGAACGTAGAAATTTTCTATTTTTATGATTGTCATCCAAAATCGCAAATTTCGCATCATCCATTTGGGGAATATATGGCAGCTAATTATTCATAGGTATTTCCATATTGTCTAAAAGTACGGTACAGCCAGTTGTCATATTTTTTTGCACATTGGGGTTCTGGTATGCTGTCCTCAGTTTCCTCCTGGAATTGGTAATCGCCCGCATAGGATTACTTTTCTGGGAATATATGGTAAAACAAGACTGTTCTATGGCTGGTGGTCAATGAAAAGACGGCACTCATATTTGCGAGCCTTTTTCATCCTGGTGGGTCTGGTACTTCTTTTATTATTGGGCCTGATTGTGTATCCCGTACAGGCTGAAGAAATACCCCAGCCGCCAATGATGCTGATAAAAAGGGCCCTGTTACAAATTGGCTTTGAACGGAACTTGGGACGAAAACTATGGCCAAAATGCCTCGCGCGGCGGCGCGGATATTCCTCTGGTTGTGACTGCACTGCAGCAGGTCAGGTTTTATTATGATCACAAATCTCATTGGGTTGCTGATAGCGTCAACACAGCCATCATCGTCGCTTCTGGCGATTTCCAGACCCAGCTTGGATGTAAGAATAATTCAGATCCTGGCTTTTGAAAGCCGGCACCTACACTGCGAACCTGGTACAAGATGAAAAGTCTTCCAACCCTATTTTTGAACTGCGCTCATTTACCGTCCAAAAGGACGGAGACGAAATCTACTTTGGATATGATACCGTGACACACGAATTTTCCCTTAGCACTTCAGGCGCGCCGAAAGGCAGCCTCGCCAAACGCAGAGCCCATTGGGTCAGCCGCGATACCATCCTCTGGAATACCACAGGTTCGCCCTATTTCAGCTATTCCTTGTTCTATTCAGCGCAGGCTGCCCTGGAATTGGAGCCGGATGGCATTTGGAACGGGATCGAAGTCCCGCTCGAATATACCCAGGCCGGACCAGATGATACAGTCAGGCAAAAATTTCCACATCTGGCCTATTACACGACCTTAAAACTACCCGGCGCCAGCCTGGCTCAAATTCCTGAAGCGCTCAAAGGTGAACTGGCGATGGTTGTCAGAGATGGCGCCGGGGCGCTTGTCGATATTACCGGGGTCCAGATCCCGGGCGTGCTTGACGATTTCTACACATATTCAGGCGCGTTAGGTGTTACTTTCGCAGGCGATATCCCCAGCCTACGGGTCTGGGCGCCAACAGCCAGGTCGGTCACTTTGCTTCTATTTGATGATGCTGCCACATGCGGGGTGCAGAAATCCGCCATGAACTGGGACCCGGCATCCGGGGTTTGGAGCCTGGCCGGCAAGCCATCCTGGACCCAAAAATTTTACCTTTTTGAGGTCGAAGTTTATGTGCCGGCTACCGGGCGGATCGAAAAAACCATCGTTACCGATCCATACTCCATCAGCTTATCCATCAATAGCCAGCGCAGCCAGATTGTGGATTTGACCGCCGCGGCTCTAAAACCGGTTGGTTGGGATTCGTTGGTCAAGCCTGTCCTGTCTGCGCCGGAAGATATTGTTATCTATGAGCTGCACATTCGTGATTTTAGTATTTATGATCAGAGTGTTCCCACCGGGTTGCGCGGCACCTATCGCGCCTTTACAGTCAGCACTTCAAACGGTATGAAGCATCTCAAGTTGTTAGCCCAATCTGGGCTCACACATATCCACTTGTTGCCGGCCTTTGATATTGCCAGCGTTAATGATGATAAATCCACCTGGCAAAGCGTGGATGATGCCAGCCTGGCGCTTTTTCCACCTGATTCTGAAGGCCAGCTGTTGGCGGTTAATGCCATTAGTGCCAGCGATGGCTTTAACTGGGGTTATGATCCCTATCACTTCACTACCCCCGAAGGGAGCTATGCCACCGATCCCAATGGGGCCCCACGTATCCTGGAATTTCGGGAGATGGTGCAGGCCCTTAGCGAGAGTGGGCTAAGAGTGGTCATGGATGTGGTCTATAACCATACCAATGCCAGTGGGCTGGATGACAAATCGGTATTAGATCGGGTTGTGCCAGGTTATTATCATCGTTTGAATGACGAAGGCGGGGTTGAGCAGAGTACCTGCTGTTCAAATACCGCCAGCGAACATACCATGATGCGCAAGCTCATGATCGATTCGCTGGTGACCTGGGCTAAAGCATATAAGGTTGATGGTTTTCGCTTTGATTTGATGGGCCACCACATGTTGGCTGATATGCTGGCCGTTCGCGCCGCTCTCGATGAGCTTACCATCCAAAAAGATGGCGTTGATGGTAAGGCGATTTATATCTATGGTGAAGGCTGGAATTTTGGCGAGGTCGCGAATAATTCGCGTGGCGTCAATGCTGTCCAGCAGAACATTGGCGGCACGGGTATTGGCGTTTTTAATGATCGTCTGCGCGATGCCGTCCGTGGCGGCAGCCCATTTGATTATGTGTTTGAACAGGGTTTTGCATCTGGTGTCTTCTTCCAGCCAAACTCAGCTGAAAGACGTGGTTATGACTATCAAAAAAGTCGCATATTAGATTATGCTGATTGGATCCGGATTACGCTGGCCGGCAACCTGCGAGATTATGAGCTGGTGCGCGCCAATGGTGATAAAGTTCCAGCCCACCAGGTCTGGTATAACGGTGCGCCTGCTGCGTACACACTTGACCCCCAGGAAAATGTTGTCTACGTCTCTGCGCATGACAACGAAACCATCTGGGATATCCTTCAAGTGAAGTCTTCATCTGACCTGACGCTTGCAGAGCGTGTGCGTATGAATAACCTGGCTCTCAGCCTGGTGGCCTTCAGTCAGGGTGTCCCTTTCTTCCATGCGGGTGATGATCTGCTGCGTTCCAAATCACTTGATCGCAACTCATATAACTCTGGCGATTGGTTTAATAAGCTTGATTGGACCTATGAAACAAATAACTGGGGCGTGGGGTTGCCCGGCGAAGGTCGCGAGAAATGGGATATCTTCCGCTCCCTGTTAGCCAACCCGGCGCTCAAACCAGGCAAGGCCGAGATTACCTTTGCGGCCGCCACTTTCCGCGAAAATCTACAGATCCGCAAAAGCTCGCCGCTCTTCCGGCTGCAGACCGCTCAAGCCGTCCAGCAGTCGCTCTCATTTCTAAATACCGGCCCCTGGCAGATTCCGGGTCTGATTGTCATGAAGTTAATAAATTCCGGAGACATTGACCCGCTTTACGATTGCATCGTGGTGTTTTTTAATGCCAGTCCGAATTCAGTCACATTTGCGGACTCTTCTTTCGTCGATAAGGAATTTGAGCTGCATCCCGTCCAGGCAGCCTCGCAGGATGCAGTCTTCGAGCGGGCAAATTTTGACATGTTCAGTGGGGCATTTACCGTCCCTGGGCGCACGACTGCTGTTTTTGTGCTGCGAAGCATGGCTCAGCCCGCTGCAAGCGCCACGCCAGATGCAACAGCGGTTTTCTCAGCGGATACAACGCCGGTTGCAAGCCCAGCGCAGGCTTGAAAACAGCAGCCCGGGCATAGCCTTTAGGGCCTGGTTGGGTTAATAACTGGGCTGGTTGGCACAGCCATGTTCCTGTTTGGGAAAAAGCCCGCCTGATGGATTTGTAAAATAAGCAAAAAGCCCGGCAACTGCCGGGCTTTTTGCTTAGCGCTTTCGCTTTTCCAGCTCATTCACCACATCCTGGGGAGCGATGCCTCTGGCGGCCATCAATACCAATACGTGGTAGGTCAGATCTGCGATCTCCTCTACCAGTCTGGCATCCTCCTGCGAAAGCGCCGCGACCACCACTTCGGTGCCTTCCTCGCCAACTTTTTGGGCAATGCGCGGCAGACCCTGCTCAAACAGGCTTGATGTATACGAGCCTTGCGCTGGATTGTTTTTTCGGTTCAGGATGGTCTGGTAGAGTTTGTTGATGCCCATAAATTTTCCTCTTGTTTTCTGTATGCTTCAAGAAAAAGCTTGAAATCAGCGTGATTCAAGCTGCCGGTAAAAACAACTGTGTTCCCCAGTGTGGCAGGCCGGTCCAGCCGGTTCGACCTGCACAAGCAGTGTATCTGCATCGCAATCATAACGGATTTCGCTCACCTTTTGGATGTTACCCGATGTGCCACCTTTGTGCCAGAGTTCCTGGCGTGAACGACTCCAGAACCAGGTCTCGCCGCTTTCCAATGTTTTATGCAAGGATTCGGCGTTCATCCAGGCCACCATCAGCACGTCTTTACTGCTAACATCTTGAATAACGGCTGTGATTAATCCATTAGTGTCGAATTTTAAATTTTCCAAGCCAATTCTCCTGACCTGACAGGCAGCAAACGCTGTGTGTCAGGGTCATAATGCCTGCGGGTTTCAGACCATCCGGATTTTTAGTCCGCGTTCAGCCAGGTAAGTTTTGATACTTCCCACGCTGTATTCGTTGTAATGCAGCATGGAAGCCACCAGGGCGGCATCGGCTTTTCCTTCAGTGAGCACGTCATACAGGTCTTCCGGTTTGCCACCGCCGCCCGAAGCCACGACCGGGATGCCGACAGCCTCGGCGACCAGGCGCGTCAGGCGTAGTTCGTAACCAGCGCGGGTGCCATCCGCGTCAATTGAGTTAACCACCAGCTCGCCAGCACCCAATTTTTCACCGCTCTGAGCCCATTGAATTGCATCCAATCCCATCGGGGTTCGTCCACCGTTGATGACGATTTCATAGCCTGAAGGGATTTGTTTGCTGGGCGTAACACGCAACACATCCATGGAAAGCACCACTGCCTGAGCCCCAAACGCATAAGCTGCCTCGGAGATCAGCTGTGGGTTTTTTACGGCTGCCGAGTTAACATTGATCTTTTCGGCACCTGCCAGCAGTACCTGTGAGCAATCTTCCACAGTCCGCAGCCCGCCTCCCACAGAAAAGGGAATGAAAACCTGCTCGGCCACCCGCCGGACCACATCGATCATGATACCGCGGTTATCGCTTGAGGCAGTGATGTCGTAAAAAACCAGCTCATCCAGCCCGGCTTCATAATACTTACGCGCTTGTTCCACCGGGTCGCCAATATCGCGCGTATCCACAAACTTGATACTCTTGGCAAGCTTGCCATCGCGCACATCCAGGCATGAGATGATTCTTTTGCTTAACATTGTTGCTCCCGTTGGTTCACTTTCTGCTAGGGATTGGTGGCAGCCCTCTGCCTGGCGCAGCGGCTAAACTTTCCAGTTTGCGAAATTTTCCAACACTCTCAGGCCCACAGGGCCGCTTTTTTCAGTGTGGAACTGCACCGCGAACAGGTTGCCCCAGCCAATTGCGACCGGAAAACTGCCGCCGTAATCGCTGGTAGCGTAGATATGCGCCGGGTTGTCTGGAAGCGGATAGTATGAATGCACAAAATAGAACTCATCACCCGTGCGCAGATGCCCCAGGATCGGGTGTGGGTGTTCTTTATCAGTCACGTTGACCGCATTCCAGCCCATGTGTGGGATTTTCAATGCTGGGTCGTTCAATCGAAAGCGTACGCAGGCTCCAGGCAGTAAATTCAACCCGCGTGTATCTGCCTCTTCCGAGTGTGTCAGGATGATCTGGCAGCCAATGCAGATGCCCAGAATGGGTGTGCCGCGCAGAAAAGCGTCTTTCAGGGCCGTATCCAGTCCGCGCTCTCGCAAAACGCTCATGGCAGCACCGGCCTGCCCAACACCCGGAAAGATGATACGCTCTGCCTGCCGAATGATCTCTGGATCTGCGCTGATCTGGTTTTTCAAGCTGAGGTGGTCCAGCCCGCGTTTGACTGAAGTCAGATTCCCGGCCTTATAGTCCACGATGGTTATCATGCTTCAGCCTCGCCTCGTATTGCCGCGAAGCATGCGGGTAGCGATATTTTTCCATCATAGAGTGCCCGCCCGATGATGACACCTGCCAACCCAGCCTCGCGAGTCAGCTGAACATCGATCAGGCTGGAGACACCGCCAGAAGCGACCACTTGCATACCGCTTTCTTTTTGTAACTCAAGCGCACTGCTAATATTGACTCCACTGCTGACGCCATCCCGGGCTACATCGGTCAGCACGCACCATTCAATGCCCTGCTGATGGAAGCGCTGACCAACTTCGGCCACGCTCAGCGCAGTGGCTTCCTGCCAACCCTTGATAGTCACCTTGCCATCGCGAGCACCAATATCCCCGGCAATTCGCGCGGGGCCAAATTGGTTGATGGCTCGCTCGACCAGCGCCGGATTCTGGATGGCGACTGTACCCAGGAATACCCGTGTCACACCCATCTCGAGCGCAGTTCGGATGCTGTCTTCGTCCCGCAGACCGCCGCCGAATTCCACGTTTAACCCAACGGATAGAATGCTCTCAAGGGCTTTAAAGTTTGCGCCTGAATCTTCATCGAAGGCGCCGCTCAGGTTGATGACGTGTAGCCAACTGGCACCTTCGGCTTTCCAGCGTTCAGCCCAGGCACGCGGATCGTCGCCATACACGGTTTGGCGGGAAGGGTCGCCTTGGGCGAGCCGGACGACTTTGCCATTACGCAGATCGATGGCGGGATAAATAGTGAAAGCAGGGTTGGATTTCATAGGTATTCACAGTCTGAGATTATTTTGTATTCAAAGCCTGTTAACGAGTCAGTGTCCCTTTTGTGGACGGAACACTCCCCCGGCGCGGGTCAAGTTGGGTAGCGATATCCAGTGCGCGCGCCACGGCTTTGAACAGGGCTTCGGCTTTGTGATGATCGTCGCGCCCATATAGCACGCGCGCGTGCAGGTTGCTGCGGCTGGTGACCGCGAAACTTTCTAAAAAGTGGGGGAACAGGCTGGTTGGGATGCCCCCGACCGGTGCCTGACCCCATTCGGCCTGTACCACGCAGTATGGGCGCCCGGAGAGGTCGATGGCGGCAAATGCCAGGGTTTCATCCATCGGGACGTAAAAGCTGCCCATCCTGGCGATACCTTTGCGTTCACCCAGCGCCTGGTCGAAGGCCGCGCCGAGTACCAGGGCCACATCCTCAACGGTATGGTGCACATCGATGTGCAAGTCGCCCTGGGCTTGCACGCTCAGGTCAAACAAGCCATGCACGGCCACATGCGTCAGCATGTGATCCAAAAAGCCCACGCCAGTTGAGATACTGTGTTGGCCTGTGCCGTCGAGTTCCAGTTCGATTGATATTTTGGTTTCGTTGGTGCTGCGTTCAATTTTAGCGCTGCGCATGAGAAGATATCCTTTTTTAGCGAGTAGCAATCAGCTTTCGGCTAACACCTTTAGAAGCGTATCCATCTGTTCGGGTTTTCCAACTGAGATGCGGATGCAGTCTTTTAATCCGGGCTTATTGAAATAGCGAATGAAGATACCGTGTTGGTTGGCCAGATTTGCCTTGAGTTGAGCGGCATCCCGTCCGTTGACCTGGCATAGGATAAAGTTTGAATGGCTAGGGTAGGGCCGCAGGAAGGCGATCTGGCGTAGCCCGGACATCAAGCGTTCGCGTTCAGCCACCAGGGTCGAGACAGTCTCCTTCAGGTAGGCGCTGTCCTCCAGCGATGCGATCGCCGCCACACTCCCGGCAACGTTGACGTTATAAGGCTGTTTCGCCTTCCAGAGCGTCGGCATCAACCAGTCTGGAAAGGCGCCATAACCTACGCGCAACCCAGCCAGCCCAGCCAGCTTGCTAAAAGTGCGCAGCACAATCAGATTATCACGCTTCGGTACTTCCTGGATACGGCTGATGGCCTTTCCCAGGCTGTCCGGGTCGGCAAACTCGATATAAGCCTCGTCCAGCACGATCATGAGCGGCAGTTCTAGCAGTTTCTGCAGGGTTGGCCACGGGATCAGTGATCCATCCGGGTTGTTGGGCGAGGTTAGAAAAATCAGCTTGGGTTTATATTTTTCAACTGCAGCCAGTATGCCTGTCAGGTCCAGAGAAAAATCAGCCTGGCGGGGCACATCAATGACGCGCGCCGCGTTCAAGTCGGCATCGAAGGCGTACATTCCAAATGTTGGCGGGCAGTTGATCAGCGTGTCACCTGCTGCGAGCATAACCCGCATGATCAGGTCGATCAGCTCATCCGCACCCGAGCCAGGCAGCAAATTCTCGGCTGAGACGCCAGTGAAATCTGAAAGCGCAGTCCGCAGTGCGCGGCTTTCCGGGTCAGGGTAGATATGTGAAAAATCCATCTCGGCCAGGGCGCACCGGGCGCGTGGTGACATGCCGTAAGGGTTTTCGTTGGCGTCCAGCTTGATGATATCTTTTGTTGCGCGCCCAATGCGTGCCGAGAGCACCTCAAAAGGTTCGATGGGTGTGTAGGCGGGCAGGTTGGCGATGTGGGCCGGCAGTTTCAGTGGTTCTCGCATAAGGGGCTTTAACTTTTATAGCGGAAATCTGCCGAACGGGCATGCCCTTCCAACCCTTCGGCGCGCGCGATCAGAGCTGCGTCTGGTGCGATCTGGGCGGTGGTGGCAGGGTTCAGTGCGATCAGGCTGATGATGTGCACAAAGTCCCAGACGTTTAGCGGCGAGGCAAAGCGTGCCGATCCGCCTGTGGGCATCACGTGGCTTGGCCCGGCGATGTAATCACCCAGCACTTCAAAGGAGTGTTCTCCCATGAAGATACCACCCGCATTGGTGATTTTTTCGCTCAGTGCCCATGGGTCGGCTACTGCCAGACAAAGATGTTCAGGTGCGTACAGATTATTCAGTTCTGCGGCCTCATCCAGATTGCGGGTGATGACAATGCCGCTTTGCCCGGGCAGCGATTGGGCGAGGATATCGGCGCGTGGCAGGCTTTCCATTTGCCGTCCAACCTCACTCTGAACTGCTTCAGCCAGTTTGCGTGAGGGTGTCAACAGGATGGCAGAGGCCAGTACATCGTGTTCAGCCTGCGCCAGCAGGTCGGCTGCCACCCAGGCTGGTTTGGCGCTATCATCGGCGATGATCACGGTTTCAGTCGGTCCTGCCAATCCGTCGATCCCCACAGTTCCAAAGACCTGGCGTTTTGCCAGGGTTACGAATAAATTACCTGGACCGAAAATCTTATCAACCGCTGGAACGGATTCTGTGCCGTATGCCAGGGCTCCGATGGCTTGGGCGCCACCCATTGCATAGACTTCATCGACACCGCACAGTGCGCAGGCGGCCAGGATGATTTCTGGAACGGGGCTGTAGGGTTTTCCGGCGATTGCCCTGTTTGGGGGTGTGACTACCACTATGTCCTTTACTCCCGCCACCTGGGCGGGGATGGCAGACATCAGTACCGATGATGGCAGCGGTGCTGTGCCGCCGGGCACATACAACCCGACTCGTCTATGCGGGCGGATGAATTGCCCCAGGGTGCCACCCAGCTCGTTGGTGAACCAGGATGAGAGTGGCTGGCGACGATAAAACTCTCGGATGCGCCCGATAGCTACTTCCATGGCTTTGCGTTCCGGGGTCGCCAGGTTTGCCAGTGCGGCTTCCAGGGCTTCGGTGGGCACACGCAGCGGTACATCTGGGGGGAACCCGTCCAGGCGCCCACTCCACTCGTGCAGAGCAGCATCGCCTCGCGCGCGGATATCGGCTAATATTCGTTTGACGACTTCTTCGGCGCTGATCTTTTCTCCAAAGGTGGCGGCGATGCGTTCGAGCATGGCCGGCGTCACTTTGGTTTCATCGGGTGGAATGCGCTTTAGAATGGACTTTTTGGCGGTTTCGACATCAAATATGCTGATCATTATTTTTCCTTCATGAGGACGCAATCACCTGGCTGTCTATATGCAGCCCCAGGGAATGTGCGATTGCGTAAATAGATAAATTCGGATGATTTTATCATCAAAGAATCGATCCTTCTCAGCCGGATTCGTCCGATTGAATTTAAGCTGTTGTGTCGTTTTCGAGATGTCAAATTCTGGAACTTGCAAAAAACAAAACGCACCCCAATTTAATGGAATTCGGCGGCTTCCATTGTTATTACATGCCAATCTGATATGTCATGGTCTGGTCACGCCCGGCGGCCTTGGCAGCATAGAGCGCCAGGTCGGCCTGGCGGATGAGTGTTTCCAAATCGCCATGAACCCTCGAATCTTCGCCCAGATCAGTAATGCCCATGCTGATTGTGACGGTTGTTGGCTGTTTGGAGATCTCCAACACTTGCAAGGCGACTTCGGCCCGAATTCGTTCTGCCATCAAGTGGGCCTGCTGCACATTGGTGCCTGGCAGGACGATCACAAACTCATCTCCGCCAATCCGCCCAAAAATATCAGTCGTGCGTAATTGAGAGCTGACCGTCTGGGTAGTTTGGATGAGAACCTGATCACCGGCGATGTGTCCGAATGTGTCGTTGACTTTTTTTAACTTGTCAATATCAAATATGATCACAGACCGCGGCTGAATGTAGCGTAGTGCCACTTCAAAGGCCTGTCTGGCGAGTTCGTAAAAGTGGCGTCGATTGTTAAGCCCGGTCAACGCATCGGTGCGAGCTATTTGCTGTTCGCGCACAAAGGCTTTTTCGAGTTGCTGATTGGCCAATTCCAGCGCTGCTTTTGCAGCGCGTAGTTCAGCCTCCGCCAGCTTGCGGGCGTTAATATCAACGCCTGATCCGATATAGCCCATAAATTCAGCTTCGTTTGTATAACGTGGCACCCCGCTCACCAATAACCAGACGTATGCCCCGCTGGCCAGGCGCATCCGATACTCCATCTTGAATTCCTGTCGCGTTTTGAATGCTTCCAGATAAATATCCAGGCAGCCTTGATAATCTTTTGGGTGAATGCTATCGGTCCAACCATTGCCCAATTCCTGCTCCAGCCTGCGCCCGGTAAATGTCAGCCAGGGTAGGTTAACATAATTTACGAGCGTATCTGGTCCAGACATCCAGATCAACACTGGTGCGGTGTTAGCCACGTGTCGAAAGTGGGCTTCACTTTCAATCAGTTTACGGTCAAGTTTGGATTTATGAAATGCTGTTTCAATGGTTGTTACCAGATTTCGTTCCGTCACCGGTTTCACAAGATAGCCATAGGGTGCAGTGCTCTTGGCCTGATCCAAAATGCTCTTTTGGGCGTAGCTGGTCAGATAGATGATCGGAATATCGGCCTTTTCCGTGATCTGGCTGGCGGCCGTGATGCCATTCATCTCACCAGCCAGTTGGATGTCCATCAATATCAGGTCAGGTCTTTTGTTGATGGCACAAGTCACAGCTTCTTCACCCGTCGCGACTGGCGCAAGGATGGCATAATCCAGCCGGCTGAGCATGTTATACAAAAACAAGGCCAGGATGCCATCATCCTCCACAATCAATATACTCCCCTGGGTCATCTGCTAACTCCTTAGTTTTTCATCGAATTTTAATTCAATACATGCGCCAGCTGATGATTCCAGCTGGATGGTAGCGCCGAGTTGATGTTCGCCCAACATGCGGATCAAACTCATCCCGAGTGTGGGGCTCTTTTTCCAATCGAAACCGGCCGGCAGCCCAACCCCGTTGTCGGATATGGTCAATGTGTAGGCGCTGCCATTCTGGCTGGCGCTGACGGTGATCTTGCAAACCTGTTGGCCAGGACGCGGCTGCCCATCCGGAAAGGCATACTTGAAGCTGTTGGTGATTTGCTCGGTCACGATCAAACCGCAGGGGATGGCTGTATCCAGGTCAACGATCACTCCATACGCTGCGATGTTGATCTGAATATTAGCGGATGATTGATACAGATGACTCAATTGTGAAGTCAACCTCTCCAGGTAACTCTGCAAATCAATGCTGGTCAGGGTTTCCGAACTGTAAAGCAGTTCGTGCACGAGTGCCATGGCAGAAACCCGGCTGCCCAGTTCATTGAAAGCAGTTTTGACACCAGGATCAATCAGACTGCTTTCCTGTAAACCGATCAATCCGATGATCGCAGCCAGGTTGTTCTTGACACGATGATGAACCTCGCGCAGCAGCGCATCCTTTTCAGTGACGGAGGTCTGCAAACGCTTCAGCATCAGCTTTTGATCGGTGACATCCCAGTTTGTTCCGATCAGCGAGAATGGTTTGCCAGAGATATCTCGCCGCACCAGGGCCAGGGCGTGGATCTCGTGGATGCTCCCGTCCGGCCAGACCACGCGAAATTCGGTGTCGAAATCCTTTTCTCCGCGCTGTGCGGTCTGGATTTCATTGTCACTGCGCTCGCGATCCTGTGGGTGAACGCCCTTCAGCCAGGCGTCGTAAGCGCCGCTGAAGTTCTGCGGATTGATGCCGTACAGCCGGTACATTTGATCATCCCAAGCCAGCCGGTTGTTGATAATGTCGAGCTCCCAGGTGCCCACGCCACCCGCGCGGACAGCCAGCGACAAACGGGTGGCTGTTTGAGCCAGGGCCAGCTCGACGCGTTTACGCTCGCTGATATCGCTTATTAATACGCGGTACTCATGAGTGCCTTTTTCGCTCTGGATGATACTGCTTTCTACTTGTGCCCAAAATAACTCGCCGCCTTTTTTCTCTAGCTGAATTTCGCATATTTGTTTCAGGCCTGTTTTGATCAGTGTTTGTCGATGAAAGTAATAGATATCCTGGTGTTCTTTAAAAATAAAATTGCTCAAGGGCTTATTTAGGATTGCTTTGCGGGTTGTGCCCAGTTGGCCGGCAACAGTCAGGTTTGCTTCCAGCACCAATCCTTCTGTGCTGAGGGTGCAATAGCCAGCTGGCGCCAGATCGTACAGGTTAAAATAACGTTCCTGCAGGGAAATAAGTTGTCCCTGTGTCTGGGTGAGTGCTTCGTTCTGCGCCTTCAGCTCAACCTGGTAAGTCGTCAGGTTTTTAAGTATAGCTTCACGCTCAAAATCTGCCTGCTGAAGAGAGTTATTTAAACTTTGCAGTACATCCACAAGCTTGAATTCTGTGATGTCGCGCCCAACGCCCAAGACACCCGTAATCTGTCCATCATCATTGCGCAGGGGCGAAACAATCGTTTGGAAATAGCGTGTTTGAGCTGCTTCCTTCTGAACCCATTCATATCCTGTTATTTCCCCAGCCAGGGCGCGCTGATTTGCTTCAGCATGTACTCTTCCGGCCTGTTCGCCCATGATTTCCAGCGAAGTGCGTCCCAGAAAATCCTGTTGGGTGCGCTGCATCTTCTTGGGCCAGTTACCAAAAATGCCGTTATAGCGCTGTTCGGTGTCCAATGTAAAAACGATATCATCAGCTGAATTGATGATGGCACGGAATTTTGTCTCGCTTGTGCGTAATTTTGCGGTCATATCAACAGCCATCTTTTGGGCATTGGCACGCATCGTCAGCCAGGAGAGCAGCAGCCCAAATATCATTAAATTGAGCAGCACTCCATTCAGAAAAACCACCCACATTTTGCTGTAATCCAGTGTGGATGCAAGCGTATCGGTCTGGGAAAAGCGCAAGCTCCAGCGCTGCCCGGCAAAATCGATCGGAATGATTTTTGTAGAGACCGGCCTGGTAGGCAGGCTGACGCTGGTTGGTAGACTGTTGTACAGCAGGCCCGCTGGATTGATCTGATTACCATCGAAGATTTCCAGATGGATCATTTGACTGGTTTGCGAGCCCCAATCTCCAAGTATGCCGCTCATCAAATCGTTCATACGGTATGGGTTGTAAACCCATCCAATCAAGGCGGCGCGGCGTTGGGCGATAGTTTCGATTGGCTTCCCATTCTGATAAACCGGCACAAACAGCAGGGTACCGGCCTGAATATCCTGCCCGGTCTCCTGCACCAGCACTACCTTGCCAGAGAGCGCGGCGTTGTTGCCGTCACGGGCGCGTTCCATGGCAGTTCTGCGAACCGGTTCGAAGAACATATCATAGCCAAAGGCGCGCAGATTGCGGCCCGAAAAGGGTTCCAGATAAATGATCGAAGTATAGATATTGCGCTCGCCCTCTGGCCAGACTTTGTAATCGGGGAAACCTTCTGAGCGAATTTGTTGGATGTGTTTGGGCAGCTGCACAGCGGGAATTAAGACTGAAAAGCCAAAGCCTTGAATTTCCGGAAGTTGACTGTTGATTGGAAGCTGATGTGTAAATGTTTGCCATTCCTGGCGGGTGATGTCACCCTTAACCGCAAAAAGCGCGGCTCCGCTGTATAAAATTTGGGCACGCGCATTGAGTCGCTCCTCAATTTTTTGGGTGATCTGGTTGCTGGTAAAATCGAACTCTTGCTTTGCGATCGAATCGATGTCTGCTTTTGTATTTAATGTAATCACCACGGTTATCAGCAGGCCCAGCAGTAGCAGAGCCAGCGAGCCCCACAAGCTGAGCGGTGTAATATCTTTGATCGCGGTGATCAAGTTATGTTTTTTAAATTGCATTTTCGGTGACCAGTTGTTTCCCAGAAGACTTATTCCACGAAGAGTGGCGGTTATGGCGAGCCTGAACTATTAATCTTTGGGTCGGAACTGGTGCGGACCCAAGAGATGGAAAGTTACCTGTAAAGTGATAAAAAGAATCAGCCGGCATCGTTCTGTCCTCACGATGGCGGCTGATTCTTTGATATTGTGGGGGAAAAACTGGTGGATTACTTACGTTCAATTATTGTAGCATAAAACATGCTTCACCGATTCGCGAACTGTCCGGAATTTCCAGATCCTTTCTTATTAACGGCTCAATCCGGGTTGGGTTTACCTCGCAGGTGGTTATTTTTGCGCAAATATTATTGGTGTTAAATAGGTGCGGATGGAGAACATTTCCATCCGCACCTGCAGAGCTATTTAATCTCAATGCCTGCGTTCGTTAGTCCCGACAATTGGATCAGCACTCACTGAATCCGCAGGCGTAACACTTGCGACAGCCTTCCTCATTCACCACGGCTGCTTCACCACATTCGGGGCACAAATCACCGATCTTCATATGCGCATGCTGTAAGGCTAATTCGTGCTGGCCGTTGCCGTTTGACTTTGGCGGCGTGGGGCTTTCACTGGCTGGCATCAGCAGGCTGCTTGTGCTGACCAATTCGTGGGCTTTGGGCTCACCTTCGCGTGCGTGCAGGTATTCATCCAGTACCTGTCCAACCCCATCGGGCAAAGAGCGCACGCGGTGCGGCCCGAAGCCCAGCGAGCGCCCGCCGCCAATGCCGGTCAGCTGGCTGACGACCTCCCGCAGACGATCGATCGGGGCGATCGGCGAAGCCAGGCGCAGCACGTAGGAAATCAGGCGCCCAATCGCCTCCGAAACCGCAGCCGTATCTGACCCGGCTTTGGAAGTGTTTACAAATACTTCAAAAGGTTGGTCGCCACCATTGGCATTGACCGTCACAAAGGCCTTGCCCAGCGGTGTATCCACATTGTATGTTGTACCATGCAGAGTACGTGGGCGTGGTTTTTTGGTATCATGCCAGATCACCTTTTGCTCCGGGGGTACGGATAGGCTCAGGCTCTTTTCGGCTTTGGCATCAGCCTGTTTCTTGTCTGCAGTGGCGTGTGTCTCCAGCACCACCTTATCCCGTGAACCGGTCACATAAACCGTGATGCCCTTTGCGCCCAACTCCCAGGCCAGCATATATGCATTTGAGACATCCTCTTCGGTGGCGCCTTCTGGAAAGTTGATCGTTTTGGAAATCGAATTATCCACAAAGGCCTGCAAAGCGCCTGCCATCCTGACGTGCTCTTCCGCACTCACATCCCCGGCGGTCACGTACACGCGCCGGATATTTTCAGGCACGGCCGCTACATTTTGGCAGTTGCCATGTTTCATCACTTCTTCAAAGATTTCCTGACGGGAGAGGCTGTCTATGCCTGCTTTTTCAAGCGCTTTCTCAAAAGATGGGGAACCATAGGTTAATTTAAGGTCCTGCCCATTGTCATTGACGTGACGGATATATGCCAGGGCGAAGACTGGTTCGCAACCGTAGCCCTCACAGCCTGCCACAGTGGCGATAGTGCCGGTGGGGGCCACTGTTGTTTGAGCTGCATTGCGGATGCCGTATTTTTTGATACCGTTGGTGATGGTTCCCCAATCCAGCGTGGGGCGCTGCCAGTTACCACGGTAAGGGCTCAGCGGTTTGGGTGCGCTCCACTTCAGGTTTTGTGGATCATAGATTGAGCCTGTAATTGCCGGGAAAGCTCCCCGTGCGTCAGCCATTTCGATGGAGGTCTGCATACTATGGTAGCGCACAAATTCCATCACCTGCGAGGCAAATTCCTGCCCTTCGGATGATCCGTAGCGTACGCCTACGTGATACATTAGATCGCCAAGACCCATAATGCCCAGGCCAATTCGGCGTGCGCGGTGCGCAGCTTCTTTCAGTTGGGGCACAGCCGGCACGTAGGCATTTGCTTCGACCACATCATCCAAAAAGATGGTCGAAAGCACCACGCTCTGGCGCAGACCTTCCCAATCCACGCTTTCATCTTCTCCCAAATGTTGGGCCAGGTTTACCGAGCCCAGGCAGCAGTTTTCATAGGGTCCAAGCCACTGTTCCCCACATGGATTTGTCGATTCCAGCGGATAGAGGTGCGGGACCGGGTTCTGGCGGTTGGCGGCATCCAGGAACAAGACACCCGGTTCGCCATTGTGATGGGCCTGTTTGACGATTTGATCGAAGAGATTGCGTGCGCGCACAGTTTTGTAAACTTTCATTTCGATACCATGCTCGCGTGCCTGTTCAATGGTGCCTCGGAAACCGCGGTAATCAGGAGACGAAATATCCGGGAAGATCAAATCCCAGTCTTTGTCATCTTTGACGGCTTGCATAAAATCATCCGTGATACCCACAGAAATATTAAAATTGGTGATGGCGTTTTCGCTGATCTTGGAAGAAATGAAATCCTCAACATCCGGATGATCCACACGAAGAACACCCATGTTGGCGCCTCGCCGCGTACCGCCCTGGGCAATCTCGCCAAATGCGTGGTCATATACGCGCAGGAATCCTACCGGTCCGGTGGCTTGCCCAGAAGATGACTTGACCAACCCGCCTCTTGGGCGCAAGCGCGAAAAGGAAAACCCGTTTCCGCCACCGGTCTGCTGGATGAGTGCTGCATCGCGCAGCGACTGGAAAATTCCAGCTGTGTCGCGGCCCATGTCATCGGTAATCGGTAGTACAAAACAGGCTGCCAGCTGTCCAAGCGGCGTTCCTGCGCCGGTAAAGGTTGGTGAATTTGGAAAAAACTTTTTACCGGTCAACAGAACGTAAAATTCACGGGCGCGTGCTATTGGGTCACTGTCCCAGGTTTGTTCAACCTTGGCGACATGGTATGCCACCCGCCAGAACATTTCTTCCACGCTTTCGGCGGGCTTGCCATCATCGCCTCGCCGTACATACCGGCGCACAAGCACCTGGCGGGCGTTCTCTGTAAGGTTTATTTTGGGCAGATCTTCCGGCAAGGCAGGGGTAGGTAAGATACCGTGCTTGGAAACAGCTTCACTTGCAACCATATATGCTCTCCTGAATTAAAGATATTTTAGAATAAAGAATAATTGCGGGGGGGGAAAAAAAGAAAATTACGCGTCCAGCAGTAGATCGATCTCGCTGCGCAGGGCATGTAGATCGTCGAGACGTAAGTAGACAATTGCATAGCGAATATAAGCGATATGATCGAGTTCCTTCAGTCCATTAATAACCATATCCCCCACAATGCGCGAAGAAACCTCAGCCTTGCCCATCTTTTGCAACTCGGATTCCACCTGTCCAAGTAGCCTTTCAATATCTGCAGCTGAGACAGGACGTTTGGCGCAGGAAATACGGATGCCGCGCGCCAATTTTTCACGATCGAATTCCTCGCGGGTGCCATCCTGTTTAATTAAAAGAGGTGTCGAAAGAATTGGCCGTTCGTAAGAACTGAAGCGCTGCCTGCAGCTCAAACACTCCCGGCGACGGCGGATTCCGCCGTGATTATCGGGAGTTGTATCGACCACTTTAGATTCATGGTGCTGGCAATACGGGCAACGCATAAGCCTCCTTCAAATATAGAACAAATGTAGCCGCCAGATATGGCAAAAGTAAATTTCACTCCCCCTATCTGTGGCGTATCAAAAATATTTTAGCATAATTGCATGAGCAATACAAGAGTACCGACGGGTGATTTACCTTAAAATATTGGCACAGATACTTGCCCCATGTTCGCATCCGCCATCGCTACTCCGGCCACATTTATCTGACATATAATGAAAGCATGCCTGCCCGTTTGCGTTTGAACTTTCGGATATTGCCAATTCTGGTGATTGTGCTTTTCATTTTGCAGATCATCGATCCAGCCCGGACCTGGAAGACACTGATTGTTATTCTGGGTGGGGCCTGGCTGGTAAGCTGGTTGTGGGCGCGTGGTCTGGCGCGCGGCTTGCATTTTACCCGCGAAATGCGGTATGGCTGGGCCCAGGTTGGCGATGAATTGGAAGAGCGTTTTACGCTGTTTAATGATTCAAACTTCCCGGCTACCTGGTTGGAGATTGTTGATTATTCCAACCTGCCTGATTACCATATTTCTTTGGCTACCCTGGTCGGTGCTAACAGCACCAGCGAATTTATGACCCATGGGCGCTGTTCTCGGCGTGGTCTTTATATCTTGGGTGGCACCAGCTTGCAGAGCGGCGACCCTTTGGGTATTTATACCGTCAGGCTCGATGATCCCGGAAGTCAGACCCTGCTCGTCTTACCTCCTGTCATCCCGTTGCCACCTATCGAAGTGACTCCTGGCGGATTTTTGGGTGATGGTCGCCCTCGCAGTCACTCTCCGGAACAAAGTGTTGGTGCCGCAGGGCTGCGTGAATATCAGCCCGGAGATGCTTTGCGTCTGATCCATTGGCCAACTACCGCCAAACACGATAGAACCTTCGTGCGGCTGCTGGATGGCACGCCTGCGGCTGATTGGTGGATATTGCTGGATCTTGATTCGGCTTCGCAGGTGGGCAGTGGGCAGGATTCTATTGAGGAGCATGCTGTCATTCTGGCGGCTTCGCTTGCTGACCATGGATTGCACAGTCGTAAAGCTGTTGGTCTGGCAATCAATGGCCAAATCCGTGCAGAACCCGGGGTAAGCCCGCAAATCTGCTGGCTGCCCCCAAGTTTCAATCAAGACCAGCGCTGGGCAATCCTGCGCGCGTTGGCCCTGGCGAGTCCGGGTGTTTTGAATCTTGGACAATTTCTGGAGCGCAGCGGAAAACATTTTGGCCGGCACTCCAGCCTGGTGATTATTACTGCCAACGTCACGCCGGTCTGGATTGATGCCCTGGCAGGCTTGCAATGGCGCGGGACGGTGACTCCCACCGTACTGCTGGTTGACCCGGCCTCTTTCGGTGGTTCAACTAGCGCATCCGGGTTGGCAATTCAGCTGCAGCACATGGGCATCAGCTGTCATATCATCACCCGAGACTTGCTCGACCGGCCTGAAGCCCATCCTGGTCAGAGCGGGCACTGGGAGTGGCGTACATCCGCCACTGGTAAGGCCATTCCAATCCGTAAACCAGTCGACGCTGGTTGGAGTAAGCTGGCATGATGGCAGTCTTGCGCCGTGCATCGATCCAAACTACGGCTCAGCTATTTCTGCTACTGCTGGCGTTCAGTGCTTTTGTGGCCGGTTTGGGCCAGGTTGTACGCGGCGCTGAAACAAGCGCTTTTCTGCCAGCCGTTATTCCGGCGATTTTCTTGGGCTGGTACCTGGGTCGGACCCGCTTGAAGGCCTGGTTGTCTCTGGCGGGGTTGTTATTGTTGGGTGTCTTGCTGCTTTGGGGGCGTACGGCCCAATCTGGTCCGGCTGTTGTGTTATTGCTGGTTTCGCTCGGCATGCTTGCGTTGCAGAACTTCTTGCATCTGCTGCATGCCAACCAGCTGATGGTGGATATGAGTGCGTTAGCCGCTATCCAGGCTGTCACCCATAGTCTGGGTGTCCAATCCATGGTGCTTTGGACTCGGCTTGAAGCCTGGTTGAGAGGCTTGTTTGGCGGAACAGCTATCAACGACCCGGTTGTGCGTGTTCTGGTCTGGAGCATGCTGCTTTGGGTGCTGGCAATTTGGGCAGGTTGGGCAGTTGGGCGTAACCGGGTTCTTGCCGGGTTGCTGCCTGGTCTGGTGGTTATGACTGCGATTACCAAATATACCAACAGTGATGTTGCCCCGCTCTGGCTGATGACTACCAGTATGCTGGCTTTGATGAGTCTTTCGCGTTTCGATGCTAATTTGCGGCGTTGGTTTGTCAGTCGCCTGGATTATGCTGAGTTGATCATCAGTAATACAATGTTGACAGCGGCGCTGCTTACCATGGTGCTGGCAGCCCTGGGCTGGGTCTTGCCTTTGATTTCGGCAAAAGATATCCTGGAATCCTTTCGACGTCATGCTGTGGCTGAAAATCAAGCAGCCCGGTCGCTTGGCTTGGAAGCTGCCCGCCAGGAGCAAGTGCGTCCTCCTCTAGCTGTTTCTGTCCCGCTGCGCCCAGCGGGTCTGCCGAATCATCATTTGTTGGGCAGCGGGCCGGAGCTGTCCAGAGATGTGGTTTTCACTGTTCGCACCGGCGAATTGTCATCCATGCCGGTTACAAATGTGCAAACAATCATCCCGCGTCATTATTGGCGCAGTTATAGCTTTGATGTCTATACCGGAACTGGCTGGGTTTCATCGCCGGTGGAAAACATGAATATCCCGGCCGGTCAGCCGCTTTTTGAAGTGCCGAACGGTTACAAGCTTTTGAAACAAGATTTTGATCTAAAACATGGCGATGAAGGCAGCCTGTATTGGAGTGGAAGTTTATATAGATCCAGTACAGCTTTTAAAGCTGCTTGGCGAACACCTGTGGGGCAGTTCTACCCTGAGGCTGTTGACCCGCTGCGTGGCACTGATTTGTATGGGGCGACCAATACAGTGCCTGGCTACCAGGTGGAGTCATTTATCCCGCAGGTGAGCGAAGAACTACTCCGAGCTGCAGGTCGCGCAACTCCTGATTTTATCCAGCAACGATACACCCAGCTGCCCCCCGATCTGCCCGAACGGATCTATGCGCTGACCCGAAATTTGACTTCCACAGCGGCTACCCCCTATGATGAAGCCCTCGCCATCGAGAGTTATCTGCGAGCCAATTATCCATATACGCTTGAGGTCGGTATGCCACCTGCTGGAGTGGATGTGGCCGACTATTTTTTATTTGAGCTTAAAAAAGGATATTGCGATTACTATGCCACTGCCATGGTGGTCATGGCGCGTTCGGTGGGTTTGCCCGCCCGGTTGGTGATGGGTTATGCCAGTGGAACGTATAATCCCACGGCGGCTGAATACATCGTTAGCGCCGCTGATGCGCATGCCTGGGTCGAAGTTTACTTTCCTGGTACCGGTTGGGTCGAATTTGAACCAACCGCTGGCCAGCCTGAGATCATTCGTGCGGCCCGGGTTATCGGGTCGGCGCCGTCCGAGGTTTCTCCAACTTTTCAGTGGAATAGAATTATTCGTTCTGTTTACAGTATGCCGCCGATTGCCCTTTGGTTCTTAGCTGTGTTAGCGTTTTTAATTCTGCTGTTGGGTTTGTTTTTTCTACTCGAAGACTGGCTGCTTGGTTTGGTGTCTCCGGATCTTGCATTGCGTTGGATGGTTCGTTCCATTTATCGTCAGGCTGGCCATATCACAGGTGTTTCCCCTCCCGGGCAGACTGCCACTGAATTTTCGGAAGATTTGCAAACTTTCTTTGTGAAGACTGACGAGCATTTGAGTTTGCTGATAAGCCAGTATTTGCGTGTTTTGTTCAGTCCCACTTCACTACAACGGACCGAATTGCGCCAGATAATTAAGGCCTGGCGTGCTTTGCGCTGGAAGCTTTTCTGGGTTCAAAAAAAGCAGCAAAAACCTGTAAAATAAGCCAATCTGTCTGCTTGCCGGCCAGCCCCGCGTTCGTATACACTAATTTTATCTGGCAGGCCGCCCGAATTAAGGCGTTCTTTTTACATACTCTATTCTTGCACAATACAACCAGTCTGCTGGATAAAATCTCCAAGGAGTAATATTTTGTTCAACCGGGTTTTAGAATTTCTCAAAACAGAAACTATACGACGCACTTTTCACTATTACTTCCTGTTCATCTATCTGGGGCTATCGCTTGGTATTAGCGGCCCAACCCTGCCAGCGCTGGCCGAACAGACCGGCATCCGCCTGGGACAGATGGGATACACTTTTCTGGTAGGCTCAATCGGGTATGCGTTTGGGACCATCCTGGGCGGCCGCTTGTTGGATCGCGTTCGCGGTCATCCTGTTATGGGCGCAGGGCAGTTAGTCAGCGCAACGCTTATTTTTTTCATTCCGATAATTCCCTGGTTCTGGCTGCTTTTATCGGTGGTTTTTCTCAAGGGCATCTCAGAAGGTATGCTAAATGGTGCAAATACCCTGCTGGTCTGGACGCATGGCGAAAAAGCTGGACCTTATATGAATGCACTGCACTTTTTTTTCGGATTGGGTGCTTTTGTATCGCCCATGCTCATCGCAAAATTGATCGATATCCCCTTCGGATATCGTTGGGCCTATTGGGGTATTGGCCTGTTCGGTCTGCTGATGGGTCTGCGTATGTTGTTTCTACCCGGCAGCCCCAGACCAGCCCACAGGCGTACTGATGAGAATGGCGTGCCAAGGCAGGTTTTTTATCCGCTGGTTTTTGCAGCGGCGCTTTATTTGTTTTTCTATGTGGGCGCAGAGATTACTTATGGAGGCTGGATTTATACGTATGCAACTACTTTGAATATATTCAGCGTTGCCGGTGCAGCTTACCTCACTTCCGGATTCTGGTTTTCTTTTACGTTCGGACGCTTAATTTCCATCCCAGTGGCCACGCGCTTCAGCCCGCGCCAGGTCATCCCTGTTGCGATGGGTGGGTGTATCTCCATCCTGGCCATTGCGATGGTGCTTCCGGCTTCACCAACACTGCTATGGGTGCTGACCACCGTCCTGGGTTTTTGCATGGCTCCGCTCTGGCCGATGGGTTTCACGCTGGCCGGGCAATCGATCAAATTGACCGCCCGACTCAGTTCGATCATTTTACTTGGCGAGTGTATGGGTGGCATGTTCCTACCCTGGCTGGTAGGCCAGGTCGTTGATCGCTCTGGTGCCCAGGCTATGACATCGCTTGTTCTGGGCAGTATGACGCTCAACCTGCTGGCTTTCATTCTGGTCATTCAACTGGCAAGGCGCCAGCCAGCTGCTGCCGAAGATTTGCCGGTTGCGGCATAGGATACGCTGAATAATGGGCATGTACTGACGGGTCGTGCTACGCTGGATAGAGTTGGCTTCCCTGAACAGGGTGCCTTGTACATGGAAAAAGAGGTTTTTCGGTTTTCCCTGCTGGGGGTCATTTTTAGCGTGTGTGCGTTGACTTTGAATGACTCTTAATCATTCTTTTTTGTCATTGGGGCGAGTGAAAATCGAGGTTTTGTACCACAAATAAACGCAACAACTGTTTTGGGGCAATTTTCTCATCCAGTGACGATTTGCGTTGAGATGATCCCATACTACCCCACATCCAATCCCGTTAATTGTGTCAGCATGCGGTGGATTAGCCACAGCGGCAAGATCAGGACGATATGCATAACGATGCTTACCAGCAGGATCAGGGCTGTGCTGCGTAAAAACTGGTTGAATGCCGGTGCAAGGTTGGTCAGCATCCAGGGCCCGGCGCCCGCCAGAACTGCCAGTACCAGCAGCAGGGCAGAAACCAGCCCCAGTGGCAGCCAGGCGTGCCGATCGGATTCAGATGGCATCATCGTGGTGGATACCGCAAATGTACCGTAGAACCAGAGCCAAAAATCAGGTACGGTTGGCAGTGCTTGCAAGCCCATCAGAAATAGAGTCCATTGACCGTTGCGTAGTGTATCCCACAGGATGGTCAGGTGCAAATGAGAGGTCGCCCCGAGTGCGATGAACAGCATCCCGCTGATGAGTGGGGCCAAACCCACCAGAGAATCGCGAAAAATATCTGTGGATGCAGCTTCGACGTATCCCAATTGCAGGCGCCCATCCGGCATTACCTGTGGTATTAAGGAGAACTTGCCTGTACGCACGCCGATTAGTTTTGCCATCACAAAATGGCTGAGTTCATGCAAAAAAACCCCGGGAAAGAACAGCACGGAAAACACGCCTATCGTCATGTTTGGACTGCGTGTGATGATCAAGAAAATCGCTTGAATTTCGCGATGCAGACTGCGCTGAAGAACCTGCACAAGCACCAATGTGGCAATGATCCAGATCAGGCCGTCAAAGGAAGTTAGCATGCGCGCGGCGGATTTTTAATTTGCATGGGGAAAAATAAAATTGATCCGGCTCAACCAGTGTAGGAATGAAATTCGGTCGCCAGGCTTGCGTCTTGCTGGCGACCGAATAAATTGATTCGGCAAAGACTACTTTGCGGCTGCTCTGGTGATGGCAATAAATTCGTCGGTTTTCAGGCTGGCTCCGCCAACCAGCGCGCCATCGATATCGGGTTCAACGAAGTATTCGGCAGCATTGGCAGCCGTTACGGAACCTCCGTATAAAATCCGGATGGCTTCAGCCGTTTCACTACCAAACAGATCTATTAAGGCTGCGCGAACGACATCATGGTGCACGCTCTGCGCATTTTCGGCGGAGGACGCCCGCCCGGTTCCTATGGCCCAAACTGGCTCGTAAGCGACAACAATTTGGGCTGCGAGGGTGGCATCCACGCCTTTAAGCCCTGCCAGTGTCTGGCGACGGACAACTTCTGCTGTGCGCCCGGCTTCGTTCTCTGCCAGGGTCTCGCCAACGCAAACGATCGGCGTTAGCCCGTGTTTTTGGGCGGCGAGCACTTTCTTGTTGATTGTTTCGTCCGTTTCGCCAAAATAGGTGCGACGTTCTGAATGGCCAATGATTACATATTTACAAAATTCCTTAATCATCCCGGACGATGTTTCCCCTGTGAAGGCGCCTTTATCTTCCCAATGCATATTTTGGGCGCCTAGACCCAGATCTGTTCCGCCGAGCAGGTTGGCCACCGCGACTATTGCAATGAAGGGTGGGCAGAGCACTTTCTCCACGTTTTTGATGTTTTTTAATTCCGCACCCATTACGGAGACAAGCTCACGCGCCTCAGCGACAGTTTTATTCATTTTCCAATTACCGGCTACAAATGGAGTACGCATAGTATTCACCTTGGATTTTGGTTTGATTTCACAGGCAAACCTGTGATGAGTTGGATGATGTGCTGATTTCTATCAATTCTTTGATGAGTTGCTCAGATCAATCTTCATAAAATCGACTGCTTTAACTATTTTACCCTGAAAAACCGTTCTGGCTTCAGCCACCAGGTCGCCAGAAGCAAAGCGGCCAGTCGGGTAATGGATGAGATATAAAGCCCCAACGCCGGCCGCCTGGGCCGCTGCCCCGGCCTGGGCAGCCGAAGAATGTCCTGGAACATCTCCGGTGGCCTCATGCAGCAATATATCAACGCCTTGTGAAAGACTTTGGATGGCCTGGCACGGTTCCGTGTCGCAGGAATAGGCCAGATTCTTTTTCTCGTTTTTTAGTTCAATGCGCAAACCGATATTTGGTAAAAAATGTTTTACTGGGGCAGAGTAAATGCGTATGTGCTCATCATTTATTACGATGGCCATCTCATCTGCCGGAATGCGGCAAAAATTGACTGTGAAAAAATTCGGCCAATCTGCCCAATTGTAAAGACCCATCATGGTTTCTGCACGGTCGAGCGTGTAATGGAGCCCGTAGATATTCAAGGGATTGCGGCGGCCCATCAGCCACATGTCCATCAGCAGCAATGGCAGCCCGGCAACGTGATCCGGGTGAAAGTGGGTCAGGATGATATCGGTGACCAGTTCCACAGCCACCCCGGCTTGTTCCAGGCGCACAATCGGATTGGATGCACAATCAATCAATATCTGCCGGTCTGGGGTGATGATTGCCAGGTGGGTGTTCTCGTATCCCTGTGATGGGATCGCATTTGATGAGCCGAGGATAATTAGATGTGTCATTATGGCTGAATATTGAGAGAGTTTCCGATGACAGAAATCAAGATTCGGGGAGTAATATTGGCTTCGATTAAAGCCGCCAGAATAAGTAGTGGAATGCAGACTGCGATCAGGATTTTGATAACATCCGCAAATGTAATGATCATGGTCTCACCAATTGAGCGGCCTTCATCGGGTGTCACCAGTCGCAGCCCCATGTGTAGGGCAGCGGCGCTGAGTAGGATGATGGATGGCAGTTCGACGATCCCATGTGGCAGTATCCCGCTAACAAATACCAGCCAGGGAGAAAGGCCCAGGGAAGGCAGCGCGCCTAATACAGCGCCGATCAGTGCGAAATTTCCGATGAATGCGACCAGGCTCAAAACGCCAAAGGAAAACAAGCCCAGTGCCAGAATTACCAGTTCGGCGCGCAGGTTGTGCCAGAACAGCATTCCAGCTGAAAAATTTCCGGTACCATCATCCAGCAAAAAGCTGCGCATGGCTGTCATTGTTTCTTTGAATTTATCATTTGGTAGCAGCGTTTGTTGGATATTGGTATTTACTACAAAATAGGCTGCCAGAATGACGCCTGTTCCGATTGCCAGTGTTATCAAAAATGATGGTGTCAAACGGCGTAGTGCCTGTCTGATATCCACACGATACCAGGTCTGTATTCGGTTCAGATCCTGCCAGATGGCGGCGCCCAGAGACAGGTTTTCGGCTTCCGCGTTGTTCTTATGTTTCATCCAGGCTGAGCGTAGGTAGCGGGCCAGGCTGGATAGCTCATCAGAGCCAGTATACGCTTTATGAAACGTCTGCCAGACCCAACTCCAACTGAGCATGTCGATTTCACGACCCAGCAGGTTCTCGCGTTTGAAGTGTACGATTCCGAGTCGGATGATGAGCGCGCTCATGGTGCCAACACCAATGACTGCCAGCCAGAGCACATCGTTTGTTCCCCAGAACATCAATGCGCTTTCACCCTGGATAAGCAGAGCAACCGGGATAACGATGAACGAAGCCAGCAGATTGGCAGCCCGCACTGTTGTCGATTGGGTCGAAATTACAATCGCAGCGCTGACCATCAGTAGTGTTTGGACTGCAGTGAGCGCCAGGGTTTGGGCAATAAAACCCCATTCTGGCCAGGTGATACCCTGCCAGGTAAGCCCGCTCATATAGAGGGCTATGCCGATGTAGCTGACGGTCAACGGTACGATCGTACCGGCCATTAATTTTCCGAGATAAAGATGCTCATCGGCCAGCGGGCTGGTAAGCAGTGGCTCAATTGTGCCACGTTCTTTTTCGCCTACAAAGGCTTCCAGTGCCACAACCAGCGAGACCGTCACCGGGAAATACCCGACCACCAGGATCAGGAACGGCAACATGCGGTTGGCGATCATGTTCGCGCCATATTGGTTCAGGTAATTAATGGCCGTTTTTGCGGTCACATTCATCAGATACGGGAAAAATAGAGTCAATATGATCATGGGCATCAGAATGCGCCAATCGCGCATTTGATCCACTAATTCACGTCTTGCCACCAACCAGGCACGTTTAAAAGATTTCATAGCGCGCCTTCCGTGGCCTGAACCATCGCCTTTAGATACATCATTTCCAACGTGCGGGGAACTTCCTGCACAGCCACCACGGGGATCTGGGAACTGAATAATTGTTGCAAAATGAGCGGATTTGCCAGCACAGGATTCTCCACCCGGAAGCGGAACCCATCGCCCCAAACGTCAAGCATGCTTACCCCCTCCGGCATATGCAGACCACCCAGCTGGAAGCTGCCCGCCAGCCGGACAATATATTCCGCCGGGCCCAACAGTTTCAGGCGCATTTCTTCCAGGGTGCCGGTCATTAAGATGTGCCCGCGGTATATGATTGCGATTTTATCGGCCAGCATTTCAGCTTCGGCCAGGTTATGTGTGCAGATGACGATAGCGCGTTGGGATGTGCGCAGGCGCGCGATCTCAACGCGTACAAGTTGTGCACTCTCTGGGTCCATGGCGGATGTGGGCTCATCCAGCAGCAGCACCGGTGGTTCGTGGATTAGCGCGCGTGCCAGGGCAAGTTTTTGACGCATGCCCTTTGAATACTCACCCGAGCGCCGGTAACCAGCCTGTCCCAGCCCAAAATATTCGAGCAGTTCTTTTGACCGTCTTTCTCTGCGTGGTTTGTCAAGTTGGTAAATCTGGCCGAAAAAATCCAGGTATTCATAACCAGTCATGCGGCCATAAAGGCCGTGCATTTCAGTCAGCACACCTACCGAAGCGCGTACTTCCGCTGCGTTTTTGACCGTATCGTACCCTGCCACCTTGGCCCAACCTCGTGTGGGTGCAAGTATCGAGGTCAGCATCCGTACCGTGGTTGTTTTCCCTGCACCGTTCTGACCAAGCAGCGCCAGAACTTCGCCAGGCTGAATGTCCAGAGTAACTCCATCAACAGCCTTAAATGTGTCAAAATGTTTGCTAAGATCTTCGCATTGGATCATTGAGCTACCTTTAAACGGGATACTGCGCACCGGTCATGGATATGATAAGTTCTACCGGCCGATTAAGAACTTGTTTGGGTTGGACGATGTCGCCACAACAATGCTGTCGTGGATAGCACGGCTACAATTGCCATGAAGGTCTGGTTGGCGTTGATACCGCCCAACTGGGATGCATCCAGTCTTAGGAAATCAAGTATGAAGCGTCCTACTGGATAAGTAATCAAGTAAACTAGGAACACGTCACCGGTTTTTAGTTTGTCAGCACCGCGAAAGTAGCGTGTCAGCCACAGAAGCAGCCCCATATTGGCCAGATTCCAGATTGATTCATACAGAAATAAGGGGTGATAATATTCTTTATCCGAAAATCCTGGCAGACGGTGCAGCGGATCAATAAATAATTTCCACGGCAAGTTGGTGGGTGCGCCGTATAGTTCCTGGTTGAAGAAATTGCCCCAGCGTCCAATTGCTTGCCCAAGAGCCAGGGCAGGCGCAGCAATATCGACCCATTCGATAAAATTTAACTTGTATCGACGGGTAAAGAAAAATAGAGCTACAGCTCCGCCGATGACGGCGCCAGGAATGCCCAGCCCGCCTCGACGAACATTGAGAAGATCAAGCGG
Source organism: Chloroflexota bacterium (assembly GCA_026390035.1). Taxonomy (GTDB): domain Bacteria; phylum Chloroflexota; class Anaerolineae; order Anaerolineales; family Villigracilaceae; genus UBA5195. The sequence continues at coordinate 35,619 of JAPLGT010000055.1, forward strand.
ATGGGTCAGGTAAAACCAGGTGTCAATCCCTTCGGCGATCAATGATGGGGATGGCGTAAACACATGCCACAAACGTGCGCCGATGATGCCTCCAATGATGAGCCAGATCAGCAAGTCCCAGACGATATCAGGATTATGTTCCCGGCGGGCGGCCTCTTTATACGCTAGCACGCCACCAGCCATTGCGCCACTCATCAGGATGATTCCGTAATAATAGAGTGTAAAATTCTGCCCCCATATTAAAAAATGGATTCCATCAAAAGCAAACTGCATTTGGGTTTTCTCCCATTTCTAAATGACCGGTATTCTCATGGCTGATGCGCGCAATCATCCCGGTCTCAGCCATATCAATGCGAATCTCCACGGTGATCGGATCAGTTTCCAGCCGCCTGGTATGCCAACCAGATCCGTCACACATGCTACTTTTCCCATCTTACCCTGGCGTATTTGTGGTTTTAATTTGTATCCTGATTAGCACGGGGTAAGTCTTGAGATTCGGGTTTTATGCCTGATTTCTGGCTTGTTGTCTGACTTTCCAGAAGCGTTGTAAGGCAGTAATATTTGCCAGTATCGCCACGATCCAGACTGCGATCACGGGCTGATTGAACAACAAGAGTGGTGCAACCACCAGGTAACGTTCCATGCGTGTCAGAATGCCAACATTGGCATCAAACTTGAGCGAATCTGCGCGGGCTTTAATATAGGATACCAGGACTGAACCGGAGGCTGCCGCATAGACCACAATGCTGGATACATAATCATTGTGGGTCGCGAAGTAAAACAATAACCCGCCCAGGATGAATAATTCAGAATAGCGATCTGTCACAGAGTCTACAAAAGCCCCAAATTCATTGGCCTCGCCACGCAGACGTGCCATCGTACCGTCCAGCGCGTCAAATGGGGTGCAGATAAGCACAAAGACACCACCCAGTAGCATATTGCCTTGGGCGAGAAACCAGGCTCCAATAATATTTCCGAGCAACCCGAGCATGGTCATCATGTTTGGGGTGATACCGATCCGATTTAAAAATGCGCCGATTGGGTCCAGCACTCCTTTAAACCATCCGCGCATATAGTCAGTAAATGTTTTGGTTCGGGAATTTTGTTTAGAATTTTCCATGCAAGTAAATTTCCTTTTTTCTTGTGTGCCATAAACATCCAACGTAGTACTCGCTGGGCTTTCTATCAACCTTGAAGAGAAGTCTTCCAGCTATGGGTCACAGAATTTACCTTTGTGATCAGGACTATCTTGATGATGCTATCTGCGGTGGGCCCCGTCAGGGAATGCGTAGATTGTACTTCTATTCATCCAGCTCATCTGGAACATCATCGTCGCCAGGTTCGACCAAAACATCGCGCTCACGACCACCACCTTGAGATGGCCCAACGATCCCCATCTCTTCGAGCTGGTCGAGCAGACGCGCAGCCCGCGGGTACCCAAGCTTGAGGCGCCTTTGGATTAGAGATGCGCTGGCTCGTTGTGAAGAGCGCACCACTTCAATGGCCTGTTCTACCAGGGCATCGTCACTGCCTTCATCGGGTTCGCTTAGCAGGGTTTCCCAGGGTGGTGTTTCGTTGATGGTAGTAGAGTTCTTTTGCCAGAATGCGATGATCCGTTCGATCTCCTGGTCAGTTACCCATACGCCCTGTGCGCGGATTGGATTGCCAACTTCCGGGTTGAGGAAGAGCATATCGCCTCGGCCCAACAGAGATTCGGCTCCGGTGCTGTCTAGAATCACGCGGCTGTCAATTCCCGATGCGACAGAGAAGGCCAGGCGTGCCGGGAAGTTTGCTTTAATTAAACCGGTTACCACGTCTGTGCTTGGGCGCTGTGTTGCCACCACAAGATGAATACCTGTTGCCCTGGCCATTTGTGCCAGGCGCACAAGGTGATGCTCTGTCTGATCGGGAGCGGACATCATTAAATCTGCCAGCTCGTCAATAATTACCACGATGCGCGGGATGCTGGTTTTGGCCTTCTGATTGTATGCTTCAATGTCGCGAGCGTGCACACCTTCTAGCAAGCGGTAGCGATGTTCCATTTCCACCACCAGCCAGCGCAGCACACCCAAAATGCGCTGCACATCGGTTTCGACCTTGCCTAATAAATGCCTGAGACCATTAAAGCGCAATAGCTCAACCATCTTGACATCGATCATAACCAGGCGAAGTTTATCTGGCTCGTTGTTCATGGCCAGACAGGCTGCCAATGCCGCGATAAAGACGGATTTGCCCGATCCGGTTTGCCCGGCTACAAGCATATGTGGCATGCGCCCTAGATCTGCCACAAGTGGCAAACCGGAGACATCCCTCCCCAGGGCGACCGCCAGGGGTTTGGTAATCTTACTGAATGCTTCGCTTTCCAAGAGTGGGCGCAATCGTACAAGTGCTGAATGCTCATTTGGAACTTCAATTCCCACATATGAGCGGCCGGGCACTGGAGCTTCGATGCGCAAACGCTGGGCTGAAATTGCCAGTGCCAGATCTTTTTGCAGAGAGGCAATTTGTGCCACACGAACTTTCATCTGCACCGCGTCTGTTTCTGTGCTGCCGGTTTTTTTGATAAACCCGGGTTGAACGGCGAACTGCGTCACGGTTGGGCCAATACGAAAGCCCACCACTTTTGCAGGTATGCCAAACTCGGATAATGTTTTTTCGATTAATCCCGCTGTCATATTGATGTTGCGTTCATCCGGACGGGCGGCTTGTTCCCCGATCAACATACTGAATGGAGGCAGGTTTTCGCTGCGCGGCTGAGGTTCAGCGGGTTTTTCATCTAATGCTTCAGGTACTTTGAAATTTTTTCTAAATTCTGCGGGCAGAGCTGCCGCCGCTTTTTTTGTGGGTGCTGGGGATTGGGCTTGAGGTGTTTCCACCATCGGGTGGAGCCGGGTTTCTGAATCAGTATCCAGATTATCTGTCACAGGCGTGGGCACATCCCCTGCCAGCTTTAAAAGCCAGACTTCAAATTTCGGTAACAGGTCTAATCCGAGGATGAGAAAGATAGCTAGCCCCAAAATAACCATCGAGCTGCGTAGGATATCACCGGGAAGTATCCTGCCCAGCAGTTGTGCCAGAGCCCAACCGGTGTAACCACCATCCAGCCCTGCTTCGGCGCGCTCCACGGATGTGCCGCCTAGAATGGAGAACAGCGTCAGGCTGAAAAAAGCTGCGATTTCAAGCGCAACCACACGCCACCAACGAATCCTTTCCTCTCCATCCACTGGTTTCCGCATCAAAGACAAGCCGCCCAGGCCAGTTGCAAGCACAACAAACAGTGATCCAAAACCCAGCCAACGCCATAAGGTTATGGACCATGGTGTCAGCAGCGAGCCACCTGTCAAGCCCATCAAGGCCAACAGGGTCATTAGTGCAAACGCGAAAAGGATTACACCCCCGATATCGAAAGCGAAACGGCCAAAATGATCCTGGATACGCTGAATCCAATCGAAGAGATCTCGACGCGGTGGTTCTTCCATACTGTGTTGATGCTTCTCAGACATTTTTTGGAATACCATCCAGTTTCAGGCTTAGACCCAATCGTTGGTGGTGTGGATCCAGATGCAAGATTCTAACTTTAATTCTTTCGTTTTCAGCATAAATGTCGCGTACTGCTGCCCCATCCAGATCCATCTCAGAGACGTGGACGAGACCTTCCAAACCCTCATCTAATCTGGCGAAAACCCCATAGGAAACCACACTCGTGATGGTAGCTGGAACAATATCATCAGTGGTATACCGCGCACTGACAGTTTCCCATGGATTGGGTTGCAAACGTTTCAGACTCAGGGCTATCCGGGAGCGCTCAGGAAGAATTTCGATGATCTGTACCCTTACTGTTTGGCCCAGCTTCAAAATGTGAGATGGGTGCAGAACCCTTCCCCATGAAAGTTCAGAGATATGGATCAAACCTTCCACGCCACCCAGGTCGATGAAACCACCAAATTCTGTGATATTGGTGACCTCTCCACTAACGATTTCACCTTGTTTCAGGTTGGAGAATAACTCGGTACGCCGGCCTGCATCGGCGCGGGCAGCGCGTTCTGAAAAAACCACCCGGCCTTCCTCGGGCACACACTCAATGATTTTTAGGCGTAGATCCTTACCGACGTATTCGGCCAGGAAGTTCTCGCGCTCAAGATCGGTCTGACCGGTCATTTCAACCAGGTGAGAATAAGGCACAAATCCGTGTAGTTTGTCGTTTTCAACCAGCAACCCGCCGCGGTTGTGCCCGCTTACACGCAGGCTGATGATCTGATCCTGTTTATAAACCCCTTCCGCATAGACCCAATCGGCTTGTGGAAGCTCACCAACCGGATCCGCCTGTTGGGTGGATTTTCCTGTTGACGTGACATTTGTGAGTGGGCGAACGCGATGTCCACTAGAAGATGAAAATCTTTCTTCATCTGCCAGGACAGATTCCCACCAACCATCGTCCCGCTCTTCTGTGGGTAAACCTGCCCGCTCCAGATTGGCGGATCTCTCTTGGTTTGGTTGAGTATTATCGGTAGAACCGGGCTTGTTCGTAGATACCATTAAGGCACCTCCTGTTGGGAGTTTAAATTGGATTCCATATCAAGAATTGCTTTTGCCACTGCCTCAACGGCTACGCGTTGTTTGCGGTATAGGTCAGCTTCAGACATTGCCAGGCGACTGGCTACATCGCGTACTTTGCGACCTTCAATAAACTTTAAGTCAAGAATATTGTATAGAATCCATTCACTGGTAAAACGGCGCTCACCATCAGGGCGGATTTGGTCCACAGCTTTTTTTAGTACAGAGCGCAAAGCATTCGGCATGTTACCGTCAAAATCTTTTTTAGCGGTTTCCTGGATGACTCTCAGGTTCATAAGCGGTGATTCGGTTAATTTTGGCCCGCCCCAGTAGTGATTGAGGGCTTCTCGTACTCGTTCAGCCATATCTGAATCGGGCGAAAGTTCTTCTGCCAGGGCAGTGGTGCTGTCGTAACGTCCCAAAGCCCGAATGCGTTGGATGAGTTCAACTTGCGGCTCAATTTCTTCCAGTGAACGAAAGACCCGTTGTTGGAGCAGCCTGTCTTCCAGCGCAAGTGCCGCACGATCAGCCAAAAGCCAGAGAGCCTGGCGTTGGTCAGGTTCCAGTGTTTGGGCGTGTGGATGGGTTACGCCTAGTAAACCCAATAGCGCCGGGGTCTGATCCCTGTCCATGTCTGCGCCACGCCGTGCGCGCAGCGGTAATATCCAGGTATCATTCCATAAGAATTCCTTGCGGCCTTCTATCTGTATTTCTTGGAGCGCTTCAGATAAATGTTCTTTTTCCAAGAAGGGACGCCCGGCATTGATCAGCATCGTCAGGTTGGAATTGTCCAATGCGGCGACAAATGCTGACGGCGATTGCATATGATCACGCACAGCCGCCAAAATTGCTTCTAGAAATTGGCGCAGGTCGCTCTGAGTTAGCAAGCGTTCGTCAATATTTTGTAATAGCAGTAGTTCTGCGCGGTCACTGCCGAGGAACAGAACCCGTTCCCACAATGGCGCCAGCAGCGTGATGAGATGTTCCATGATCAGCACTGTTGCCGCCATGCTGACTGGCACAAAAACATTATATGCCAGCCCAAAAGCTTCGCCACTGCGCCGCACCAGGGTCAATACTGCTAATGCGAGTGAAGCCGTCACCGGACCGCGCATGATCCATTTGAATAAACGGCTTTTGACTACCCGGTCTGGCCACGCAACACCAAAAAATGCAACTGCGTATGCCATTACGATAATCAATCCGCCAACGATGATATTTATGATCGTTGCCGTGCTCCAAAAGATCAGTGGGTAATGTGCGGCAAATGATGAGCCAAACAGCAGGTAAGGATATGTTCCTAGGGCAGGTGCTGTTGCACCTGCCATCAGATATAACATTCGTCGTCGGCCAGAGCGTGTCAACATTCGCAAAAATGCGCGGATGAAATTGAAGCCGGCCATCAGCATTGTCACCAGGTAGTACCCGGTGAATATTTCTGTCCAGATTGTGCGCTGAAGATGTGGCGCCGGTTGGGCGTTGAGTAACAACGGTCCTACCAGATAGCCAAGGGACAGTAATCCCAAAAAACCGAACGAAACGGTGTACGCTCCGCGCACAAAAAAACGCCGCCGGCCTCTTGATGGACGCCCGGCGGTGACGAGCAGGGCGTCAGAAAGGTGCAAATACGAGGCCGGTAGAAAAACAAGGCCAATCCATTGCAAGCGCAAGAATGTTTCAACCAATTCCTGCGTTTGCACTGTGGTCTGGATTGCTTCGCATGTAAAAATCACAACTACAGAGAGCAAGATTGTCGCAAAAGAACGGGCAACACGGTCGCGCAAATTAAATGTTAGCGCATAAATAAGCAGCGAAAAGGCGGTGATTGAAATCCCCGCCGTCAGTATTTGATTGACAGTTTTTATCCCCACCAGAAGGCTATCTTCCCAACCAGTAAGCATCTAAAACCTTTCAAGCGAAACGAATAAGTTCTTAAAAATCGTCAGTCAGGCATTGCGCTGACTTGCTCCGGTATTTTCCTGGCCGGGTTTACAAACCTTCTGTCTGCTAAATTGCCCGCGAGTAAAACAATGCTACGTCTCTGGTCGAATAATAGTGATCATTATACCCGCAGAATTCGAAGCCTAATTTTTGTACCATTCGGATTGCAGGAGCATTCTTCGATTGCACTTCGATAATTGCTCGGCGCAGTCCGCGTTGAAGTCCCCATGCTTCTGCTGTGCTGATCAGTTTGCGCGCCAGCCCCTGCCTGCGCAGCGGTTTGCCGACTACAACGTCTGTGATCCAGACAGCATGCGGAACGATGACATCGCTGAAGCGAACATATGCGACGGCTTCCAACCCGGTCATGGCGCTAAGCATTGGGCGTAAATGCCATGTATCGGCTAGTTCTCTAGCCGGGCGTGGGTGCTCAATACGAACAGAGCGTGGTAAGCGCACTTCGTGCAAGGAAATTTCAACCTGACCGGTTTCTCGATGCAGGTCCAGCTGCCAGACGTAATCAGTATCGATGGTATGATCCAACGCTGATAAGCGGGCGAGATCTGTGGATACAGTGGTTCGAATTTCAAAGTCAGACATAGAATTTACGGTGCAATCACTCGAACGGGTAGGACGCAGGCGGGCAAAGGCTTGCCCAGGTTATCGGTTACCTGCAGACGTATCTGGTAGTCACCGGGCACAAGTTGGGATGTGTCCCAAGCGCCCAGTTCTCCTTCAATTACAATTTTATCGCCTGCTGCAATGGTGGCCCAAGTTTCGCTTCCTTGTGTTGCGTATTCATATTTGAAAAAACCAAAATTCGGTACATTGACTGTGCCCGTTAATATGATCTTGCCTTGCACCTCCCCGCCGGGTTTGGGCGAGGAAAAAATGATCTGGCCAGGAACACAATCGACTATTCCTGTAGGTGCGATTGCTGCACTGGGTTGAGCATTCTGGTCTGCAACAGGCTGTGTCACTTCTCCGGACGATGTCTGCAACAGGTCGGCTGTGGGTGTTGGCCTGAATGTGGTCGCAGGTAGAAAAGGCACTATAAACGAGACAAGGCAAAATTGGCTCAAGCCGATCATAATCAACAGAATGAACATTGCCCCAGAAACGCGCACCTTTTGAAATGACAATTCTTTTTCCAGTCCGAAGACTGATGAACGCCATTCTGCCCAGGCTTTCCAGAGCGAGCGCGCAGCGAATACCGCTCCTATCAGCAATATCAGGTAGACAAGTGCTTCATATTCTACGATGAATCGGAAAAGCGCATCCACAGTTGGGCTCGATAGAATGTTAAGGTTTGATTATATTTTACGCAGGACACTGCGTAGGATTTTTTCAAGCTTTGGAACCATGCCAATTCCGGCGTCAAGCACTTCCTGGTGTGATGTGCTGGTATTTCCGTCCAGGTTGGCTTTATTACTGATTCCTGAAATTCCTAAAACGCGTGTGCCTGCATGTCTGGCCACGATCACTTCTGGGACGGTAGACATGCCAACCGCATCGGCACCAACTGCGCGCAGAAATCGAAGATCGGCTGGCCCTTCAAACGATGGGCCGCTTAAGCCGGCATAGACACCTTCTCGCAGCAGCACGCTGGTATCTTTCGCGGCCTGGCGAGCCAGTTCGCTCAGCTTGCGGTCATACGCCTGGCTCATATCTGGAAAGCGTGGTCCAAGTTCATCTATATTGGGGCCAATCAGTGGGTTAAAGCCCATCATACCCACCAGGTTTAAATTATCAGTTATCAACATTAAATCGCCTGGCACGTATTCCGGGTTAATGGCGCCGGCTGCATTGGTTACTACCAGTATTTCGATACCCATGCGCTGCATCACACGGATAGGCAGCGTTACTTGAGACATCGAGTAGCCCTCATAAAAATGAATACGTCCTTGCATCACCATTACAGGCTGGTTTTCAAGTTCGCCAATTACCAATTGGCCCACATGACCGCGTACAGTTGATTTCGGCCAGTGTGGCAAGTCATTGAAGGCGATTAAGTCTGGGTTTTCGATCGAATCGGCCAGCCCGCCAAGTCCTGAACCAAGAATAAGCCCAATCTTTGGTTGGTATTTGGTCCTGGCCCTTACTGCTGCCACGACTTCGTCGATTTCTTCTAATGAGATAAATGGCTGATTGTTCATGTTTTCACCACGGATCAAGGTAATGTATCAATCCCAACTGTCTACCTGGTGGTTGGGTTAGGGTGATCTAATTATTTTGTTTTTGCATATCCACATATTCTGCGGACAAAAGGTTTTTAACCTGAAAAATTATAACCGATTAAGTGGTGTGAAATATATTTACATCCTGCCAATTCCCGGTTTTTTCTTGTTCCCATTCATTTTTCACGATCTGCCCGTAAAACACGGTTTTTTCGCCATAAATCAGGCCACGATAGGCATTTTATGATCCCGATACTGCTATTTCTTAGGCGATTTATGCGTATAAGAGTTGATCTCGTTGTGTGAATAACCAGCCCAGTTTAACAAAAAGTGGAACCTGCTGATCAGCATCTGTACAGCGCTGAGTTACGCGGGCGAAACCAGATCGAACCAAAATTTAACTGGTTGGACCAAAAATAATGAGGGCGATCAGCGTTCAGATCGCCCTCATTATTTACTTCATTCTTTATTGTAAGATTTCGCGGAAGGCTGCCACTGTCGCATCGACACCGTGATCGTCGATCCATAGATGTGTTACCAGCCGGAACGTCCGCGGTCCGCTCGCATGTGCCAGCACGCCGTGTTCCTCCAACTTTTTTTCAATTTGCAGGGTGCTCAACTTGACCGTGTCAGCCAGATCAAAATAAAGCATGTTTGTGGCGGGTGCACCTGCTTTGATGATGATCCCGGAGATTTCGCTCAAGCCTTCGGCCATATGGCGAGCCCGGATGTGATCATCGATCAACCGGTCTACCATGCTTTCCAGGGCAATAATCCCGGCAGCGGCAATAATGCCGGCCTGGCGCATACCGCCGCCCAGGTGTTTACGCATTCTGCGGGCTTTTTTTATAAAATCAGTGCTTCCGCATAGTACAGAACCTACCGGCGCGCCCAATCCTTTGCTCAGGCAAAATGTGACCGAATCCACCGGGCTGGTTAACTGTTTGGCTTCCAATCCTTGCGCAACAGCCGCGTTAAATATGCGCGCCCCGTCCATATGAACGATAATCCCACGCTCATGGGCAAAATCTGCCAGGCGTTGAACGTATTCTGACGATTGGAAAACACCGCCGCACGCATTATGTGTATTTTCGATTTCGATCAGTCTTGTTACTGGTTCGTGGTCATCATCTGGGCGGATGGCTGCTTCTAGATCTTCCAGGGAAAGTGAGCCATTCGGTTGTTCTTTTATTTGACAGGAATGCACCCCACCCAGGGTCGAAATGCCGCCGCCTTCGTGTAAGAAAGTGTGAGCACGTTGACCCATGATGACCTCGTCGCCTCGGCTGCAATGCGCCAATATGGCTGCCAGGTTGCCCATCGTCCCGGATGGTACGAAAAGCCCGGCTTCCTTGCCTAATTTTGCTGCTGCCAGCTCTTGTAACTGGTTGATCGTGGGGTCGTCACCATACACATCATCCCCGACAGCAGCTTTTGCCATCGCCTCCCGCATTTCGGGCGTGGGTTTGGTAACCGTATCTGAACGTAAATCTATATATTCCATTGCAGCTCCTGTTTTTTTGACCAGCTAGAATCACTTTTCAAGCCGGGAGCCGGGCGTGACCCGGCTATCTGGCTCGTTTGATTTCTTCAACAGCGTCTGGGTTGACCAGTGAACTGATGTCACCTGGTTCCAGCCTGAGATAGGCAGAGCGAATTATACGTCGCATTACCTTCGCATTTCTTGTTTTTGGCAGGTCGCTCACGAATAAAATTGCTTTTGGAGCTAGCGGCTTGCCCATATCTGCAATGATCATTTCTTTCAACTCCGTGCGGATCTGTTCTCTGCGGTGGTTAATTTCCTCTGTGGTGCCTGATGTAGATTTTAATACGCAAAATGCCACCAGCGCCATTCCTTTAATTTCATCCGGCACACCAATTGCGGCTGATTCAATCACATCCGGATGATGTACAAGTATTGACTCCACTTCTGCGGGACCGAGACGTTTCCCAGCGATTTTCAGCGTATCGTCAGAACGCCCCAGAATATACCAGAGCCCATCCGCATCAATCGCCGCAAAATCGCCATGAACCCATACGTTTTCCCACCTTGACCAGTATGTCTCCAAATAGCGCTGTGGATCTTTCCAAAAACCACGTGTCATCCCAATCCAGGGAGCCCGGATAACCAACTCGCCGACTCTGTTTCGGACTGATTGACCATTTTCGTCCACTACATCAGCCGCCATCCCAGGGCAGGCTGATGAAAAAGAACATGGTTTGAGTGGTAGGAGCGGGTTACCCATCACAATGCCACCTGAAATTTCTGTTCCACCTGAGTAGTTGATGATGGGTCGCGTGCCACCGCCAACTTTTAGAAACAACCACAACCAGGGATCAGGGTTCCAGGGTTCGCCAGTTGAGGCAAAGCACTTTAAAGACGACAGATCATGTTTCTGGAACATTTGCTCGCCATGTGGGATCAAGGTGCGGATCAGGGTGGGTGAAACGCCTAACTGAGTGATCTTATGGCTTTCAACCAGCGCCCACAACCGGTCTGGAGCTGGAAAATCGGGTGCACCGTCATAAATGAACATGGTCGCGCCCAGGGCCAGTGTTCCAAATACCAACCATGGGCCCATCATCCAGCCCATATCTGTCATCCAATAAAACACGTCTCCGCTGTGCACATCCGTGCCAAAGGCCATATCTTACGCTGCCTTTACCGGAAAGCCGCAATGGGTGTGGACTGCGCCTTTTGGCTTCCCGGTTGTTCCAGATGTGTAGATCAGCATGAGCACATCTTCCGCTGATGTTATTTCTGTTTCGGCCTGTGCAGGTTGAGAGTCTACTAATTCGCTCCACCAGTGGTCCCGTCCTGGCACCATCTGCACACTTTGGCCGGTTCGTCTCAAAACGATCATATGCTCTAGCGTGGGCAGCTGAGAAGCAGCTTCGTCCGCAATAGCTTTCATCCCATTTGTTTTACCATTTCGGAACGATCCATCGGCAGTGAATAACGCTTTGGCATTTGCATCACCCAGGCGGCTGATGATGGCGCCTGCGCCGTATCCGCTGAAGAGTGGCAAAATGATCCCACCGATTTTGGCAATTGCAAGCAAGGCTATTACGATCTCGGGGGTCATGGGCATAAACAGACCAATCGCGTCACCTTTTCCCAGGCCAAGAGAGCGCAGAGCGTTGGCGGCTTGATTGGTTTGCTCGTATAGCTCCTGGTACGTCAGGCTGCGCGTACTGCCTTCTTCGCCTTCCCAGCTTAACGCAGGTCTAAGAGTGCTATGAAAAACCCCTATTCTGGAAAATCCAGTGAAAATATTTCCCACAACAGGCCAAGAAAGTGGCCATATTTTGGGATGATGACCGCAGATATGGCATTAATATCGATAAAATCACCCACTTCCCGAAAATTTTGTTTTTCAAAAGGGGACTTTTTCAGCAGGCTCCTAAGGGCCGGGTTCATGCTGTCGTTGAATTCTTGCTTGGTTGAATTGGTGTGCGTGGCTTCTGGATGCGCATATTTATCCAGAAGGTTGTGGACAATATTCATCTTTCCATCCAGACACCACCTGGGGAACTGCACTCCATTTTCCAGGTCTACGATCTGGGAATAAGGTTCGTAAAACTGGATTTTTAAATATTTAAGAATGGAATCTGTAAACCAGGCCACATCCGAGATGGATCGATCCATCAGCTCATCAAAATTCTGGATGCCATGCTGGCGCATAAATGTCGTCAAATTGGCTTGTTCAACAGTCTCTTGCGTTGGACGCCAGATAATTTCTCCGCCGAAATCAAATGAATCACTCATGTTGCCATCCTTTGGGATCAGGTGATAAACCTTATTTGAATTTTTGCTTTTCAGGTCAGCAGCTTTGAATATTGTTTTCGATGTGGCAGATCTTGGGTGGAAACTTATGTAAGAATGTCAGTTGGTTTATTTTTGAGAAGAAACGCTACTTGTAATTGTGTGAGCAGGTAAGAATTAATGTTTTTGAACAATGGATAAAGTTCAATACCTACCCGAATATTGCCAGATCGGAGTAATCAACAACCGTATGTTTCGCATGAATTTTTTGCGAGTATCAGAAGTGTATTCCTATTCCTTCATTGATGTAAAGGGAAAACTATTTTTTCAGAATGGATTTGTATTTCAGGGGGCGCTACGGCTCACATCAGTCAGTTTAACGCTGTGTAGAGTGTTCCAGACCAGGTTTTTTTAGAACGTACCAGTACAGTAACGTGGAAATCAACAATGTGATTGCTAATATGACCGGCTCAAACCAACCGCTTTTCAAAAAGAAAAATGGCAGTCCGCCAGCAATAATCGCGGTCCCCAATGCCAGTGAAGCTGCTAACGCAGGAGACTTCGGCAAGCTTCGCCCGACGGCGGCGATCGAAAGAGGCGTCACTGATTGGAGCAACAGTGCCCCAACCATCAGCGCTGGTAGTGAAAAGTCTGAAAACACCAGCAGCACCCCAGCCCCGGCCAGCACCACAAGCCCCCAACGCTTCCAGCCCCAGCGATCTGCTGCAAAACCCCCAACCAGTTTGCCGGTTCCGGCTGCGATGGCTAGCCATAACGCTGCGCTAGTATAGCGCTCCACCCTTATTTGCGTACCGACCCAAACCGTTGAGCGCAGGGCGATTGCGATTACAAGGAAGAAGATAATGAGAAGAGATACAGGCATCGGGCTGCTGGTTCGTTCCACTAGCTCACTGGAAACATGGGGTACTACCCAGATGATGGTTGCCAGGATAATCAGTAGCAGGATCAGGATATTTTCGGCGATATCCGAATAATTGATAGATGCCATGCCGCCAATGGTCAGGCCTATTACTCCAAAAGCGGCAAACACGCCCGCGGCAGAAGCCTTTCCAGGTGTGCTGGTAATGGCGACTGAGCCACCGCCAGCATGCAGGCAGGCTGACCCAATCCCAATTAACATGATTGCGATGTTTAAATTTAGTGGCGTTATTAATAAACCTGTTACAGTAATCAACAATCCAACGGCAGCGCCATGTTTGGGCTGCCGGATTCTGTCAAATAACATTCCTGCCAACGGCTGCAGTCCAAACGCCACCAGGTTATATAACAGGATTTGCGCATTCATATCCTGTGCTCTCTGCCTTATGATCAATCCAACCAGCAGCCCGGCGGAAGCATCCGAGAGACCGTGGCCTATCCCGAGTAAAAGCGGCAAGAGATAGGTCATTTTAGTAGATCAAAAAACAGGTAAAGTGGCAAAATCACCAGCAGATAGCTTGTGCAGTTTGCCACCAATGCCGCAATCCAATTTTCACGGATGGCTTTGCTCTTGAGCAACATCAGGACCATGCCCTCTAGCAGGATAGACAGCGCCAGGTTAATTGATAATCCCAAAAAACCCCATTGGATTGTCAAAGAAACCAGCCCGAAGCCCAGGATTGTTGATGCGATATTCATTAAGGTCGCAGCCAATAATGCGCGTTTGAAGGAGCCCCAACGCAGCCGCCACAGTATTATGCCTTCAATCGTAATGATGATTACTGTTGCCAGGCACAGCCCCAAGATGCCGCCGGCTGCCACCAATAGCAAACCGGGCCCGGCAACGTCAAGCGAAATGGAATAATGCATAAGAATTGTCCCTGCTTATTTTTGTAGACAAGCCAGCAAGTCCTTAAGCGAACCCTGCGGGTCCGATCTCACTTGAGCCAATACCGGCAGATTTGGAATGGTAAAAACTTCCCTTACTGTTCCGGATTTCCAATGTCGTGGTAGGATGCCAATAGCATTTTTATCAGAATTGAGACTGTCAGACATTTGTTGTGGGCTGACGGCCACCCTGGCCAGCGAAGTGACTGCCTGTCCGTGCAGCACTTCCCGCGCAAACGCCTGCTGAACGTCATTCCCGGAAGCGAAGACCCAGAGTTGAAGTGTTTCCGATTCTGGGTTTGTAAACAATTTTTGGGCTTCGGTCGGGGTCAGGTTTTGGATCTGGTTCTCTCGATGTGTCACGATCAGCAGGTCATCCTGACCGATCTGATATGCAGGAGATGATAATTGATCCGGTTCACCCAGGCGCAGGCTGATTTCTGCCTGGGTTGGGTCATCGACATTTGACAAGGTCAATTGCAGGGTTTGGGCGCAATCATATGCATCTGCCAACCAGGATTGAGTCGCAGCTGTAGCGTAAATCCGGATTATTTGTGGCGTACTAACCGGCTCCGGTGTGGGTGTGCAAGCTGCTAGCAGTAGCAGGAGTGCGGGCAATAATCTTTTCATCAAATAAATAATGGGCGCAACATAAGCCCTGCCTGATTAATAATTTATCCGATATTTAGAAGAATGACGCAGGCTGAACCGAGTACGGCGCAATAGCCAGCAAATATATATAATGAATGCTTATTCAGATATCCCAGCAGCCACTTGATTGCCAGCCAGCCGACGAGGGCAGAGCTCACGAATCCGACTGTCACCAAAGGGAGAAACTGGCTGAGATTGTCCATTTTAAGCAATCCGAGCGCTTCATAAGCCCCGGCTGCCACCATTACGGGAACTGACATCAGAAAAGCAAATCGTGCAGCTGCCGGGCGGTCAAAGCCTCTGAACATGCCACCACTGATGGTTGTTCCACTGCGTGATGCGCCCGGAAATACCGCGATCACCTGCATGATGCCAATAAAAAGCGCATCCAGCCAGGTCATTGAGTTGAGTTTGCGGGTCTGTTTTCCAAGGTATTCAGCCAATGTTAATAAGATCGCTGCAGCAAATAAACGGATGGCTGCTTCGGTAAGTGGCATTCCAAATAAGGCTTCGACATATTTTTTGAGCAGGACGCCGGCTATCAGTGCCGGTATGGTCGCGATGATGATATACCAACCCATTTTCGCGTTATCGGGTAGTCCATTGAAATTAGCCACCCCTGCCAGGTTTGTGACGGTATCCACCAGGATCGCCAGCAGGTCTTTCCAGAAATAAACCACCAGTGAGAGGATGGTTCCTAGCTGAACCAATACGCTAAAAGCAAAAGCTGCATTATCAGCCGGAATGCCCAGAAAATGTTGCGCGATCAAAAGGTGCGCGGTGGACGAAACTGGGATAAATTCCGTCAAACCTTGCAGGATGCCAAGTAAAAATGCCTGAAATGTGTTCAAAAGATTATTTCTCCCAAGTTCTTATTTTTGTCTTGACACGTTGGGTGCCTGGCGTTGGGCATTATTATCCCATTGTGCCAGTAACGATGGTATTTTGCTCTCGAACGAACCGTCTAAAATATAGCCCCGAATTTCTTTAACAAGCTGGATCAGGGCGTGTAAGTTGTGGATGGAGATCAAGCTTCCTGCCAGCAATTCTTTCGCTGTGATCAAATGGCGGATATAAGCACGCGTGAACGTCCGGCAGGTATAACAATCGCAGGATTCATCGATCGGACGGGGATCTTTCTTAAAGCTGGCATTCACCAAGTTCAGTCGCCCTGTCGAAGAAAAAGCCGCGTGATGGCGCGCCAACCGTGTTGGCAGTACGCAATCGAAAATATCCACACCGCGCGCGATCCCGTTGATCAGGTCTTCTGGTGTCCCAACCCCCATCAAATAGCGTGGTTTATCTTCAGGTAAGAGCGGAGTGACCACATCCAGTGTCCGATGCATCTCATCCTTGGTTTCCCCAACCGATAACCCGCCAATTGCGATGCCCGGAAATGGCATGGATGCAATAAACTCAGCTGAAATTGCGCGCAGGTCTGGGTCAACACCGCCCTGCACAATCCCAAACAAGGCCTGATCAGTGCGTAAATGTGCTTTTAAAGAGCGCTCTGCCCAACGATGGGTTCTCTCCATGGCTTTCCGGCTGTAAGCCTTGTCGTTAGGATCGGAACATTCATCAAACGCCATAATGATGTCGGCACCCAGGTTTTCTTGAATTGCGATGGATTTTTCGGGTGTGAAGCGATGCGTCGATCCGTCGATATGGCTTTTAAAAGTGACACCGTCATCATCGATTTTACGAGTTAATGCCAGTGAAAAGACTTGGAAGCCGCCAGAATCGGTCAGCATTGGGTTGGGCCACTGCATAAATTTATGCAATCCCCCCATCTCAGCCACCAGTTCATCGCCAGGGCGCAAATATAAGTGATAAGTATTGGAAAGCACCAATGATGCTCCCAATTCCTTGAGATGTTCTGGGGTAAGTGTCTTAACAGTGGCCTGTGTCCCGACCGGCGCAAAGACTGGCGTTTGAAGTTCGCCATGCGGAGTATGGAAAACGCCGGCGCGAGCGCGGCCTTCTTTTGCGAGTAGGTTATATTCAAACATGGGGGGAATTGTAAACGAGAACTTGAAGATTTTGGTAATCTTTGGATTTTTCGGTAATTTTGTTTTTTTTTAACGACTAGAAATATGTTCTCGAATTTGGTGCAGAAATTCTGTGTTTTTTCTAGTTGATGATAATTTCCATATAGATTGGATCGCCAAAGGCAGTCCCATCGGGATTGTAGGCTTGCCAGGCTGTACGGTATGAACCGGGGTCAGCCGGGGCGATGAAGCTTATGGATATGGTAATTTGTGTTCCGGCGCGCGCAGGATAAAGGGCTAGTTCGCTTGGTGCACCCAGGTCTGTGTATCCGTCGATCAGTTTGAGACGATAGCGACCATCCCAATCACAGGAACCATTATTTTCCACCAGCCATTGTTTTTCGATTGCCTGTCCGGCCGAAACGATAGTGCCATCGGGATAGTTAATGTCTTCCACATATTTCATAGAATCGGCACAGTTTTGTTCTTGAGGAGTGGGGCTGGCTGGTTCTATAGTTGGGACAGGAAGCGTTGCCTCGGGTGGTGCGATGGTCGGAAATGGGAGCGCGGCCTGGGTTGTGGCAGGGTTTTCCAGCGCAGGACTTGCGGTTGCTGATGCCAAAGGATCCAAAGCAGCTTGCGGCGATGTCGTAACAGGCGCGACGCTGCTTATTCCTGTCGGCGTGTTTTTTTGACTACGAGGTGCAATGAAGGGTGTGGGAGTGGCAGCTGGAGTGCAGCTGCCGAGAAAAAAGAACAATACGCAACACAAAAAACGTATTGCGTATTGTGGAGTGCGAAACAAGTTGCGTCGCATAGCCGGGTTATTCGTCTCCGCTGACGCTTTCATCACCGCTTATGTCAATTGGCAGGATAATTTCGCCGCCCAGGGCCTTTTGGCGAATGACGGTTTCAATTTCGTTGGCCAGGTCCGAGTTTTGGCGCAGGAATTCTTTGGAGTTTTCGCGTCCCTGCCCAATGCGGATATCGCCATATGAGAAGAAAGCGCCTCGCTTTGTGATGATTTCGAGTTTGGTAGCCAAATCGAGCATATCGCCGACTTTGGAGATGCCTTCATTGAACATGATATCAAATTCAGCGGTGCGGAAGGGTGGAGCAACTTTATTCTTAACCACACGTACCCGCGTGCGGTTCCCGATAACTTCTTCGCCCATTTTGATGGCCTGAATACGGCGTACGTCTAGGCGTACCGATGCATAAAACTTAAGAGCCTGCCCACCAGTGGTGGTTTCTGGATTGCCAAACATAACACCGATTTTTTGGCGCAGCTGGTTGGTGAAGACCACCGACGTCTTGGTCTGGTTGATGGCACCAGATAATTTGCGCAGAGCCTGAGACATTAAGCGCGCTTGTACACCCATGGTCGCGTCACCCATGTCGCCTTCAAGTTCGGAGCGCGGCACCAGGGCAGCCACCGAGTCGACAACTACCAGATCGACTGCACCTGAACGGACCAGGGTCTCAGTGATTTCAAGTGCTTGTTCTCCAGTATCAGGTTGCGAAACCAGAAGGTTATTAATATCTACGCCGCATTTGGCAGCGTATGATGGATCGAGGGCATGTTCCATATCAATATAAGCTGCTGTTCCGCCCAATTTTTGTGCTTCAGCAACAATATGCTGGCAAAGCGTAGTTTTACCGGATGATTCCGGACCGTAGATTTCGCTAATGCGTCCGCGAGGAATTCCACCAATGCCCAAGGCCAGATCCAGTGAAAGTGCGCCTGTTGGGATGGCGTCCACGACCATGCTGTGAGCTTCACCCAGTCGCATGATTGAACCATCACCGTAGCGTTTGATGATATCCCCAACGGCTTTATCGAGCACAGCCTTTTTAGCATCATTATCCTGGCGTACTGCGGGAGCCAGTTCTTGTGATTTACGTGCCATGTTTTCTCTCCAAGACAATTAAGCAAACAAAAAAGAAGAAGTCTACAGGTATTTACTTACGCGCGGGGTGCACTGGTTAATCGCTAGCACACGCCCAGATAGGGGAAAATTATTTTTTGTGGCTATTTCGCGGGAGTTCTGATCTGAAAATTCATTTTCATAATGCTTTCCGCAAAAAAACCACCTGCAGAACAAATCACCGACTTTTGTTCATTTTCACAAAATGGTTGTGATGATGAATATCTGAACCTGGATACCGGTTAGTAAATACTAATATAGTGTAGCACAAATGTTCAGTGCGTCAAGAGGTGTTTTGTACACTTGTATGGCGTTCTCAAGAAAACGAGTTTCCAGAAGTGAGCAGGGCAAAGGCATCCTGAATATGGCCTTCATACCAACGGCGACCTTTCGCAGAGTTGACAAAGCCAGCGCGTTTGAGTAAACCTAGCACGAGATTATGAACA
>JAPLGT010000304.1:0-5329 GCA_026390035.1 Chloroflexota bacterium
AGCACCGATCCGTTTGGTTTCTTGCTTTCGCCGTGGATTAATTGTTATTCTCACCGCGCTCATCACCCAGAAAAAATTGCCGCTTGGAAGGTTTTTCCCTGAGCCTTGGCCCTCTTAATTAAGAAACCTACCCTTAAAAGCCCAGATCCCCACCCTCTTCAAGTAATCGAATTGCATACATTTTTAGCCTCCATGATTTGTGAATATTGAACTATACGATAAGAAATCCAAAATGTCAAAGAAATTACGAATCGCGGTTTGCTTATCCAAATGATATGACCCCACGATATCTCTTTAGGAATTCGCGACACAAACATCTCATTTTAATACACTCTTTCGGTAAATTCCGAAGAACTTTATTAAAAAGAACTCTCTTTGGTTCCGCTTCAAATCGACAGAACGGGTAAAATTGAATTCATGAATGAAACACCTCCAGTAGCAATTGAGCTTACAAAACTAAATGTTCCTCACCAAATATTCAACCACTCAGGAACGATTAAATCTCTCGATCAGGCAGCTGCAGAGAGAGGCCAGGTGCCTGACCAGGTAGTACGAAGCATTCTTTTTCGTACTAGCGAGAACAATTTTGTGATGGTCCTGGTAACAGGCCCACTTCAAATCTCCTGGCAAAAACTAAGAGCATATTTAGGTCAATCCAGACTTACTCTCGCTACCGAGGAAGAAGTACTCTTAATTACTGGATACCGAGTTGGCGCAGTTTCGCCATACGGACTTCCTCGCCCCGTCCGAATTCTTGCGGACAAAAATGTATTCGCCCATTCTCAAATCTCCATTGGCTCTGGCCAACGCGGAACTGCAATTATCCTGAATTCAGGCGATCTACTCAGTTCACTTGAAAACATCGAAATTGCAACCTTTGTCGACCATCAATAGATCCGTAAACATTTAATAGTGAACTACTCAAGGCAAATTTAAATATGAAATTCGCTCAAGCCATTGCTATAGACCAATTGTTGGAGAACCTCCCTGAATATTACACAACATTTGATCGCGATTTGGTAAAACGCGCATATAATGTCGCGGAAAAAGCACACTCCGAACAGAAGCGACAATCGGGCGAACCCTATATAAACCACTGCGTCGCAGTAGCTGCCATACTTTCTGATATGAGAATGCCAGCCGAAGTTCTGGCTGCGGGTTTGTTGCACGACACAGTCGAAGATACCGAAATTACTCTTAAGGACTTACGTGAACAATTTGGCGATGTCATCACAAACCTCGTGGATGGTGTTACCAAACTTGATAGCCTGCCACGAGTCTCACGTAGCGATCAATTGGGTGGGGTTGAAGAACCAATCATTCCGACACCTGAACAAGTTTCTAAACGTAAAAAACAAATTGCTATCGAAGCAATACGAAAAACATTTTTAGCTATGAATGATGATGTACGCGTAGTGTTAATTAAACTCGCGGACCGCCTTCACAATATGCGCACCTTGGGATTTACCAAACCCGAAAAACAAAAAAGGATAGCCCAGGAAACTCTCGATATCCACGCGCCGCTAGCCAATCGTCTGGGAATTTGGCAAATAAAATGGGAGCTCGAAGATCTATCTCTGCGATATGTAAATCCCGAAAAATATAAAGAAATTGCGGAGCAAATCTCCGATCGGCGCAGTGTACGCGAAGATCAAATCATCGAAATTATCGAACACTTATCCAAGGTCTTGTCTCAGGCTGGAATAAAAGTAGATATTACTGGACGCCCAAAACACATTTACTCTATTTACAAAAAGATGATGAAAAAAGGGAAAACCTTCGAAATGGTACGAGACCTTCGAGGGGTACGCTTGATGGTGCCTGATATTCCGGCTTGTTACGCATCCTTAGGCATAATACACAACCATTGGCGCCCGATACCGGGCGAATTTGATGATTACATTGCCGCGCCAAAGGACAATTTCTATCAATCTCTACATACCGCCGTAATTTACGACGATGGTAAACCTCTCGAAGTACAGATCCGGACCGCGGAAATGCACCAGAACTCCGAGTTTGGGATCGCTGCGCATTGGCGATACAAGGAAGGCGGAAGTAAGCACGACTCGAAATACGAACAGCACATTCTATGGCTTCGTTCAATGATGGAATGGAATCAAGATGTGAACGATGCTCAGGAATTCGTCGACACCATGAAGTCAGACGTTTTCGAAGATCGCGTGTACGTATTTACGCCAAAAGGCGATATCATCGATCTTCCAGCCGGATCTACCCCCATCGATTTCGCCTACCATGTACATACAGACATTGGTCACCGGTGCCGCGGAGCAAAAATTGACGGAAAGCTTGTTCCACTCGATCATGTTTTTAAAACTGGCGAACGTGTCGAAATTCTCACATCAAAACACGGGGGACCCAGCCGAGATTGGCTAAATTCCAGTCTGAGCTTGGTAAAAACACAAAGAGCTCGCTCGAAGATCAAAGCCTGGTTTAAAAAAGAAGACCACGAACAAAATCTTTCACAAGGCCGTACGATGCTCGAGAAGGAGCTTCGCCGGCTCGGTCTGAGTGATATTAACCTTGAGAATCTTGCCCGGCAAATTGACAATAAAAGCCCCGACGAAATGTTCGAAGACCTAGGTTGTGGCGATTTGTCTATGAGTCAGATCATAAATCTGATTTCTGAACAAGAAATGCCGCTCGAAGACGAAATTGTCCCTTCGTCCCCCAAAGCCAGTAATACAACAACAGAATCTGTTGCAGTGGTGGGATTACGAGGTCTACTAACAACGACAGCAAAATGCTGCAATCCTATGCCCGGCGATCCAATTATTGGATACATAACCCGCGGACGTGGCGCCACCATTCACCGAATGGATTGCCCAAATATACTTCGCTCAACCGAGCGTGAACGGCTGGTAAAAGTCTCTTGGGGCAACCACACCCGTACATACCCAGTACCCATCCGCGTAACTGCCTTTGACCGCCAGGGGCTGATGGGCGATGTCTCCAATCTCCTGACAACCGAAGGTGTAAATATCGTGGACGTAAACGTTCGCGTGGATCACGACAACATGCAAGCAGATACCGCAAATATTCGTCTAATTGTTGAAGTACGTGATATCGCCCAGTTAAGTCGTCTTCTTGCACGAATCGAAAATTTAGACAATGTTGTTGATGCTCAGCGGATTCGCGGTGGCTAAAGCATTTCAGGTATAATCCCGGCTCATTCCGAATGGTGCCCATGATCAGTGTTCAAGAAGCGCAAAATCGAATCATTTCAAATTTCAAGCGACTGGAAGGCATGTCCATTCCATTGGATGTTGCTTTAGGTCGCATATTATCCGAACCCATTTATTCAAATTCTGACCTTCCTGCATTTGATAATTCGAGTGTCGACGGTTTTGCTGTTCAGGCAGATGATATTTCTTTGGCGACAGAAAACAATCCAGTTACACTAAAGGTTATCGCTGATATTCCGGCAGGAAGCTCGCCAAAGATTGTGCTTAAAAACGGTCAAACAGCACGGATTATGACTGGCGCACCTATTCCAACTGGCGCAAATGCGGTGGTAATGGTTGAAGATACTCAATCCCACCAAATTGCGGTTGGAAGTACCGCTCCAGACGCGGTTACTTTAACCAAGGATATTGCGATTGGTGAAAATATCCGCCGGATTGGATCGGACATAACTTTCCAACAGAAAATTCTAAATGACGGCAGAATGTTACGGGCTCAAGACATTGGCATATTGGCTATGCTTGGTTATTCAACGGTGCGAGTCAGCAGAAAAACCAAAATTGCGCTTATATCAACTGGGGATGAACTAGTTCCACTTACTTTGCCGCTCACACCAGGAAAAATCTATGATTCGAATACCTACATGTTGGCTGCGCTCGCTGAAAAAGCAGGGTGCGAAGTAAGCAATATCGGGACAGCTGCCGATCGTTACGATGCAGTAGATAAACTTTTATCACAAGCAGCGAAAACTAAACCAGATTTAATTATCTCTTCCGCAGGCGTCAGTGCCGGGGCTTTCGACTATGTCAAAGATGTTGTAGGGTCATCAGGTTCGATAAATTTTTGGAAAGTTAATATGCGACCGGGGAAACCCCTCGCGTTCGGGTCTTATCGCAATATTCCTTTTTTGGGGCTTCCCGGTAACCCGGTATCTTCCTTTGTAAGTTTTTTAGTCTTTGTTCAACCCGTTCTTGAACTGCTTTCAGGAGTGACAACGAAAGAAAATCCACAGGTAAAAGTTACTCTATCAGAAAGCATCGAATCGGATGGACGCGAAAGTTACTTGCGCGCTGTAATCAGAAAAGAAAACGGTAAACTCTTTGCAACTTTAACCGGACACCAGGGATCAGGAAATTTAATTTCTTTAGTACGTGCAAATGCTTTACTAATTATTCCCTCTGGTGTAAAATTTTGCCCGCCCGGAACAGAAGTTGATGCGTGGATTCTGGAGAATTAATATGGATAAGAAGCTATATTGGATTTCAGCAGGACTTGCTATTATAGGGATTCTCGTATCTGTTTACATGACAGTATACAAATTGACGTCGAATAATTCGATGTGCCTGGGAAGTGGAGATTGTTCCACCGTCAATGCGAGTCCCTATTCTGAAGTATACGGAGTGCCTGTTGCCTTCGTAGGCGTTTTAGGCTATAGCGCAATTCTTGGGCTACTTTTATTGCAAACCCGAGGTGGCAAGTTTTTCGAACAGAACAGCATAATGGCTGTTTTTGGTCTCGCCATTACGGGTTTTGCATTTACGCTATATCTCGTTTATCTGGAAATTTACGTGATAAAAGCTCTATGTCCTTTCTGTATTACGTCACAGATAACAATGACAATTTTATTTTTAATCACAATAATCCGTCTTGTACGTCAACCGGTAAATTAGGAGGATAATATGCCACGTATTCGCTGTCATTACACAGATTGTGTATTCATCGACGACGGCTACTGCTCTGCTGCCGCAGTTGAAATTGATCCTGATACAGGCTGCGCTACTTACTCACCCGCAGATGGCGCAGTTGCCGGCGAAGAAAAATGGGATGAAGAAGAATTAGAAGAATGGGAAGAGGAAGACATCGACGAAGAAGACGATGACCTCTGGGCTGAGGATGAAGAAGAAGAAGAATAAATATTGTAGATTTCCAAAATATTAATAATAAAGAGCATCCTCTGATATTTCAAGACACAGGGATGCTCTTTTTTTTAGTAATATTTATCTTTCAGTCTAAATCATCGGAAACGATTTTTCGTAGGCATCGATGATTTTATCCCACAACAGGTTAGATTCTACATCCAGCGTTTGCCTTGCAGGTTCTTCTTCATGCCATGCAAGAGACTTGCGAA
>JAPLGT010000171.1:0-18137 GCA_026390035.1 Chloroflexota bacterium
CGCTGAGGGTCAGGTTGGAGAGGCGGTTGGAAATGTCGATCAGTTCGCTAAACGTCGCACCATCTTCCAGGTAGATGATGCCCGCCGAAGTCGCGTCTACCAGAGCCTCCGCAAACGTGCCTCTTTGCGGAGCACAGGTACCACCGTTGGGTGTCCCGCTCGAGCAGAACTGCGGGTCAGGCACAAGCACGGATTGGTCGCCAGGCTCAACAGGCTCGACAGCCTTTTCCAGGTCAGTGACTGCCGCATCGCTCAGCTCAGCCTCGCCGCTCGTACCCAACACTGGCAATATCTCTGTTTCTGTGCCGGCGCCCAAAATATCATCCGAGTTTACCGTCTGAGCCGGTTCTTCATTCAAGACTGCGTCGGGATTGGTTTCCGGTGCGGGTGCCAGAATGGGATCCACGCCCTCAGGCACTGCTGGAATTTCAACATCCAGGTTCTGAGGCTCTTCGTTATCGGTACCCAAATCTGCACCATCAGGAGTCAAGGCAGGATCGACTGGCGCCAGGGACGCTTCGGGGGCATTCTCTTCAATGACTGGTAAGCTTACTTCTGCGGGAGTTTCTGTGCCAATTTGTGGTTCGATCACCCCTTCAGCATGCACCGCAAAAGTTGGCAGCGTCAATAGGACCATCAATCCTATCAGGATTAAAAGTTGAGGAATTTTCCGAACGATGCATTCAGCCTTACGCTGCAACAATTACCTCATAGAAGAATGTCGGACAGAAGTTCAACTGCCCAAATCTTGAGACGCAAATTAGAAATAACTCTTCTGCCAAAAACCGGTCTTACCGGCGGAAACTACCCTTTCGCCTGACAAAATAGCGAACAAGCCTTGCAATAGGGCTAAGTAGAAATACTTAAAATTGGCTTGATACCATCTTACCCTTCAGTTAGCAAAAACGCACTATCCCTTAGGGATAGTGTGTGGGATAGTCTTGGGGATAGTATTGGTACAGTCAGAAGTACAGTCTTTGGCACATACAGGAAATATTGCTTCATAACGCTGAAAATAGTGCGCTATGGAGATAGAGAGCGCACATAAAAAAGTGCCTCTTTGCTTGCAACTTCTGGATATGTAGACCTGGGCGTCAAAGGAATATCGGGAATTCTCAAGTCCAAAGCGTCTCGTACCGCCTTTTTGGGCGACCCAACTCATCGAATTGTCTTTCGTTACACCCCCAACAATTGTCGTGCTTGTCGAGACACATGCTTCGTGGATAAACCAGGTCGAAATTTGGTTTAGCATTCTGGTTCGCAAGGTCATCAAACGCGGCAACTTCACATCTGTCACAGATTTGAAAAACAAGGTCTTGCTTTTATTGAATACTTCAATTTCAGAATGACCAAGCCTTTCAAGTGGACTTATCAGGACTGAGCACTTTCTGCCTGGCTATTTATGCCAGAGTGTACCGGTGAGAATCGCAAATAAGCGCCCTGGTGGACAGAGCGCTTATTTGCCGACGGAATTCTCTTTACTCAGCCAGCTTACAAAACAGCCTCGTTAGCTAGCAACATCTTCCTGACCTTCGTGCAAATTCCCCAGATGCTCTTTTCCTTCAAACCATACTCGTTCGCCAGTGTGGGGATGGTGTGTTCCTCTTCGGTGTGCAGGCGGTAGATCTCCACATCACGACGGGGATTGGTGTATACCGGCGGCGGGTGGTAAACGGGCCGTGGCGCGAGGTAGGGAGCGACTTCAAAGACAGAAGCAGCAACTTCAGTGAGGAGGTTCGATTGCTGCTCTTCCAGAAAGACACCCTCGAGCACTTGCGGGGCGGTCGAATTCGACATGCCAAGCCCACAGAGTGCAAAGTGAGCGAATTTCCCGGATGGGCTAGCGGTAGAAATTCGCACCTGGCCGTGACCGGTTTTAATACGAGTGATAAATTTCTTGGAGAATACCTGCGGCCAGGCTAAATTGTGGTGATAATCAAATAATGAGAGGAGGTTGAAGTATTAACTGCTGAAA
The DNA here is from genome assembly GCA_026390035.1 of Chloroflexota bacterium. Lineage (GTDB taxonomy): Bacteria > Chloroflexota > Anaerolineae > Anaerolineales > Villigracilaceae > UBA5195. The sequence continues at coordinate 1,976 of JAPLGT010000171.1, forward strand.
CTATCACAAACCAGCGTATAATATTTTCAGAAAGGGCATTTTGAGCATGATCAGCGTCGGTACTGTAGAACCAACTTTAAGACAAATTGTTCAACAATTGTTGCGTGCCGGGCACCCGCAAAAAATCATCCTGTTTGGCTCACAAGCACGCGGCCAGGCATCCTCAGAGAGCGATTACGATCTGCTGGTTGTTGAAAATTCTTCAGTTCCACGCCACCGTCGAGCCGCACCTTATCGTCGAGCATTAAAAGATTTAGGACACCCCAAGGACATCCTGGTTTGGACACAAAACGAAATAGATGACTGGAAAAATGTCCCGAACGCTTTCATCACGACCGTCTTGCGTGAAGGCCAGGTATTGTATGAAAGATAATCGCGACCTTGCGCACGGTTGGTTGGAAAAAGCTCGCAGCGATTTATATGCAACAGAACGTTTGCTGGATGGCAACGGGCCCTACGATGCAGCTTGCTTCCACGCACAACAGGCTATTGAAAAAGCTATGAAAGCCTTGTTGGCTTTAAGTGGTCAACCCATTCCACGAACTCACGACCTGGACGAACTCCAGCGCGCCTGTAACATCGTTCAGCCAATCTCGGAACTTCAATCGCTGGACTTATCTGAAGCCACTGATTATGCTGTTCAACTTCGGTACGATATCGAATTTTGGCCAGAAAAAGAAACCGCCATCCAAGCTCATGCCTTGGCACGCCAAGTGGTGGCGATCATCGCCATTGCACTCGGGTAACGACTAAACAGACGATAGTTCCCAAAATCAAAACGTGAGAGGCTGGTAAAAACCAGCCTCTCACGTTTCAAACACACAACTATAATGTGCCCCCAAGGCTGCACGTTATATATGTGTGTTTAGGCGATGAGAGGGTAGCTTATTAAAAACAGCCCCGTCTTGGCTGCAAATTCAACAAGCCACCCGAACCTGCATCTTTGCCTCACTCAAGCGTTGCAGTAAAATTGATAACATGACGACCTTTTCAGAAACATACCCCAACATCACCCACTGGACAGAATCGTGCGGCTGGATTGAGATCGGCTATGACGATAACACCCGTTCCTTCATGCGCGTTTTGGACGAGGGCGGAAACGTGTGGGAGGGCAAAGCAAAATACAAATCACTAGACGAAGCCTTGCAAGATTTAGAAAAGGCGCTCGGAAAAATCATCGCTGAAATTGGATGGTAACATGAAAGATGAAGCGCGGGAAGAACGCATCGAAAAGCAAATCGTGGTGGATGCATATGGCGAAAAGGAACGCGCCATCGGCTGGCACTGTTACCTACAAGACAGTATTACTTTCCCATTTAAAGCAGAGTGTATCGCCACGAGAAAAACATCACTACTTCGCCAGGGCGACAAGGTCAATTTATTCGAAATGTCGCCCGAGGATGCTTGCACGAAAGAGTTTTTTGTCCAGATTAAGTGGAAGGGACGGGAAATGAGCGTTCCTCTGGCACAGCTAAAACCAATGGCAGTTGACCATCAAACCCTGGAAGCCGTGGAAAATTGGCAGTATTGGGTAGATATGGGACATGAGTTTTAGCGTGAGCCATCGCAAAAGACGCAGACGCCTACATTTTGTTGTACAATACTTGCATGGGCAAGTTATCCATCATCCAGGCGCTTACACAAAACGGCCTCTTTTACCTGACCGAGCATGCTGATGATGAAGCTCAGGCTGATAACTTTGACATCTACGATGTCGAAAACGGCATACTATCCGGTAAAGTCCGCAAGACTTGGCCAAAAGAAGGTAAGTTTGAAATTATTGGTCAGGCTTTGGATGGGCGTCCAATTGGAGTTGTGTGTCGTTTAACACCCGGAAACAAAGTTCGAGTAATCACCGTTTACCAAGATAAACCTTAACCCTATGGAAACTCCAAACTTCTGGCAAGGCGAAACCTGTGAATATTGCGGCGGAGAGATCGTCGAAAAACGCGTCACTCTGACTCGCAAGGTCAAGGGTCAGTACGTACTTATCGAAAATGTTCCGGCGGGGATATGCACAAAATGTGGGACGCGGTACTTTAGCGCCAACGTGCTAAAAACGGTGGAGGAAAGCGTGCATGGACGCCGCCGCGCAGACCGGGAAATTGTCATTCCGGTATATGCTCTGTAACCCAAGACGCCTTGCGAATTGAAGATCGCAAGGCGTCTTTTATCTATTTAAACTAAAACTTCCTGCACCAATTATTAAAGAACAGACTTCCACATCGTTTCGATGATAGAAGCCTATCGTTTTAATAGAAAAGAGAGACTGGTTTTGACCAGCCTCTCTTTTTCTGACACAGATATAAATTGTGCCCCCAAGGCTGCACGTTATAGTTGTGTGTGTTTTGGCGTTGAGTGGGTCTTGGATCGAGAACACTGGCGATCAATCTGTTGTGAGATCAAACCATGATTATCAAACAAATTTTTCCAAGTTGACAGCTACAAACGGAAACGTATCATTCACGAATTTTTCGAGATTGGGACGATTTTTGTTATGGGTATATTGAGACGCCAACCCATAGATCGCCCAGGTTGCCACTGTAGCGGGGATTTCAGTTGACAATTCTGACTTTGATTGTTCCAACCAATGTGACACCAGCTCAAAAACCTGTTTCTTGAAAGGTCCTTCCACCAGGCTTTCAAATTGTGGCTGAGGCTGCATGCAGTCGCTACGCGTACAGGAAAGCAATTCACAAACCATGGAAATCAAGCTCCGCAAATTATCCGGGGTATAGAAATCGCAATTCAGGGTACGTTTTTCAATTTCCTGCCGCACCAATTGGCCAATCCAATAATCCAGCAAGGCATATTTATCCTCAAAGTGAGCATAAAACGTTCCACGGTTAATATCTGCCCGTTCGGTTAGATCCTGCACCGAGATATTTTCAAACATTTTCTCGGCAAGAAGATCCTGGAATGCGTCCAGGATGGCATTTCGTGTTCGTTTAATGCGTCTGTCAAGTTTTTCCTCAATAACCAACATTTCTTCTCCATTGTCGTTTATCCACCATAATCCAGTGTTTGGTGGTTGACTTGCCTGAATTAAAAGAGTAAATTAGACGACACACGTTGGATTAACGACAAACGTATAATATCATATCAGTAATGGAGAGTCAAATGGAACAGAAAAAAGGAAACACCGTTTTAGGGATGGCAGCGAAAATCGGCGCGGTCTTGTTTGCACTTTGGGGAATATTGCACATCTGGGTGGGATATGAAGGTGTGCATCAGTATCTGACGAGCGGCGCACCTGGATTGTGGAACATCGTGATTGGGGGTGTCAATGCGCCTCGTGCCGCGTTTCAGCACACAACCGACGCTATTACAGCCCATGCCCAGGCGCAGTTGCTCCTGAATTTCACCATTGATGTAGCCGGGTATGGCATACTGGGCCTGGTGGTGGCATGGATGATTTGGGCCCAAAAATCCTGGACTGGTTATTTCCTGGGGCTCTTCATTATCGGCATTTGCGACCTGACCTTTCTGTTCTCGCTGGTAACCTCAGGCATCATCGAATTCGGTGCCGCAAGCTTGGGCGGACCGATTATCTGGTTCTTGGCCTGCCTTATCACACCCTTCGGTCTGCCTGCGCTGGGAAAAAACAAGAAATGAACACAACATTGATTGTTTTTGCATCACTGCTCGGTTTTGCCGCTACCGGCTCTGCCATCGCCAAATTTATGAAAGTTCATCAAATCATGGAATCGATGGCGCATGTAGGTGTAAAACCTGCGCTGATTCCAGTCCTGGGTGCCTTAGAGGTGCTTGGCACGCTGGGTCTTGTTCTCGGGATATGGATGCAGCCGCTTGGCATACTATCAGCGTTCTGCCTCGCTCTCTATTTTTTGGGAGCCGTGGTTTCACACATCATGGTGAAGAGCAAATTGGCAGATGGTATCCCGGCATTCATGATCATGGTGATTGCAACTGCCGTCTCTTATTTGGAGATCATGCATTAAAGCACGCTGCATGCCCACTGTTTTATGGAGAATGGTATGTTTACCGAAAAGGAAATTGCATATATTAAATCGCAACATATTCTTCGGATGGCGACTGTTTCAAAGTCGCTTCAGCCGGATGTTGCCCCGCTGGTTTTTCAATTCGATGGCGACCGATTTTTGATCTCAGGGTTTGATATTCCAAAAACCTTGAAATACAAAAATGTCGAATCTGGAAATGATCTTGTGGCTCTGGTTCTTGATGATCTGGCTTCGGTGAATCCCTGGACGCCGCGCGGGATCAAAATCCACGGCAAGGCTGAAATCATTGAAAAAGACGACCGCAAGGTCTTGCTTATCACGCCACAAAGGCTGTGGAGTTGGGGCATCGAGGAAGCAGTCGCTCGTGGGCACTTCAGGAAGGCAACGAGGGGCTAAAAGCTGATTTCCCTTTCGATCAAAAGCAGTGCCTTCTTTGCCAACTTCTCAGCTTCTTCCAAGGCCACCAGTTCTTGAATAAATGTGATAATTACTCCGACTTTATCCGAGGGTGTTTTGATGAAAAATATAAAACCAATGATCGAACTGATTGAGTTTACCGACCCATACTGTACGTGGTGCTGGGGTTCCGAACCAATCCTGCGGCGTATCCAGGAAACCTACGGTGAGCAGGTTTCGCTCCGTTTCGTGATGGGGGGACTTACGGATAATGCTGACCAGGTCCATGATCCGGCGAATGGCATCGGCGGCTCCGATTGGAAGCGGCAGATCGCTGCACACTGGGTCGACGCATCAAACCGTCATGGTATGCCGGTCGATATCAGCCAGTTTGCCGAGAAGGTAGCGCCGAAATCGACCTATCCAGCCAACATCGCCTACGAAGCGGCCAAACTACAGGACCCCGGGCTGGCAGACCGCTATTTGAGGCGTTTGCGCGAAGCGGCAGCAACTGAAAGCCGTTCAATCCATCTTGCGGAAGTGCAGGCAGATATTGCCGAAGAAATCGGGTTGGACCGGGTTCGATTCATCACTGATCTTACCGGCCCTGCCAGGCAAGCGTTTGCAGATGACCAGCGCATTTGTCACGAGTATGGCGCTCATGGTTTCCCAACCTTTCTCATTCGCACAAACGGTCGTGAACGACTGATGCGTGGCTACAACAGGTTCCCCACTTTTTCCGCAGCATTCGACAGCCTGGTTGGTGAACCTCTAATAAAACAACGGATTACGATCAGTGAAGAGGCTGTCCTCGGGTTCATCAACAAGTATGGCAGCGCTGCTACGCGTGAGGTGGTTGAGGTGTTTAGCTGTTCAGTTGCCGATGCAGATTTGATTTTGCATGAGTTGGTCTCAAAGGGGCAAATCGAGGCACGTGCTGCTGGCACCGGCACCCTTTATCGAGCAATACTATCTGGTGAGTACTGCGATCCTACAACGGGTGAATGTCTGTAACCCAATGAACATTAGTATGTTTGAACCTTGAGATGGCAGATCCCAGAATCAAAACGTGAGAGGCTGGTTTTTACCAGGCTCTCACGTTTCTAACACACAACTATAATGTGCCCCCAAGCGGACCACCTATCAAAGGTAGAGTCAACCGTGAGAGGATAGTATTTGTATGAACTCACTCGCTGGAATTTCACTTGGTAAAGAAGCTAAAAAATCTTTTCGATGTACAATTATCATGTCGATTTTGGCGACCATAACCAGGTGATTGAACTTCCTTCATACCGGTCTTGTTATGAACTTGGCTGGCTTGTGGGATAGAATTGCAAGCGTTGCGCTCCATCTCGCGTGCTCGATGGCAGGAACTGCTGATTGGAGGACCTGTGGCTAACCATATTCGGGTAACGTTGGAAATCGGACAAAAGGGCAAGAAGGTGGTGGCTGTGGCGCCGGACTGGCCCGGTCTGGAACGCGGGGCAACGACCGATGAGGACGCAATCACAAGGCTACGTTCCTATATTCCGCGATATTCACTGGTGGCAAAGCTCGCTGAAATGGACGCAGAGTTTGACGCCATCACGAACGTCGACGTGGTCGAGCAGTATTCAGGAACGGGCTCAACCGACTTCTGGGGTAACTCGTTCGCTTTTTCGGACATCGACCAGCAAGCCATGTCGTGCGAAGCATTGGAACGTGAACTAACGCTGATGCAGGCGTGCGGGGCGTCTTTCGACGATGTGCGCAAGCGGGTCTCGGCTGAGATGCAGAAGGGTCCGCGAGGAGGAGGGCGTGATCGGGACCGCATCGTCCGTCATATCTTTGCCAACGAGCAGGACTGGGCGAAGAGGCTTGGCGTGCACACCCCCGACGATGCGATGCTGACGGGCGATGGACTGAAAGCGCATCGCGATGCCTATTGCCACGCAATCCGGGACTACCACTCACAGGGTAAATTGGCCGGCAAGTGGCCGCTGCGGTACCTGATACGGCACACCGCCTTTCACACACTCGATCATGCCTGGGAAATGGAAGACAAGGATCTGACTGCCAAACACGCATGAGACTTTCGCAATTTCCGGAATTTTGGCCCCAAATAGCAGGTGCAGAGCACCATGTTCGGCGTCTCGCGCTGCGGCTTTGTCCGCCACAGCATTCTGAGTATCTTACAGGAAATCCCGCGCTTGCCGGTACCCCGCAGAAAGCATGCGGGGCAGGCCGCCTATCGCTGGGCGGTCTCATCATAGTTGGTCCTGGTGAACCAAATCCTCAAATGTCCCAGACTTTATTGGAAAACAGAACACGATGAACCCTTAGCCATCTTAATGGAGAAAGAATCAGGAATAACATGAAAAAAGGAAAGCTGGTGTCGTTTGTTATTGTGTTTCTAATCGTATCGCTATCGTGTAATTTTCTCTTTCCTGGCAACGGGTCACATCTCCCGGATATCAACGGCATTGGCCAGAGCGCGTCCAACCTGCCTGTACTTGACCCTACGGCGCCCCTGCCATCACCTGGTGCAGCCCAGCTGAGGACTCTGCTGGCAGACGAGCCAGGCCTCGTCACGGTGATAGCCGATCTGGAAACTGCAGAACAAGCTGCCATGAAAGCGGCCGTCGCTGATCTGCAGGCTCATCTGGGGCCTACCAGCAGCACCCTGGATTTCGTCTCATTGGTCCCTTCACTCTTGGGGGTATCCCCTTTTATGATCCCAGCCTCTGCGAGGCAGTCAACTAGCGGAGATGCACTTTTTGTAAGTTATAGTCAGCCGGGTGTCATCCAACAGGCTGGTGGCGGTATAAGCCCGGCAGCCTTGATCGGGCTGCTCAGTAGCATGTTTACCGATATATTCTCTTTACCGGCCGCCTTTCCAAATCGTGGTTTCACTCAAACCGAGAAGGAAGGCCTTGCTGTCACCAAGATGAGCATGGAAATCGGCAAATCGGAGGACGGCTCGAGCCATTTTGGCATGGGACTGCAATCTGAAACCACAGAAAACGGCGTCCCCATCAAGACGGATATGTCAGCAGTAATCGATGGCCAGCGCTGTCCTACAGCGGAAGGCCAGGTGAGTTTCTCGATCAAGGCGCGGATCAGCTCCGTGTCGGGCGGGACGGGGACCACCCAGGATTTGACCACCTTCGTGCGAGCCACTGTGAATGATGATGCCGAGATAGCCAGCAGCACGTTCGATGTAATTCAGGGCACCACGCAGGTCAAGGATGGACGCCAGGTATATGTGGAAACGGGGGATACCTTTAAGTACGGACCAGACTTAAATGGAGGCAAAGAGTCGAACTGGCGTTTGAATCAAAAAACGGATAATGTCACCCAGGAGGATGTAAACCAATTGGATCCATCGGGTCTCCAGGCTGCGCTTGAACTGGGTCTGGCTTCGCTGACCTCGGCAATGGACACCTGGCAAAGCGGCGGGTGTACAAAGATTGTGGCAACATCACCGGGGACTGTCCAGAAAGGCTCGACTACTGCGATAGACGTGAATGTCATTTCCAAATTTGACGGAACCAACGCACCATCAAAGCTTAATGCGACCCTGACGGGTGCAGAGTCAATCAATCCTACTTCGCTGGCCAGAACACCGGGAACACTATCCTACACTGCTCCAAACGAGAATGGCAAGTCCGCCGCCATCCTTCTCACCGCAACATCCAGGCGTGGTAAGGCAAAACTCGAGCTCTCGGCTAGCACAGGCGGAAAACTCAGCGCAAGTGGCGATTGGGGAGCAGCATCATTAACCGGCATAATAGACTCACTAAACAACCCATTCACGCTTGTATCAACAGGAGGGGGGGACGGGTCATGCAATGGTGAAGTGGTGTTTTCAGGAGGCTCAACTGGAGGAACGGTTTCGTGCTCACAGACATGCGCGGGTCTTGATTTTGTGGGTGACGGTTCTTACAAAATAACCACTACAGAGAATGGCGGAACCATAAGTGGCGACTGTAGTTCATATTTACCCGCATCCGGGGGATTGGACACTCCAGATAGTGAACCGTTCAATGTAACCTTACAACCTGCACCTTAATGTGCGGGCAACGATGGAAGAAAAAAACCAGGCCTGGCAATCTCTGAAAAGAGAAAAACGGCCTGTTTTTTATATTCAGGCACCAAACTCGAATTTCGTTCTCTAATGGAACGACTATTTGGTAAAAATCAAAAAACCACCTTGCAGTGGTTTTCTATTGTGCCCCCAAGGCTGCACGTTATAGTTGTGTGTTTGGGTAGTGAGAGGGTTTTAGACAATGCTTGCAAAGTGTCGTAGCGGCTCCCTTTTGACAATACCCCGCCCATACGGTACAGTATATCTGTACACACCGGAGGACAAAATGGCTATTCAAACAACATACACTCAGGCTCGCGATGGGCTGGCAAAATTATTGGATTTGGTAAATCATGACCGCGAAGTTGTCATTATTCAACGCCGTGGAGAAGAAGATGTAGCCATGATTGCCGCATCAGAGCTGCAAAGCCTGATGGAAACAGCCTACTTGCTGCGCTCTCCTGCCAACGCTGAACGACTGCTTTCCGCGTTGGGCCGCGCATTAAAAGGTGAAGGCTCAGAGCAAAACCTTGAAACTTTACGGCGAGAGATAAACCTTGAGCTCTAAACAACGCCTGGCGGTATTCCTACCCGAATTCATCGAAGATCAGCGTTTCTGGGTGGAAACCGACCGCAAACTGGCGTTAAAAACCCTGGAGTTAATCGAGGCGGTTTTGCGCGACCCATTTACGGAAATCGGCAAACCGGAGCCGTTAAAATACCTGGCACCGGGCACATGGTCGCGAAGGTTAACCCTGGAGCACCGCATTGTTTATCTGGTGCGCGCTGAGCGCATAGATTTTCTGCAAGTCAGGTACCATTACTAACCGCCGCTGGCATTTCACAAGCAAAAACAGGTACCGATCGTTGAGTTTCTATTGACTGACACGAATCACGAGTGTCGCATCATCCGTGCCGCCCCCACTATTCGCAACCTGAATGCTCCAGTGATTCAAACCAACATCTGCCGAATTCGGTATACCGGATAGGGTCCCATTAGCGGCGATATTGAGCCACACAGGACCGGAAATTTTGGAGAAAGTGATCGGACGGTTACTGGGATCGCTGGCGAATCCTGCAATATTTGCCTGGTAGGAAAAACCTTGTCTGGCATCCGCTTGACTGATCGGATCAAGGCTAAACAGTGGGGCTGGCTGAGATACACTACCGACATACGAGAAATGCGCCGTAAGCCGAGTATCCCTGGACGGGAATAGAAATGGGCGTGTATTTGTTCCCGTCAAAGCGCCACTCCACCCAGTGAATTGCCAGTTTGCTGCAGGGATTACTTTCAACTCTAATATTTGCCCTTCCATCATAGAACTTGGTACGGCGGTATAGGCAGAGGAATTGTTGCGGGCGGTAACTGTGCCTTGGCCAACGGTACCCATACTAACATCAGCAAGTTTGATAATTTCCACGCCATGCAAAATATCATCATCGGAGTCCATGTTAACCAACATGAAATCAGCTCCATTTGGACCATGGTTTCCAAAAACCCAATCCGTGAGCACAATCGAGTGCGTCTTCCATATATTTGTATTGGTCTTGGTGACTGTAAATGCAGTTTTCTTGTTATTGCCTATGGCATCATATTTCAACGAGAATTGGCCGGTTCCTCGATCGAGATAATCAACAGAAATCTGCACAGGCTGCCCTTGCGACTGTAACAGCTTGTCATGGATATCAAAATACATCACATCCATACCAGAAGCATGATCGAATCTCCGCGCAAAGCGATCATAAGGATTGGAAGTGGATGTCAAAGGTCCATTGAGCCGCCACATACCCTTACTCGTAGCTTCGGGGGTAATCTGCCTGATGAATCGTTCGTAATTGCCCGGAACGATTCTCCAGCCTGCATCGTTATATCCCTTCTGGATAATACGCTGTCTTACGTTGCCTTGGATGGCCGCATCCAGATCATCCATTTGTGCGCCCTGCCCGGAGTAGGCATTAGTGATTGCGCTGTATCGTTCCTTGTTATTTTTTTTGGCCAGTCCAAATGTCGATTCTGGAAATTTATTTATATCGGAGGTGTCAAGCCCCTCATGAAAAATAATGAAACCTCCACCTGCGGTGACTGGGTCAAGCTCTGCCGCCCACTTATTGAAAAACTCGAAGGCAAAAACAAAGTTGTCAACATAAGTATTTTCCAGGCAATTCCCAGTTATATCCCAGATGTTTAACCCGGCATGCAATTGTTCCACAGCCGTCCAATACATGTTCAAACGAACATTGAGCTGAAAAAAAGGTCTGGACCAAGTCCCGTCCATTTCATTGCGGGAAAACATATTTATACCCGCAGGAGGGTCAACGGCGACACTACGGAACGAATCACTCACATCTTGAGAGCCAGTCAAGTTGTGACCACGGACTGCGCCGCCGTATTTAGCACCAAAACCACCTTTGACGTTATCGATAACCCATTTCCACTCAACAGGATAATTGGTGTTCTCAATATCCTGAAACAACAGAGGAATTACAGGGCCAGCCCCATCTTGGAAGGCTGCACGATAGACCTCGAAGGCCCAAAGCCGATGTGCTTGCCATTGGGTATCACTGATCTCAAATGGAGTACCCGCAAACACACCCGGATTTTCATAAGGGGCTTCGTCCCCAGTTGCCCCTGTGTCAACCCGAACAGAGTTGATCCGCGCTTGTAAATTAGGCGCAATATCATGGCGCACATGTCCGGCTAAGGCCTGCACCATTTCGGAGTAATATACCTTGAATTCAGGGTCTAGATAAAAACCATAGGTATAAATATCCCCCGATGCTTTTGGCACCCCTCCGCCATTTTCTTCGAATATCCATGTTGGCATTGTGCTGCCGCCAGCGCCACCAACCGTTGTTATCTGGATGTTTATTTTCTCGTTTTGCTCCTCAGCAAACTGCAGCTGGGCATCCAGCTGCGACCAATCATACAAGCCGCGGACCTTCCCGTTGATTTCATCCCACAGTTGCTCATACCCTTGCCCGCGGGTAAAAGGATAGTCCACGACAAGATGAAAACCAGATCGATCCCATACTCCATAAGATTCTCGGGCTATTGCCAACTTCACTAGGGGATAGACAGCTTGGTCGGTCGATAATGTTAGAGTCACACTCACACTACCTGCCGCATTTTTTGCCGTCACCAAATACGAGGTCTTCGCCAGAGTCGTCGTCGGGGTGCCTGAAATTATACCGGTAGCCGGATCCAAATTTAACCCATTGGGTAAAGGAGGGCTTACGGTGAATGCAGTCGCCTTTCCGCCTCTGACCGTGGGGATAATTTCCATAATAGATACATCTTTGGCGTAAACAGCCGGATTGGTACTGTAAGTTATGCCCGTTGGCGCTGTTGTTTTATTGGCCCTGCCGCCATTAAAAGCCCCACTGCCACACCCAATCAATCCCAGACAGATCAAGAGCAGCAGAAAAGTGAGCAATTTCGTCTTGCAGCTCAGTTCAAAGGACTCTGCTTTATTTCGATTTGTCATGTTTGGCACCTATTTGGGTCATAAATGGTAGATGAGTAAACACTTATACAAACATATACCCAAGAATTGGTATATAGAATACAACATTAGAGGGTACAGGCGTTGAGTGGTCGCTGACTTTACGTCCAACCTTAGGAGTTAAGCGATTTGTTTTTGCAGGGAGACAAAGCCGAAATTCTCATGGTTAATTGAAGCCAACAAGCTCCGCTGTTCCAATCAGTGTGGTTACCTGTCTTCCAAAAGAAATTTAGAGCATTTTACTCAGAAGAGTAACACGAAATGCTCTTTTTGTGCTCCAAGCGAATTCCAAGCGAATTCGAATTTCATCCCATCAATAAGAATCGCTGTTTGGAATCAAAAATCTGCCTGCAGGCAGATTTTTTTGTGCCCCCAAGGGGGTAGGTTATATATGTGTGTTTGGGCGTTGAGAGGGTAGAGCCCAGAATTTGAACTTTGATGGATTAGCAAGGCTTCAACCCGTGGCGGGATCAAGCCTTGCTTTTTATTATTTCAAGTATTTATCCAGAAACCCTATTACTAACTTCACGGTTTCATCGCTATCGAACTGGTCGCCGCCATGACCGGCGCCTGCGAGCGAGGTATAGGTTACATCCAGTTTTGCGGCGCTGAGTGCATCAGCCAACATTTTGGTGCTTTCAATCGGCACAGTGCAATCCTGGTCACCTTTTTGGATCAAAAAGGGCGGCGTATCTTTGCTGATGTAGGTCATCGGATTGGATTTTTTGACCTGGTCAGGCAGAGTTTGAATGGCAGCCCCGATATAGGCTGATTCGAAGGAACTGGCATCATTATGCGCCTGGTCACTGGCAGCGCAACCCTGCGCCTTGGCCTGAGCATCCATCTGTAAAAAGTCGGTTGGGCCGTATTGATCAATGACAGCCTGAACCGCTGAAGAAACCCCGGCATTTCCCAGGCTGGCGTCATCATAATCGCCAATATTACCAGTTACCCCCACCATTGCGGCAATGTTACCGCCTGCAGATTGCCCGAAGACGGCCATTTTATCTGGGTTGAGGTTATATTGGACAGCATTGGCGCGCAAGAAACGAACAGACGCCCTGGCATCCTGAACTGCGGCAGGGAATTGGGCTTCCCCGGAAAGACGATAATCGATCGAAGCGACCGCATAACCGGCATTCAACAGGGCTTTCCCGGTAATTTCGCTTAGCATACCCTTATCACCAAATTTAAACCCGCCTCCGTGGATGTTAATCACCACCGGGAAGGGCCCCGTGCCGCTGGCTGGGAGGTATAAATTCAGTTTCTGGGTGGCCGAAACAGGGGCGTAAGCCAGATCTTTGTAATTTGGTTCAACCGAAAAAGCAGCAGGGACGCCGGGCATGAGTGACGATAGTGCGCTGCAACCAGCAGCGCCCAGGGCAAGTGCCAGGGCCAGCACACCGAGAACAGACATCTTGAAAATTTGGGATAACTTGGATGTGGTCATATTTTTCTCCTGAAAGGTTATATTGTGATGTTTTGAACTATACCAGCCAAATCTGAAGGAAATCTCAAGAAAACCTGCAAGAAAACCAGGGCTTTCCAGGCAAATCTGGAAGATTGCAACAATTTCTTGAGATTTTCTTGAGAATCCTATGCTAGGATAAAATAAATACTCTTTCTCTTTTCACATCCCCAGGAGTTTTCCTTTGCCTCAACGTATTCTGGTTGTCGATGACGATAAATCCATCGTGAAGGTGCTCAGCGCTTATCTTGAACAATCTGGCTACCAGGCCATCCCTGCTTATGATGGCGAGATGGCGCTGCATGTCCTGCGCCGGGAACGACCAGACCTGGTTATCCTCGACTTGATGATGCCCAACCGCGACGGTTGGGAAGTGACCAACCTGGTGCGCGCCGATAAAGCCCTGGCCGCCACACCCATCATTATGCTGACTGCGCGCATCGAAGACACCGATAAAATCGTCGGCCTCGAATTGGGCGCAGACGACTACATCACCAAGCCCTTCAACGCCCGCGAGGTGGTGGCGCGGGTCAAATCGCTGCTGCGGCGCGTACGGCTGGACCAATCGCCCAGTGCCGCAGCGCATGTGCTGACCAACGGCGCGTTAAAGTTGGATTTGGATCAGCGCATCTTGCTGGTGGATTCCTTGCCAGTCGAGCTGACCAAAACGGAGTTCAACCTGATCGAGGCGTTTTTATCCAATCCCGGCTACACCCTGACGCGTGACGATCTGCTCGAGAAAGCAGTCGGATATGCCTACGAAGGCTTGGGGCGCGCGCTCGATACACATATCCGCAATTTGAGACGGAAGATCGAACCTGACCCGGACAATCCTACCTATATCCAGACCGTTTACGGCGTTGGCTATCGACTGACCGGAGAAAACCAATGAAACGCTTATGGGTTCGGCTCAGCCTGATGATTAGCGGCGTCTTGTTCCTGATGTTTTTCCTGCAATTTCTGGCGATCACGCTCGAACAAACCGGTCTCAAACCAGATTTGGACGGCCCGCCCCCCGCACCCTCCGCTGAAATTCAGCGGCGCCTGTTTGTATTCATGGCTTTTTCCATTGTGGTTGGAACTGCCGGTGGAATAGCCATCGGGTGGGTGACCAGTGCCCCGATCAATAACCTCGCCAGGGCGGCTCACCGCATTGGCAAAGGCGAACTGGATGTGCGCGTGCCAGTTCGTGGCAGCCAGGAGATGGTCGATTTGGCCGAAACCTTTAACAAAATGGCCGCCGAATTACAACATGCCGAAACCCTGCGCAACAACCTGATGGCGGATGTCTCGCATGAACTGCGCACCCCGCTGACCGTTCTGGAAGGCAATTTACGCGCAGCCCTGGATAAGGTCGTTCCGCTCGATGAAGCCGAGATTGCCAATTTATATGCCCAGACCCGCCACCTGATCCGGCTGGTCAATGACCTGCGCGAACTTTCCCTGGCAGAAGCGGGCCAACTGCCCCTGGAAAAAACTGCCGCCAATCTCAATAACTTGGTAGCTGAGACGCTCCAGGCACTGGAACCGCTCGCCGCTGAAAAAGAAATTACTTTTTCGGCAGAATTATCCCCGCTCCCCGAAATTATTCTTGACCCATTCCGCATACGGCAAGTTTTATTCAACCTGCTCTCCAATGCTTTGCGCCATACGCCTCCCGCTGGAAAAATCAGTGTGACCAGCAGTGTTTCTGGTAACTTCATTACACTTTCAGTATTGGATACCGGCGAAGGGTTGGACCCGGATGAATTGGCGGCGGTCTTCAACCGTTTTTATCGCGCCGACAAATCCCGCAGCCGTGACAGCGGCGGCACCGGTCTGGGACTGGCGATCGTCAAGGCGATTGTTGAAGCTCACGGCGGGCGGGTGGATGCGAAAAGCGCGGGCAGAGCTCAGGGCAGCACCTTTACGCTGACTTTGCCCGTGGCAACAAACGTATAGTTCGGGTAATTACTCAACCAATGCAATTTTAGATTAATGGGCAGACACGTTTCATCGAAATGCGTCACCTGTGCCAATCCGGTCAAGTGCTTCTTGACTGCTGCCATTTTTACTGCCGGAGTGCGAATCGAAGAGGTGAATATCCTGTGTGCTGGCACCGACATCGCTGGAGAGGATTTTCATGTTAGCGTCCGAGGATTGTACTGAGCAATCCTCCGCCGATGATGAGCACCACATAAGGGAAGAAAATAAGGCTAAGCATGATGAAAACGGCTGTGCCGATCCAGTTGGCGATGGCGCGGACGCGTTCACTGGCAAACAGACGGTTGATGCCCCACGTGATGGCGGTCACCACCCATGCTCCGCCCAGCCCAGCAAGCGGTATGAAGGTCAGTATCATCATAAAATCCATTTCGTTGCGCACAAATTCCCAAAAGGTGCAGTCTCTGACGCTATCAGTGAAGCCGTAGCAATTACCTTGATAGCTCGTGGCAGCAGAAATGATGCCTGTGAGCGGGATGGAGGCAGCGCATAAGATGGTGATGGTGAGCAGGACAAGAACGATGATGCGGAAGTTGAGTTTGATGGACGGGATGGGTGTTTCTGAGATGATGGCAACACCGAAGAATGTGCTGAAAGTAAGCATGAGCAATTCTAACGGAGACAACCCCTGACTGTCTAGTAAGTATATTGACATGGTGTTTCTGACATAGATACGGCAAAAGCTAGATCAGCGAACTGGCCAACCGGGATGTGAGCAATATACCTATCGACCAAGGTTTGCATGGTTTTTGCTGGATCGCGA
>JAPLGT010000322.1:0-999 GCA_026390035.1 Chloroflexota bacterium
ATAATCGCATCCGCAAATTGATTTGCATCCACCTGGCTCATGGCAGCGCCGCCGATCTGCTGGAAGATATTGCTGAGAAGCTGCTGACCGGTAATGCTTCCGCCAGCCACCGAACCAAAGGCCTGCAGCGCCATGCCAGCCCCAAGACCGACCTGTCCATCCGCATTCAACAGCCCGGATGCCTGCGGGTTCATGGCCATGAACAACAGCGTGGATGCACTTGGTGTCATTGCAGTCGAGCCATCCGGGGCGGTGTAAACGTTGTAGGTGGCCTGCATGTTGACACCCCATAGACCGAATACGTTCACGCTCGGCATCCAATCCGCGGGCATTGAGACTTCGCTCTGGGTGACGCCGGGCAGGAGCACGCCGTTGGCGTCGAAGAACTCGCCCCAACCTGTTGTGCCTTCATCGGCATGCGCGGGTGCAACCAGCGAAACCGCAACCAGAATGGCGAGCAAGAGAGAGAAGAACTTTGAGCGCGTGGGCATTATTCAGGCTCCTGATCGAAAGCGATGCGTTCGAGTTTCCAACCTGCGTCGACAGTTTCAGCAACGAAGACAGTGGTGTTGCCATTGCTGGTTTCGCCGGTATCCAGGTTGGTACAGGTGGATGTCAGCTTCCAGGATTGCGCAGCGAGTGCGTTTTCCTTGGTGAGGTCTTTGCCCAACACGGCGGATGTGACTTTGCAGGACATGCGTAGGCCCTTCTCCGCAATGGATGGCCACATCATCGGGGCAAAGACCTTTTTGGTGAGCTGGCAGCCATTTGCGGTGGAAATCTCGCAAACCTTGCTCAGCCAGGCTTCCTGGCCCAGTTTGGCATCCACTGAGAAAAAGATTTCCGTACCAGTGCGAGCAGCGGATTCGGCGGTCATTCCAACCGGGGCGGGTCCGGCGAATATGGGCAGTTTGGCGATCTTCGGCCCGAGCGAGAACCCGGTTAGCGCCAGGCCCAGGAATAACAGCAGCCCGATGACGATCTGGCGCGGGGTGATGA
>JAPLGT010000322.1:1016-10689 GCA_026390035.1 Chloroflexota bacterium
GTTAGCGCCAGGCCCAGGAATAACAGCAGCCCGATGACGATCTGGCGCGGGGTGATGATGATATCTTTGTTGAATTTCATACACTTCTCCTTTGGGAATGAGGGATTCCCGCAAAATCGCGGGGCTTAACGCAAAAAGCGACCACCTGCGCAGGAGATCTTTGATACCCAAAGACACTGCGGTAGGTGGTCGCTTCTGAAAAGAATAGGGAAGGGGTGGCGACCGTTCGGCCAACGTTATTAAGTTGTGAGCGGCGAGTTTATCACATTTACGAAGAAGGGGAAGTGCGAGTTTTGAGTTTTAGTTTTAAGGCAAACGAATCATTAGGGGCAGAGCCAGTACTGATTCGTTTGCAAAAACAAATAAGTTTTGCCATATTCAGTCACCAAATTAAGTACATGAAAAATAGGGTTGCCAAACTTGGCTACCAATTGCTGCCTATCCCGGCCAGAAAAGGGACAGCGCAATAGAAAAGGCATTCTCTTGCGGAGAACGCCTTGTTTTGGGTTAAGCATTTGCCAGAATTTGGCCCGAAATTTATCCTAGAGCTGTCTTTTGAACAGCACAGGCTCACTTTACTGCATCAACCAGGCACCTGCGAAAGGTTTGTTCCTGAGAAATGCGGTATTGGGCCGCCCCAACCATCACGCAAACCTATTGGATGGGTTAGGGGCGAGATCAGATCGTGGGTGTCGTAGGTGCTGCTTCCACTTCCGTGCGCACCTTTGTTATCGATAATCCCTCACGCAACATATACCACGCGCCCAGAACGGTGATCGGCAACCACAGCGCGGCATGCAACACAACAGTATAGGCCGTGGCGATGGCCGTACTCACGCCGTATGCGGTGAGCACGGCAACCCCGGCCGCTTCAAAGGTTCCCACGTAACCAGGTGCCGAGGGTATCGTCGTGATGATGTTGGCGATCCCGTTCATCAACATGAGCGCGAAGAACGAAACAGTAAAGGAGAAGCCGTGCATAAGGAACCAATATTTGCCGGTTTCCAACAACCAGATCACAATCGATGTTAACAGGATCATAACGGCGTCGCGTGGTGAGCGCAGGCAACTCAGGCCCTCAAGGAATCGGTCAGCCAAACCGCGGATTTTCAGGCGGAAGCGGGCGGGGGAAAAGTGGGCTATCGCCCAAGCGACCACTTGCGAGGTAACCGCCGGAAACATTGCAGCCAACATAAAGATGATCAATGCACCGAAAAACAGAACCGTGCCGATAATCGCCAAATCCTGAATTGTCCCAGCAACGCCGGAATCCGTTTTTAGCGAGGCCAGCTCGGGTAGATTGACAAAAATGAAGAGCATCATCACCACCGCATCGAACATGCGCTCGATGAGCACAATCGCAAGCGAGACGCTGCCCGCAACACCTACCTTCTGCTTGATCATATACGGCCGGAGCAGCAATTCACCGGCGCGAGCCGGGTAAATGTTATTGCCCATGTACCCTATACAGACAATCGGGAATAGCGTCTTTATAGGCACCTCTTTGATCGGGCGCATCATATAGTGCAGCCGCCAGGCTCTGACCCAAACTCCGACAAAATAGACACCGATGCCGGGGATCAACCATAGGTAGTTCGCGCTACGAAGCGAATCCCAAAGCTGCGGAAAATTCAGCTTGGGAAGCACGAGGAAATATATGCAAGCGACGCTGATCAGTATGCCGAGCCAGAAGTGCCAGCGTTTCATAACGCTCCTGTGTTAGGAAATTAAAAATAGACATGAATTTTCATGGGGAACTTTTCTACAGAAAAGTTCCAACAATGTGAGTACGGATCAATATGTAGCCTAAATTGTGGCATTTGGCGGGCAAGCCTTTATATGCGCTTGCCTAGGGACTATTATACTTTTACATTTTCCGACTGGCTTATCCAGAATAAAAGTTGCCCGAAACTTTACCCAATTATTGTATTTGACAATTTACAGAAATTTCAAAAATCTCTCTTAGTTTTAAGGCATGGTTCTAATCTTTGCAATGCAAAAAAAACTGGATAAAAATAGCAGACATCTGAACACGGGGGATGTCCAAACATCTGCTGCATTTATATTATCATGAAACACTCGCCTAAATTGGCAATTAGGTACAGATTCGTCGGTTCCGGATTATGGGATTTTAATTTTCGAATGAGCAGATGGACTAAGCGGACGTACGCGGCAATTGCCGCCCGGTAAGTAAGTTGTAAACCAGGACAGATTTTCATATTGCCACCAATAGGCTTCTGGTAGCATCCACCAAGAACTGGAGAGCAATTTATCCGGGGGTACATTGCCATTCAAGTATTCCGCATAATTCGCAAAGGCAGGCGTTCCACGAATGGCTCGAAAGTGATTCACTTGAAAGGGCACGGAGAAAAAACCAACAATCGGATCAACGATCCCATAAACTAGAACACACGACCGGTTGTTTCCATCCGATACCGATTTATCATCCGCCTTTTCCCAGACAGCATGGGTAAACTGCCAGTATTCCCGCAGCGTAATCCCCGGCGCAAGTCGCTGGGCTTCAGCCACCTGCATCGGTTCCCCGGATTTGTAGTAAAAGTACCCGGCCAGGGCAACCACGCCAACAATCAGCGCCAGTAGCGCCAGCCCAATCAACTTCCCAATCAATCCAAACAGTTTTCCAATCATGCTCAATTCTCCTCTAAGTGCTCCCTGTGCCGTTTCCATGCGGCGTCTGTGAAATCCCGGTTATCTGGCTATCTTTCCCTGCTGACATTTGTGCCGTGCGCTTCGCTCGTAAATCTCCTTGTGCAGCTCCTGATGCTCAAAATAGCACTGTGTATGTGTGGGGGTTTCTGCCCGCAGTGAATGTACCCCAGCAAGCATTAAAGTGTCAAACAGATTGGAGAAACTGGTCGACTGGAATCGTAAATCCCACGGCGGGCGCCAGGCAGGGATCAATCGCACCAGCATACAGCTTTGCCCAATATCCGCGTCCCGGCTTTTGGATCTGGTGTTTCTTGCAGAACTTGGCGATGGCCTGATCACTGACGCCGTATGCCCGGGCAATGTGGGTGGTGGGCATCTCCCAGACCATTTGCTGCATTTCAAGCGGACTGACATGGAACTTGCGCGAGGCAATTTGGGTACATTCCAGGGAGCAATAACGGCTGCGGCTGGCATGGGAAGGCACTTCGTCATATTCTCGACGACATTCCGGACGTGAGCAAACCAGCAGCACCCGTTCGACCTTGTGGGAAGGCAGGCAATATTTGGCAAGCTCCGAACGCAGGAATACCAGCAGGTTGTCCGGCGCGCAGTTTTCCCGATCACCGTCCGAATGAACGACCACTTCGTTGGGCGTCAGCCAGCGGCCGATCTTCCGACTGGCGACATGCCGGGCAAAGTTCACCATCCCGTTCTGGCTGGCCAACGGATGTTCGGATAAAAAGAACTGCAGGTAGCGCGTTGCCGGGTTGGGCTTGATATTCAACAGGGTGGTATTGATGTCGAAAAAGTTTTGTTCGGTCATGGTGTTTTTGCGGGCAAGATACCCCGGCTCTCCAATTCAGCGGATAATAATTCAGATGGCACGAGAGCCAGCATCCCATTTAACCATTTCTTGGTTACCTGGTTGCTCGAAGCGATAATCAACTCCCGGTCGTACCCGGCAACTTCATCGGGCGATGCCAATCTCTCTGCCCAGGTTAAAAATGTTTTCACTGTGCATGAACCAAACGGCTGCCCGTATGGGCCCCCGGTTTCAGCACAGAATTTGCAATACGTGGCGACCCCATCAACCACCTTGGTCACCATGCGCGCTTCCCAGCCCCGGATAGCAAAGACACCAGGTTGAATATCTCGCGTGAACAACTTCGCATTACACATAGCATTTCTCCAATTGCTAATGAATTTGCATCCAGGGCACCAGTACCCAGAAGCAACAGCAGCACGACAACAGATCGAACAGCAGGATCAGTGGCACAACCAGCGACCGCTTGGGCGGAGAATAGGCTATCGGGGTCGCCCTGACTTCTGGATCCGATTTCACGCCCACCATTTTCCATCCGCCTGGGTCACCATGCGTGCCTGCGAGCGGGCCAGCAGCCTGAGCGCATCAGCATCCGGCATGCGTTTCACCAGTTCGATCAGGGAGCGCTTAGGACTGGATAAGGACTCAGGCCCGGTCAGCATATACCCGGCCTGCTCGTACACCAGGTCAACCGGCAGCCCAAGCCCACTGGCCAGCTTCTTGCAGGAGACCGGTTCCGGCGCGCGCTGGGCATGGAGAAACAAGCAGATCGTGCTTTCGCTCAGATTGGAATGCTTTGCCAGGTCGGCTGCCTTCCACTTGCGAAAATCAAGCTGGCCTTCCAGCCATTTGGCGAAGGATTGTTTCTGGTCAGGGGTGGTCGAGTGTTTGGTCATCGAATATCCTTTGGGTGGTGCTGTTTCTTGATAGCGTGAAAACGGAGAGCGGAGAACTTCGAGCTGGAGTTTGTTCCCTTTGGTCAATGGGAACTTATTTACTTAGTCTACTGACCGGCCTTTTATGGGGAACATAATGGTTTATTCCCCATATTTTGTTCCCTTTGCTCGGGGTCATGGCTTCTTCTGGTATACCCAAATACTTCCGTCCGGGTGTCTTTGATCGGCGCCAATGGCTTCCAAATTGGTCATAAAAATGCTGGCTCGCTCCAGCCTGGATTCAGAAGCCAGGGCATGATTGATCTCCTGGGAGATTTTTTTCTGAATACCTTCAGTTTCACAAAAGACATACAGGCTATTCTGACCCGCGTCGAAAGCGGTCTGCCATTTGCGCTCACGTGCGTCAGGGTCACCTTTGCCGGTGTTGCGCTCGACCTCCACATGGATCTCTCGCCCGCTCCTTTGCGATTTAGCCAAAATATCTGGGGAAGTTTTACGACCATCTGGCAGTGAGAATTCCATTTCACCCATCGATATGATTTCGTAGCCTTCTTCTTCCAGGATGGAGCCAGCTTTCATGATCAGCAAAGTGTGGGCATCTGTGCCATGCGCCAAACGGATTTCATCAAACTGATTTTTGGCTGGTTGTTTCCCCGTCATAAGAAGATAAGCGGATTCTCCGAGCTTTCCCAACCGAACGGTGTGGGGTGGACGACCTTTCAAACCTCCCGCGGTCTCCGCGATAATGATAAATTCTGCTTCAACCATTCGGTCAAAAGTACGGCCTGCAGCACCAGATCGGAGCGAGATGTTATATTTTTCGCTCAAAGCCTTCATGACATCCAACTCCAATGAAAGACCGGTATCGCCAATCAGCCGGATGATGAATGACTGCCGCTCATATGCTTCGCTCGCTGCCCACTTCTGAAACCATGCGGGCGCCGGGGTTGATGCCTGGATTTCAAGCATAGGAGGCTCTGGCGGAATAACTTTGCGAGATTGGGTTGGTACAACATTGCGAACAACCGCATCGATTACCTTAGTTGCTGGTTTGGCCTTTGTGTTTTCGGTCTGAATGCTGAGTCGTGTGATTTCAAGATTGGCTTTCTCAACCTCGTTCTGATAACCACTTGCGAGTAAGGTGAATTTCTCGACATCGTTATGGAGTTCATCGATGCGTTTCAAAAGCTTCCGCATCTGCTCCGCATCCGGGTGAACATACGCAGAGTGCAGGGCAGCTACGCGCTCAAACACAAGGCGAGATAGTTCTTCGATGCGCACAACATCCAGCCCGCCCTTCTGCTGCTGCCTTTCTTCCAACCAATCGGTGGCCACCAGCCGTGCCAGGTTGAAGAGCGCCTCGCGCGCGAACAACCAGCGTTTTTCGGATGCATCCCGCAGCTTCATTTGAGTATCAATCAAGCCATTCAATACCTGCAGGGTCACCGTACTTACCGGGGCGTCATCCATTGGCTGGCCTCCAGGGAAGTCAGATTTGCCCGTGCAGCGTCCAGAGCCTGCCCGGCAGTATCCAGATTGACGGGAGTGGGTGCGGAAATCCACAACAGTGATAACTGCGCTGCGCTCAATGTTGCGCTGGCAGCGTTCAGCGTTAGGTCCCTGGCAGGTACAGCCGCGGCGGTGGTGGATGTCTGGTCGATTTCTTCCAGAATTCGAATGGTCTCATTCAACACCTTCTGTCCCTCGCTGGATTGGCTAAATAGATCGCCGCCATAGTTGTTGGACAAAATCCGGGCGATCCTGCCATTCAGATCCACCAGCTTGTCATGCCAGGCGGAAAGCGAGATGCGATAGTCGTTCAGCGCTTTTACATCCGGAGAAAGCAGCAGTGGATGTCCATCGGCGCCCCTGGGTGAAATGCCAATACCCAGGAATAGGATGGCGAGCGCAACGCCAACCATCCAGACCCACTTCGGGATCGTGATCTCGCTGTTCATGCGGGCACCGCAACCGGCAGGCTGACCGGGTAAAAGTCTTCCACTGGATTGAGCTTTGGCCGTTTCTTCCCGGCAGCTTCCATTTCAGCCAGACGTTTTGAGCCGCGTTCCCAGGTGATGTTGCGAATGTAATCCACATCCTCGGCGACGACCTCCACCGATACCCCCTCGTCTGGTACGCGGCGGATCTGCAAATGGCCTTCGACTTCGATCCGGCTGCCCTTTTGCAGGTGGGCTTCGGCTTCTTCGGCCAGCAAACCGTAGAACATGACCCGCAGCCCGCGCACTTCCCCGGCTCCGTTCGAACCGTTGATCATCATGTACACCCGCAGGAACGGAATGCTGCGGTCATCCTTCCTGATCACATCGAAATGAATATCGCCGGTCAGGTCACCTTGCACAGCGACGCGGTTATTTCTTGCCATCGCACCCCGCCTTTTGTTCCTTCTCGTTTTCCTGGATGACGGCGATGGTTGGGACAACTTCGGATAGCTTGCTCCAGCG
The DNA here is from genome assembly GCA_026390035.1 of Chloroflexota bacterium. Classification (GTDB taxonomy): domain Bacteria; phylum Chloroflexota; class Anaerolineae; order Anaerolineales; family Villigracilaceae; genus UBA5195. The sequence continues at coordinate 7,868 of JAPLGT010000322.1, forward strand.
GTATTCGAGCACCTTATCCTGGGCGACATCCACGTAAAACACAACACAGGGAAAATCGCCTATGATCTCAGGGAGAACAAAATTCTTGGGCAGAAATGGGGCTTGTGGCATGGTTGCTTTCTCCGTAGGGAATAAAAAAATGCGCTCCCAAGAAGGGCGCGCATTTTCGTGCAGGCGAGTAATAGATACAATTATCCCTGGGAACGCAACACTTCAGTGATTATACAGGTGGACTCGTGGTTGTCAAGGGCGGTTTTTCTGATGTTCGGCCTCTTTGGCGATCTCTTCGAGCAGGGCGCGCACCTGGGCTTTGCCCAAATGCTTGACGATCAGGATGGCGAGCTTGCCAGGTTGCAGCAATAAAGCGATCAACCAGTTCTGGTCGCGAGGTTCGAAGACCTGCAGGTGGGTCACCCAGGGCCGGGTTTTGCCCGCGAAAGTCTTGAGCGACCCCTGCGCCAGAACGGAGAAACCGTTTGGATACTTCTTGAGTTCTTCATAGGCGATCTTCGCCGCTTCGCCGGTCAGGTAGACCGGGTGGCGTTCACCCGCGTAGGATGGGCCGCTCAAAAGCGTTGCGACAACATACGGGATCTCGAAGCCACCGAATTCGATCAACTCCGGAACCACGCCTGGATCAACTGCCAGGATACCTGAAAGGGAGAAAGCGTTTTGGCTCATAGAAATTCGTCTTTGAAGAGCTACCCTGTCTTTCTACAGGATGCAGCGCAATAGTAGTTCTTTTTTGGCAACCAATAAATCAATTGAATTTCTGGTTGCCATTATTTCAAAAATTCATCCGCTGCGGCAGCCAGTTCATCATCCAGGCTTTCATCCGCGAAACCGGCTGTCTGCAAGCCACCGGATCGTAAAGCAGCCTTCAATGCCAGCGCCCGCCTGCCCATTGGGATGGCAGTCAGGAACCCGATCAGGTCATCATCTTCGCCAACATGCAACCGCAGGTGGATCTGACAATCCCAGTTCTCGGTTACAGCCTTCGGACGCCCACGTTTGCTCATAATTTTGATCCGCAGGTTTTCTGGAGCATGCCCTGAACGCAAAGATGTGATGATGCCGCTTTTGCCGTGGATTGGCTGAGCCTGGCCTGGGTTTTCTTTTGCATGAAATAATTCTCCGGGCAATAAATGGTTTGCATGCGTAGTTGGTTAACCGATTTGTTGCCCTGAATTGCTGCCCGTGCCATCCACGATTGAATGTCCGGACATGCTCATAATTTCGCCTTCCGGGACTGCTGAAACAGGGTCAGCTTGTACAACCCGCGGGCAATGGCCTGCACCGGTTCATCTGGCAGAAAAGCTTTGCCGTTGAAACGATACGGCAGCGTCTCGCGCAGCAGAACGCTGCCGCCCCCCATCAGAAGGACAACCGCGAAACGCTTCCAGGCTGTGCCCCATTGCTTTTCGATCACGCCGGTCACTTCCCGCTCCCAGACCGGCAGGGCGGTGGAAACATCCAACAGCCCGGCGCGCAACTGGGTGTCCATCTCGCCCAACGAGTAAAGGTGCTGACCGTTCACGATTTCCAGCAAGCGTCGTACTCCTGACGCTGAGCCGGATGTGAAACGCTGGACCGGGGTTCGGTCGCGCACAACCATCAATTCAACCGTGCCAAAACCAACCGAAATCACGCCCACTTCACCGCTGAAGGCGCTCTTCCGCGAAGGGATAAAGACTCCCTGGTCATCCAGCAAATAATCGAACAGGCCGCCGGTGACCTGGCTGGTCACTTTCACATCGGTGATCTCGACGCTGTATGTTTCGCCATCCGCAGACCAGGTGTGAGTTCCCCGGATCCAGTGTTTGACGTTCTCCACATTCTGTTCTGCAGCGTCACCCGCCAGCACTTCGTGCGGCAGCCCAACCACAACGATCAGGGGCGCATTGAAGGCGCCATACTTTTGTTGGTAACGTGTCAGGCTGCCGTGCAGCAACGCCTTCATTTCCGGGGTACCGTTGAAGCGATCAACATCCAGATTTTCCACTGGCCGTCCGTAATCATGTGCGCCTACACCTACATAGAAAGAACCGCTGTCGTTGGCGATTTGCAGGGGGGCCTTCTGTTTGCGCAGGCCGAGCGTGGTCATGACCCGCATTGTGCCGTTTGTGGCCACCTGCGAGACGATTTCCAGACCACCTGCTGCGCCAGTAAGTTTGAATGCGCCGTTTCCGGCATCGATGCCAAGGGGGATAAGCTTGTTTTCCATGTGAATTGCTCCTTTGTGGGTTTGACAGTGGTTTGACGCCGGTTTGACGGTTTTAAGCCGGGTTTGACGCGGTTTGACCGGTTTGACGGTTTGACAGGATTTGGGCCAATTTCGGTGTGATGTAGCGCGCATTATCGCGCTGAGGGTCGCGCATCACCCAACCGCGCATTTCCCAGGATTCGAGCAGTTGACGCGCCACCCGCTCCCGGCTGCCCCAACCTACCAAGATCGGGATCGAAAGCCGTCCGTCCGTTTCGCGCAGTGAGCGGGCGAAGAGCGGGTGTTCTTCAACGCTGATGGCAGGCATCATATTTTGCGCCTGGGACAGGGCAGACTGATCCACAAAATAGGTCTGGATCGGCCCATGCCGGTCGCTGATGGCCAGGCCGGGTCGATTACCGGGGATGCGTTCCGCACCTTTGCAGCCCATACGTTCGGCCATCTGACCGTTGCGCACCCGGAAGCATAGCGTCAACCCCACCTGGTCGCGGACTGGTCCAACGATGTCCTTGGTGAACTCTTGCGCAGCAAAGACAAAATGAATGCCGAACTTGCGTCCGCGCCAGCCCAGGGTGGCCAGGGCCTGACCCATCGCGCC